>CAJAUT010000001.1 GCA_903945195.1 uncultured bacterium
ATACCTGTGGTTGTAGCTGTATCACCGGTACCACCTCCGCCACCTCCTGAACCTACGTTTACCCCAGCAACTAGATCGCTACCATTTGCACCACCTCCACCGTCCATGTTGTCTGATCCACCTCCACCTCCACCACCAGTACCAGCGGTACCATTGGCACCATCGGCTGCTGTGCCGCCTGTGCCACCACCTGTACCTCCGTTGCCATTGCCACCTGCCGCGCCGATTGTGTCACTGGTGATACCGCTTCCACCATTTGCACCACCACCATTACCTCCGCCTCCACCTCCAACTCCATCTGTGGCGTTGTCTGTATCACCTGCACCACCAGTACCACCAGCTCCATTTGGGCCACCAGCACCACCGCCACCTCCACCTGAGTCGGAAGTAGTATTACCGGTACCACCTGTACCACCGTTGTTTTTGACGTTTCCAGTACCTGTGGCAAAACTAGCTGCAGCTGTACCACCTGCAGTACCTGTGGCAGTAGTTGCGCCTGTCCCACCTTTGGCACATGCACTAGTTGTATCTGCACAAGTACCGGCAGATCCAGCTGTGCGATTGAAAAAGGTATCTGTACCATTGACGGAAGTGGGGATACCACCCCCGCCTATTTGATAGTCGACTGTGCCACCTGGAGTTAAATCGATGTTGACTGATTTGGCGTAAGCGCCTCCGCCGCCGCCTCCTGCTCCAGCCGCACCTGTCGTATCTGTGCGACCTGCACCACCTCCACCTATTACTTCGATAGTGTTATTTGCGTCTGTCCAGTCGTCTGGGACGGTCCAGGTAGTGCCACTGGTCAGAATAGTGTGGGCATAATTTAAGATGATGGTGGTTGTGGCATCGATGGCGAGTTGCCAGGTTTTAATTTCGTTAAAACGATTGCCGATTTTTAATGGTCCAAAAGTGTAAAAATCTGGACTTTTGTCTGGGGGATTGAACTGGTAGCTAAGGACATAGTCGCCACCTTTTTGCCAGACTACGTTCCAGCTGAGGACTTGGGTGTCACCGCGGCTGGAGACTGTGTACTCTGGATTTTGGTCGCCTGCTGGTTTGATCAGCTCAAAACTCGCGGGAATTATATCTTCTACAGTGCCAATAAAATCTTCAAAAGCATGTACACGCAAGATGACAGGGTAGTCGAGGCGGGGATAGATACGAGTGATGGTCACACGCTCCACGTCAAAGGGGACAGAACTAGAAACGCGGAAACTGGAGCTGATAGAACGGGTGCCGTCTACTGTGGTTGTAGACATATTTACCTCGTAGTTGCCTAGCTCTGCGGGGTGGAAGGTCGCCTGGTAGTCGGGATTTAGAGTATAAGTTTTGCTCAAACAGGTCACTAGATTTACTGTGATCTCACCTGTTGTAGAGCTGAGTTTTGTAACTATGCCAGAAGGGGAAGTGATAGATAAATCTACCTGAGCGTCACAGACCATATCACCTTGGTTGTCGAGGACTGCCATGGAGAAATCGACTGGTGTAGAGGGGAGGTAGATAGTCTTGTTGGTATTGATTGCAAGGACTCCCCAAGTGAAATCTTGGGTTTCGTAGTTCCCTTGTGCATCGGTGATCGTGAGCTGATAGAGACCTGGCATAAGGTCTACTACTTCTGTGAGATTTACATCTAGTGTGGGGCCAAGTGGACCAGTCAAGGTGCCCAAAGTTTGATCTGTGATGTCGATCTCAAAACCTTTAGGATTTTTTAGCACGATATTTAGATCCGTTGTTTCTCCTGAGGCAAAATTTACCTTAATATTTGTATCATCATTTTTGAGGGATTTTTTGACTAGTTCAAATTTGTTTTTGATCTGACGGACACGCGCTCTGTTTTGGATAGCTTTGCCATCTTTGGTGCCTAGGATTTTTGGCAGGATGATGCCTTGGAGGTAGGGAGCGGGATCGATCATGCCGTGATAGCCATTTAGGAGATTTGGACTAACTGGGCGGATGCCAAAGTGGAGATGAGGACCAGTGGTGACACCAGAATTACCTGAGTAGCCGATGATTTGGCCTGCTTTTACTTTGTCACCGGTTTGTACACTTGTATCAGAGAGATGACCGTAGTAGCTGATGCCCCAAGAGTGCTCTATCTGGATAGTCGTGCCGTAAAGACCTGAGCCTGCGGAGATGATGGTGCCGGCACTAGTAGATAAAATCTCTGTGCCAATAGGCATGGAAAAGTCGAGTCCGTCGTGGGCATCTACTCCAAAGAGTGATTGCATGAGAGCGACATAGTTGTTTGGTGATCTCTGGCCAAAGCCATATGAAGTGGGGTAGGAGCCGGCAAAGGGATACTGGAGGGAGATGGAGAAGGGGGAAAGCAGCGAATCAGTAATTCGGCTGGTCAGTAATTCAGTAGGGGCAGCTACAGGGGAAGTAGTAGGAGTTGGGGTTGGTGAGGATGAAACAGTAGGAGTTGGTGTAGGAGTAGGGGATGGAGCGACACTAGCAGAGGGAGTAGGGCTAGGTGTAACTATGGCTTCGGGTGTAGGTTCGGGTGTGGCGGATGGGGTGGCTTCGGGTACTTCTTCGGGTGTTATTGTTTCTGCTGAGTTTGTGCTTGTGAAAATTGTGTCTGGGTTTAGGAGGGGATCCAGCGGACTAGGTGCTGGGGTCTCTGCGGAGTGTGTGGCCTCTAGTGGAGGCGACTCCTGGGCTTGTGCCCCTGGTGGGGCTGGTAGGAGTGAGATCCATGGGTAGACCAGAGATTGCATGACCACGGTCGCGATCATAAAGATGTGGAAGAGTTTGGTGATGAATTTGTGTCTCGTCATATGTTTAGAAGATTGCATCAAAATAATCGTAGGTTAGTCCTGCGCGACTGGTCCAGCTGGTTGCAAAGTCGACAGCGCCTTTGGCGTAGCGATAAGCGCCAGTTGCATCTTCTTTTGTGATATACCATGCACCAGTTTTATGCACAAATCCATAGTAAGCAGGGGTCGTAGAATCGTCGACTTGGGAGATTTCGTAGCCATCGGTACTTTGTTTTTCGGCTGGGTCGATGGTGGCTCCCGTACTATCTTTGACAGAGACCGTGCCTGGTCCTGGGACTGAGCCAAAGAAGGCGGCTTGGGCGGATTTTTTACCAAAGATGGCCATGATTACAATAGATAAACCTGTCGAACCGACTAGTTTGAGGAATAGTCTACGGTTGTCATCGGAGATACCCTGAGGCATGATCTCGCCTTCGATGGCAATTTCTGGCTGTACATGGGGGTCCGCCCCTACGGTGATGGACGAATCAAATGCATCTGACAATTTGCGACGCTTGGATTTTTTTAATGTTTCTTTGCCTAGATAATAAATGAGGGGCAAGAGGAGGAAGGGGAGGAGATAATTGGTGATTGACTTGGCGCTCGAGAGTGAAGTGCCAAAAATCATGGCAGTGATGAAGAGATTGTAGATGAGCCAAATTTTAAGCATATGTTTATTTGACGTTTGTAAGCTGATAACTGACTGTCTGAGCGGGAGTCTCTTTGACTCTGGCAAAAGTGGTGAAGATGACGAGGAAAAGTAGGATCAGAGTCAAGCGGAAGGCAAAACTAGGCTGGCTTAGGAATTTGAAGATAGAAAATGTAGGTCGTAGGTCGTAGGTCATAGACCTTAATTCTTGTAGACGCTGTTTGATTTTGCGTGATTTTTTGGCAAATTTGAGAGTTTGGAGGGTGAAATAGGTGATCACTGGCAAGAAGATGAGGAAGGAGTAGAGGCTAGAGAGGGTAAAACCTTTGGCAAAAATGGAGAGTCCCAAGAAGGTGGAGACGGTCGTGCCATAATTTGCGAGTCTAGATTTGATGCGGCGTGCCTTGAACTTGTTTATTTGGAGAGCAATTTCATCTCTGTTCATATTGAATCAGCCCCTACGGTAGCCGCCTTCCTGATAGGCTAGTAGGAGCATGACAAACAAAAATAAGAGGCGAGATAGCTGACCAGGGAGAGAGACAGAGTGGGAGATGACGAGGTCTAGGAGGACGGCAAGGAGGGCGAGGATGAGGAGGAAGCGGGCAACACTTAGTGGTAATCCGGTTTTCCTGTTTTCCGGTGTAGCTGTAGTCATATGGATCTCCTGTAGGGTCTGACCTTCCGCGCTTTGCAAAGTTGGTGGCCCCACTTCACCCGCTTCGGCGGGTTTCGCTAGGGGCTGGGAATTTTCCTGAGTTGACAATGAAATTCCCAGAAATTCTTCTAGTGCGGACTGCGGGATGCGGAAACGGCCTTGGATGGCGGAGCCGCGCGCTGCATGGATCACGTCATCGCCCAAATATTTGTACAAAGTATTTGTGGATACACCGACCAATTTGGCGGCTTCTTTGACGGTATAGAGTTTTGGATTGTTCATAGGGCAAGAATCCTTCAACATGTTCAGGATCAATCTGACCGTGGTCAGATGTGACTTTACAAGTTTTTAATAGCTATCTCACTGTATCAATGGTGGTCATAGGTTGTCAACTAGCAGAATTTTACTTTAATTTTCTATCAAGCTATTTTTATTATTTAGATTAAATATATTGAACATATATATACTGAATATTCCAGATCTAATATATAAAACTTTACAACAATTTACCAAATTTAGAGCAAAATATTTGGATCTAAATATATTTATTGAACAATGTGAGACTAGTGCGATAGATCAATCCAAGCAGGATTTATAGTAGAATAGGGTAATGAAAATCATAAATGAAATCATAGATAAAGCCGTAGCGGAATTACAACTACCCATTTGTGCTTATAGTGTGACGCACCCAAAAGAAGAAGCTCACGGTGACTATAGTGTAAACATCGCGATGATACTATGGAAGCAAATCTCAAATCAAAAATTCTCCAATTCTCAAATTAAATCGCCAAGGGATTTGGCTCAAAATATTGTTGATCATATAAACAAAGGTCCGTCCTTTGTTTTTGAAAAGGTCGAAGTGGCGGGGGCTGGATTTATCAATTTTTATTTAACCAAAGAATATTTACTAAAAGAACTGACAAATGCGACAAATCCAAGTTTTGGAAAAAATGAAAATCTAAACAAACAAAAAACCTACGTTGAGTTTACTGACCCAAATCCATTTAAAGAATTCCATATCGGACATCTCATGAGCAATACCATAGGTGAAGCGCTGTGCCGGATCTTTGAGGCAAACGGGGCGATCATAAAGAGAGCTAATTATCAGGGGGATGTAGGTCTACACGTAGCCAAATCTATCTGGGGACTAGAGCAGAAGCTAAAAAAGGATGGTAAACAACTCTCTGACCTACAAGTTCTCACCTTGAAGGAAAGGATTGCATACCTAGGAGCGGCTTATGCGTACGGGGCAGGACTATACGAAACTGACCCCACTTCGCCCGAAGGCTTCGCAGGGGCACGTGAAGAAATGAACGAAATGAACGGCCAAATATATAACCGAACAAATGAACAAATCAACGAACTATATGATCAGGGCCGAGCTTGGAGTCTTGAGTATTTTGAGACTATTTACGCAAGACTTGGCACCAAGTTTGATGAGTACTTTTTTGAAAGTGAGGCAGGTCCCGCGGGTCTTAAAGTGATCGAAGAGGCTCTCTCAAAAGAGGTGCTCGAGCTTGGAGACGAAGGAGCAGTTGTCTTTAAAGGTGAGAAATACGGTTTGCATACCAGAGTCTTCCGCAACAAGCTGGGGCTGCCTACTTACGAGGGCAAGGAGCTAGGTTTGCCACAGATGAAGTATGGTAGATGGGCGTATGATAAATCCTTTATCGTGACGGCCAACGAGATAGATGAATACTTTAAAGTACTTTTAAAAGTACTGAGTTTGATCTCTCCTGAGCTTGGTGGGAAGACGACCCATCTATCTCATGGCATGATGAAACTGACAACAGGCAAGATGAGCTCGAGGACTGGCAAAGTGGTGACTGGTGAAGGACTGCTAGATGAACTCAAAGAAACGGTACTAGAAAAAATGGGTGTTAGGGAGATCAAAAATAAAGAAGTAATAGCTGATCAGGTAGCTGTTGGAGCTCTCAAATATACTGTGCTACGCCAAGCACTTGGTGGAGATATAGTATATGAACCAGAAAAGATGACGAACCTGGAGGGAAATACCGGGCCATTTATCCAGTACACGCATGCTAGAGCAAAAAGTATTTTGAACAAATTTACTTTAGGGGTCGGACCCTTAAAGTCAGAAATGTTGAATCCACAAGAAATGAGTGTGCTTAGATGGCTATATCGATATCCTGAGGTGGTGGCTGACGCGGGATCAAGCTTTGCTCCACATCTGATTGCTACGTATATTTATGAACTAGCATCACGTTTTAATAGTTTCTATCAGGCATGCAGAGTATTTGAGGAAGACCCCACTTCGCCTGAAGGCTCCGCTGGGGCAAGAAATGGTGAAGTAAATGCTCTACGTTATGAGTTGACTAGAGCCACTGCTAATGTGTTAAAGTCGGGTTTGGGTTTACTCGGAATAACCGCACCTGAAGAAATGTGATGCTGGGGACCCGCCTGCAACAGCTGTGCTGTAAGCACTGCGGGCAGGTCCAAGCGCCTACCGAAATGTAGTTGTTGACAGCCAATATACAAAAATGTTTATTTTGTAGTACTGAGTTTGCTTTTGAGAAACTGATCAAAGTGAAGTACTCTATCTTGGTCTCTTGGATTTAGAAGAAATGGCGATACATCTCTAGCTAGTGTATTTAGATCTAGATTGCTTACAAATTTTGTTAAATGAACTAGCTGATCTTTGAGGGTGATATTTCCCACTGTTTCTAGATATTTTTGATCTGGCTGTGTCATGCCCCAGAGATATGTTACGTCGTAGAGATCTCGACCTTTGGGTCTTTTGCGCTGTGATATGGTCAGAAGCTTTTTAGATAAAATTGTTGCAGGACTGGCCACTTTGATATTCTGAAAAACCCCGTATTTGTTGAGGATGATATTTTGTGTAAATAGCTTGGAAGTTTGGGTTGCATCTACTTTGATTAGTAGCTTTTCTTCATCATACCCAGAAATACCATAGTTTTTGAGTACATCTGGAAATTTGAGATAGCAATGATAGGCTCCTTTGTGGAGTAATCTGGACTCAATGATAAATCCCTTCGCTGTCATATCGGCGATGGTATTTGTCAAAAGTTGATCAAAATCGTTTAAATCTAAGGTGTCGAAATTTAGATCTTCAGAAAAACGTGCGCCTCCATAACAAATGCGGATGGCGGTGCCACCTATAAATGAATAATTTTCGCTGCCTTTTTGAGCAAAGATACTAGCAAGTAGTTCATGCTGATAATATTCTGTTAAGATATTTTTACTGATCTTTGAGGACTTGGTGTAAGACAAGATTTGATCAAGTGTGAGCATATGAGTCCTCCAAAATATTAATCAAATAATTGAGTCTCGCGTGTTTGAAGATAGTGAGATACTTTTTTAGTTTTGGCCAATTGATATTTTCGAGATTTAGGCGCAACTCAAAGATATCTTTGGAATTTTTTATGGACGGGGTAAGGTAAAAATAATCCAATAAGGCTTTTTCTGGTTCGGCTAAAAGATACGAACTAGTGGTGGACGAGATTTGAGTATAGCCAAAAAACAGCTTGGGAGGAAGGTGTCTGTAGGTGAAATGGCCAAGTGGTAGATCATAAGTGCGAGTTGATTTGGAGGTGATTGAGGTAAAAGTATATACAGCTTCTGGAATGACTCCATAGTGAGATAAGGCATAGTTGAGGGATAAGTAGCTAGGTGAATGAAATAAGTTCGCTATGACTTGTGTGGGAAGCGTGTCAAGCGAATCTGTGTAAGTATATAGTCCACCACGGAGCTTGGTGAGATAACCTAGCTTGAGCCAGCCAGTAAGCTGGGACGGGGTATAGCTAGCACCTAGATTTTTTAGATCCTGGGAGGTAAAGATGGGTACGGTGACGAGCTTTTTAAACTCAATATATTTCATATATTTATAAAAAAGTATAAATCTATGAATTAAGTGTGACAAATTTTGAATATTTTGTCAAGTGGTGATGATCTGACTGAGACAGTGGATGCCACCGCCGGATTTATTAAACTGCGACATTTCTAGCGAGATCGGTATTAAATCCAGATCTAATAGTTTTTGCTCAAAGGTCGGATTGGGTTGGCAGATAATATGATTGTTGATTTTGACACTATTACAGGCAAAACCATCGGCTTCGTGAGTAGTTACAGGCAAGAGCATGTCAAAATGTGATTTTAAAGCTTTGATGCTGCTACTTGAAAAAGCAGGTGGGTAGTAAAAGGCGGTATCACGATTTATGGGAAGGAAGCAGGTGTCTAGGTGGTAAAAAGATTCATCGATGAGCTCTAGAGCTACTACTTCTAATCTTGTGGTGTTGTGGAGGTATTCTATGGTCTCGTGTGAGGTGCGAAAGCCATAACCCACAAAGATGATACCTTCGTGATGTATGACATCTCCGCCTTCCATAAAACAGTATGAGGGAGTGTGCTGAACTTTGATTTTTTGTGACTTGTACCAATCCAAGGCGATACTTTGTTCTTTTTGACGCTCTGGATACTTGAAATTCGAGAGATAAAATGTGTCTCTGATCCAGACACCATGGTCGGTGGTAAAGACGAGGTCTGGCACACCTTTTGAAGCAGGGATGAGTTTGATATTTAACCCTAGATTTTTATATAGATCTACGAGATTTTGCCACTGGAAAAGGGCTGCTTTTTTGTCGACTTTGTTGTCTAGATTCATCCAGGGGTTGATGGAATACTCGATGTCGAAGTGAGTGGGAGGGGACATGATGATGGTTTTGTTTATTTTTGCTGCATCTCGCATACAAAAAGCAAGTATAGCACGAGTTAACGTGCGTATTCTTGCGCGATGCGATCGGCGAGAATTGTCTTGATAAAAGACTGATAGGGGACATCTCTTTTGTTGGACATTGTTTTGAGATCGCGAATCATGGATTCGGGCAAGCGGATGGTGATGGGTTTGGTGCTAGGTTTGAGCTCAGAAAAATCCATGTCAATTCGTTTAAAGTGATCGACGTAATCAGTAAAACTGTGTGTTGCCCAGAACTCACGCTCCTCGTCCTCATTTTTAAATATTGGCAATTTACTTTGTACTTTTTTCATATAATCTCCTTTCTTTTTTGCCTTGATCTCTGGCTGATATAACTCTTACTTTGCGAAATCTGATCGTAAATATAATAAATAAATATCGATAATTATCGGTAAAACTAAGTAGGGTATATCTTTTTTCAGATAGAGAATGGAGTTTGTCTACAAAAATACTCTGGGGAGTATTTTTGAATGCCTGCTCACATTCTTTGTAATCTACTTTGTGTTTTATCCAATTTTTGTTTTGATTGTGAGTATCCCAATCAAATTCTAGAGGTTTTGGAGTCCTAGAAATTGGCATATATGTACATGATAGTACAATACAATTTATGTGTCAAATCTACCCTATTGCCCTAATTCTTTGATAAATTTTACTGCTTCTTCGTAGACGAAGCTCAAGATATACCATCCTCCCACGGCTGCCGTGGTAAGAATGATTAACTCTGCGATGTTGAAGGGGCCTGTTTCACTTTTGGCGGCTTTAGGGGATTCAAATTTTACTGGGATAGTTTCTTGCTCATGAATTCCACCCGCTGCCATGCCTTATTTTTACCATACTTTGGTTGTCTTGAATTTGTGCTAGCATTAAGTAGTGAAGAAAAGATTAAATTTTAAAGACATTTTTGCTGAGGTGGTGTCGAGAGTGCTAGATCCAATATGGGTGATACCAGTTGGAATTTTGGTGGCCATAGGATTTGCAGTCAAGGAGGGTTTACGATGGCGATTCTTGGGTCTCATCCTGTTTATCGATGCTGTCATACCTACAATTTTTTTCTTGCTTATGCTTTATCACAAGCAAATCAAAGATTGGGATATGCAAAATAGAGCTGAGAGAGTACCACTTTATATTTTTACTACTATTTGTCATTTGGGTGGGATACTGATCGCTCGAGAGTTGGGGAAAAATGAACTCGTGTCTATACTGCTTGTGTTCTATGCGATTGGTATCACTTTTGGCGTTATTACGACAAAATGGAAGATCTCGCTTCATGCTGGGGTAAATGCAGGCTTAATCAGCATGATAAATATATTTTATGGTTATAAGTATTTCTGGATGTATGGACTACTGTTCCTTGTGTCATGGGCACGGGTATATCAGAAACATCATACCTGGATGCAGGTGATCATGGGATCGGCGCTAGGAATCGTCATGGTGACGCTGGGGATGTATCTAGTGTCTGCTGGACGACTCGTATTTATAGATATGGATTAGTGTAAAATATTCTTTAGTTTTACCGCGGGCCGATAGTATAGTGGTAGTACAGTACATTCGCATTGTACAGACGGGGGTTCGATTCCCCCCCGGTCCACATGAAAATGATAGATGATGAAGGAAATATTAGAAAAGTCGAGATTAACACTAAATCTGATGGTAGTGGTAGAGAGGCGTGGATATTTCCAATTGGCTGCGGGGAAATAGAGCATGTTCCTCAAATTGGAGATAATAGGCATTTAACGGAAGAACAAGTTTTTGAATTATTAGCTACGGCAGGCTATAAATATGCTGAAGATTGTTTGATGAGCGTGATAAGATAGCTACATGCAATTTGATGTTTCATATACAAAATTAAAGAATGGGGTGCGAGTACTTACGGTTCCTTTGCCTGGAGTGGACTCTGTGACGGCTATGGTGCTGTGCAAGACAGGATCTCGCAACGAGACACTCCCTCAAGCTGGTATCAGCCATGTCCTAGAGCACATGGTTTTTAAAGGTACTGCAAAATATCCTAGTCCCATGGCGATTGCTGAAGCGGTCGACGGCGTAGGTGCTGAGCAAAACGCTTTTACCTCTAAAGAATACACAGGTTACTACATCACCTCAGCATCAAAACACTTGGGTCTAACCTTGGATATCCAGAGTCAGATGCTCACTGCTCCACGCCTACCACAAGATGATCTAAACCGTGAGCGAGAGGTGATTGTCGAAGAGATAAACATGTATGAAGACCAGCCTATGAGCAAGGCCAATGAGGAATTTGAAAATCTGATGTATGACGGCAGTCGTATGGGTCGCATGATCATAGGTACCAAAGAGACCGTGCGCGCCACCACTAGCGATGATCTGCGAGGCTACATGGATAGGTGGTACAAGGGTAGTAATATGCTTGTAGTAGTAGCTGGCAACCTAGCTGCTTTAACACCTAATTTGATCGAGGAAAAGTTTGGGATGATGGCTAGCTCACCACTAGAAAAATATGAGACCGTAGCTAGTTACGGTAAGCCAGAAGCCAGACATTTTAAGAAAAAGACCGAACAGGCTCATTTTTATATGGGCGTCCCTGGTTTATCCATCACTGATCCACGCAGATGGGCTCTACAAATGGGTCAGATAGTACTAGGTGGTGGCATGAGTAGTCGTCTATTTAACGAGATCCGCGAAAAGAGGGGACTGGCATACTACGTCAAAGCTGATCTAGATATGAACTTTGACTGTGGGTACCTCGGGGTAAGAGCTGGGGTGAAACTAGAGCAACTAAGTGAGGCCATGAAAGTGGTAAAAGAAGAGATGCTTAAACTAGCTGACACGATCACGGAAAGTGAGCTAAACAAAGCCAAGGAATATGTGCTAGGCCATATGCCACTGTCTCTTGAGGGATCTATGGATATAGCTCAGTTTTATGGCATGAGAGCACTAGTCTTGGATGATATCCGCCATCCTGATGAGATCGTAAAAAATGTCAGTGCAGTGGATCTACAATCGGTGAAGAAAGTCTTAAATGAGATTGTGACAGAGCAGATGCTGAGGTCTGTGGTAGTGGGTCCAAAGAAGGGGTAATAAATTAATCAACTTTTAGTTTGTAAATATTAGCGATGATTTGCCACCCATCACCTCTACCAAGCTCTGAATATTCTCTTCTTGATTGTTCTACATCTTTTATTCCTGACAAATGTCGTACTAGTTGCTTGGTGGCATCTCCCAAATTTTCGTAATGAATGCCCATGAGAGAAGCGTCTAGACCAGTAGTGTGCAACCACCATAGTGCTAGAAACGGATCTAGAGTGGCTATGATCATGACCTCTTTGATCCAGGATGTTTTATAGTAATTGCTTAGTTCATTGTATTTATCAGGAGTTATTGAAGATATATTATCTATCTGCTCTGGTGTGAGAAATTTGCCCATTTTAAGTAAATCAGCTATCACTGTTCTTGGATGATTGTGTGATATTAGTGCTTCTACAGCTTTTCGCATATCACGAATTGATATTTCTGTGGCTGCTTCTGGTGATTTATCTTCTCCAACTCCGTATGCATGTTCTGGATCTGTCAATAGATGTGCGCGACGATTGCCTTCAATAATAAGATTCCCATCTTCTGTTGCTGTGAGCGGGTGTTTAAATATGTCGTGAAGTGAACGTCCAGATTCATCTGTCCTATTATCAATAGTTTTCAAGTTTGGTTCGGTAGGATTTCTAGAGAGATCTATATGGTGAATGATGCTATTTTTATACATTAAATTTAACCGCATGACATGACAACCGTCGTATGCATTAAATTCTGATTTTTTTATTGTGTATCCCTTAGGTAAATATAAGTAATCTATTTGACCACTACTGTTTGTAGGGAAAAAACTATCAAAAATGTCAATTAATTTCTCAACATCTGAGAACTGAAGTAGGATGTCTGTGTCTGATGCGTGTCTAGCTGGCATAAAATCAGCTAAAGCACTAGTCTGCAAATCTGTTCTCTGGGGGATAATTGAGTTTTGAAGTATTGCTAGTCTTATGTGAATTGGCAAATCTGGATCTAATTGATCAGAGGCTGTAGCAGCTCCGCTACCTTCAAGGGTAAAATGAATTTTTAGTTTATCCGTTTCAAGATGTTTAGTTTCTTTTTCAAATGTATCTAGAGTGATGCCGGCGATTTTGTACAGAGTTTTGATAGATTGAGTAAAGTTTCCTCTCTCAGATTTTGGTAAAAATCCAAGCTCAAACCATTTATTGTAGGTAGCTGAGACTAAGTCGACTATATTGTCGTACTTGGGATTTTTAGCTTCTGTACTCATAGCCGACCCCGCGAATTGATTTGATAGTTGTGGCGGGCAGACCCAACTTTACTAACTTGTCGCGCAGACGTTTGGCAGCCTGATCTATCGCCCAAGCAGAGTAGCGATCTTCGGCATTTTCTTCCCAGATGACTTTGGCTATTTCATCTCTAGTAAAGGGCTCGTTTGGTTTTTGCATCAGGCCTTTTAAGATGGCATTTTCGTTTTTAGAAAGCATGATAGAGACGTTCAACTTGTCTAGGTAGATATCTTCGCCGACAATGCGTAGGGCATGATCTACGCTGTAGTTGCTCCTGATATATTCGAGAAGTAGGGGACTAGCGCATTCATCTTTGGCGGTTAGATATCCGATGTGTTTGAGGTAAGTGTAATCTCGACTATTGTGAAATTTGTGGAGCTTGGGGGTAGAGAGGAGGATCTTTTGCTCATTTGGACTCAAAGTAGAGGCTATGGAGTTTAGTTTTGAGACAAAGGCGGGGTTTAAAGTGTTAAAAGACCCGCTATCTCTGTAGATACGCACAGCCTCTTTGGCTAGCCAAAAAGAGCCACCAGAGACTTCTAGGATCTGCTTGGAGATGACTACTGGTATTTGGACGTCCCAAGTGGGTGTGAGACAGGAATCGATAAAACGCTCTACATCTAAATTGTTGTAAAGAGGGTAAAAGTCTAGATTTTGGAAGAGGAGGGTGTAAGTCAGAATGCCTGGGACTTTGGTCTGGAAATCGGATTCAAAAGCCATGAGAGTGTTGAAGTTGGCGATATTTTCGGTGCGATACCTCTCTAGATATTCGAAATACTTGATGTTTTGAGGTAGGAGAAAAGAATCGCCATTTGGGATAACCATGATGGATTTTTTGTCTTTTTGATGATTTTTGTCTACATATTTTTTCAGATCAATATATTCGTCAAAAAAGTCTGTGTTTGGGTCGAAGATTATGGGGTTGTAATACTCATTGTCTTTTATGTAATCACAGAACTGTTTGATGCGGATAGCTCTATCGTTTAGGTATGGGAAAGTAATGACTACACTCTCGTCGTAGTTGAGCCATTTGAGCCAGATTTTGCTGTGCTCTTCGTATTGTTTTGATTTTACAAATATATAGGGTTTGTTCATAACTGGTTAATAATACATCTAGTTGTCAAAAATGACAAGATTCCGTCATTATTGCCATCAAGCTATCCAGAGGCGGTCGAGTTGTAATACGCACAAGATGAAAAAGATCTTGTTTGCACTACTTGTGATATTTATCTCTTTCTCCCTTTCGACTGGGGATGTTTTTGCCATGACAGATAGCGAACTGTTTTCTAGTATCAACGTGGCTAGAGTGAGTGCAAGTATGATAAAAATGAGCTCTAATTCTAGATTGGAAAAAGCTGCTCATGCCAAACTTGCAGATATGCAAAAGTATAAATACTGGAGTCACAACAACCCAGTGACGGGGGAAGCTTGGTGGAAATTGATTTATAAGGCAGGTGTAAGGGGTAAGGCAGCAGAGAACTTGGCTCGAGGCTATACAGATAGCAATGTGGTAGTAGCAGGTTGGGATGCCTCACCTACACATCACGCCAATTTGTTTAGTGCGATTTACAAAAAGGTAGGACTAGCGGTGGGAGAGGTGGAGTATCCAGAGGGCAAGAAGATGGTAGTAGTAGCGGTATTTGGGGAGTAAAGTATGACAGGTACGTTTTATGAGCAATATGCTCTAGATCATCGAGGAGACCCAAAAATAGAAGCTATTTTAATGAACAAAAGAAGAGAAGAAGCGAAATTCCAGGCAGTGATAAGTCAAATAATATTTGATGCTGCTTTGGATGTGTTGGGTGGGGAGTCTACTGAAGGTCCTAAAGCTCAAACCTAACATACTTTTTTGCTAGAATGGGGGAATGTCGCCTGATAAAACAGTGGAAGCAAAAGTAAATCAGAGTGATTTTTTGGCTCCTCCAGAGATACATGAGGGCAAATATGCAAAAAAAGAAGTAATGCAGTGGCTCGGAGATTTGCGTCACAGGAATGAAGAATTGAAGAAGAAGGAAAATCTACCCCTATTTGATCGTGTTTGGATGGAAGAAGTTGAGGGTGGAGCAATAGTATGGTCTACAGGTATGGCGAAGAGCGATGAGAAGGAGTTTCCTCATAATGGTCTATTGTGGGGGATCTGGGTCGATGAGGATCAGAAACAAGAATGGAAAAAGGATATTAAATCTGGAGATGTTGCAAAAGATAGATTTGCTGGTGAAATTAAGACTGGACTGACAAACTTTGATAAAAAGTACAAAAAGGGTATTTTGGATGCTCATGGGTGGGGTGGGCAGGCAACTGTGCGTATGCATGATCTGCGAGAGATACTCGTAAACATCAAAAGAGAAGGAGGGGATCCTAGTGAGTATTTTTTACTCTCGCAGACATTGATGGGGGGTATGGG
Source organism: uncultured bacterium (assembly GCA_903945195.1). Classification (GTDB taxonomy): domain Bacteria; phylum Patescibacteriota; class Microgenomatia; order UBA1400; family UBA12108; genus CAJAUT01. The sequence goes on from CAJAUT010000001.1 coordinate 15,501, forward strand.
TACCCGAAAAGAAGATAAAAGAAATATCGATTTAGATATCAATATGATACCTGGTCAAATGATGTCTGGAATCAAAAATATTGCAATTGAACTGGCTGGACAAGATTACATATTGGCGAAAAGTATGGTAAATAATCTGGCAATTGTACAAGGTCATTCTATGGGTGGATATGTAGTATCTGAGGTTGCGATGATACTCGAAGGTATCTCAAAAGGATTTAATTATGAAAAATCAGCGGAAATTTTGGGAAGGGGGAGTAATGGAGAGAATTATCTATCTAGAGATTTATTTGATTTTTATGAAGACACAGAGACTGAGGCCCAGTGGTTTGCATACAATCCAGTTGTCTATGGGAATTTGAACAAAAAACAGCAGATTCTGATGAATTATTTAATGAAAGAGAGAAGGGATAATAGGAGACCGGGAAGGGGTGTTAGGCGAAAGAGAGAGCCAATATTGTTGCGAAATAATGCTTTAGTTCAATTGTGGGCAAGTAAGTTGTTGCCTACTGAAATAAGCGTTATTGCAAAAGTTCCTGGAGCTGAGCTGCTTTTTGAGCGAGTCATAAATTCTATGCTTGGCGAAAAAGGGGTCGTGGATGATGGTGGATGGCGTAAATGGTCACATTTGTATACAGCTTTATATGATCGAGATTTTATCGTGGATTGCAACGATATGTTGAACAAACCGATTATGGTAATGAAAAATGATGATGAGAGGGATTTGCTTACCAATCTTTCTGAGAAAGGTCGTTATCTAGTATCTGCTGGAGATGTGGCTATTGGAAGTGAGTCTAGGAGAGAGAGGGGAGACGATATCTTGCTTGAATGGGTTGGGAAGTTTTTTGCTTTCGCAATTAATTCTGATATATTTTTACCAACTGATTCTCACTATCCACAACTTGCATTAGCTAGAGAAGTAGCAAAGATACTGATTCAAGGCAAGAGATTGCCAAATGAAAGCTATGATGATTATGTAAATAGGCTTGGTACTTCTGTGCGAAGTCTGAAATTGCCAATGAAAAGCGTAAAATACTCTCCTGAAAGGTGGAGTGAAGTAGTATCTGACTAGAGATGTTATTGGTCTTGGTTGTATTTTATTGATGGGGTTTGATATAATAATTGGATGACTGGTACAGAGATATTTATTTCTAAATTTTCTAATTTGCCGGAGGCTCCAGAAGTCGCAGCTGGCAACCCAGAAAAATACGTACGGAGGATTCATAAACTTGGTCTAAATACCTTGCTAGGAGTTTATGATTTTTCGAAATTTGGGGATACTTGGCAAGTAATTATGGATGATATGCTTGAGGCCGGAGCAAACTTTGGAACTCCAGATATGATTGATGCCTATACATACTATCTTAATTGGGCAGAATTACTACGAGCTAGGCTTGGAATTAGATTTAATGAAAAGAGCTCAGATTCTAAACCTCATGATCGAGTACCTGGGTATGCGTTGAAGAAAGTTCAGAGTGAAATCAATTCCATGAGACAGTTTGTCATCACAGAGACCACATGAGTTGGCTGTATAGATCTAGCGTATAATTTCACTTAATTCGGGGCGTGGTCCACTGGTAGGATGCGCGGTTCGGAACTGTGCGGACTGGGTCCGATTCCCAGCGCCCCGACACATTTACCAGACAAGATGGTAGCTAACTGAGCGACCGCGAGATTTGTTTTTGATCAAGATTTTGTAGTTTATGAGTTCCTGGATTTCCCGGATAGCGGTGCTACGACTGATCGTGTGGTTGATGCTCATGTATCTACGAGTGGTCAAGTTGATGGCAGAGGAGCCTGACCCTGCATCTAGTATTTTGTTGATTGTTTTTTGTTGCCTAGAATTCAGCGGAAAATGTCTGTGTTTGTGCCAAAAAGTAGTTTTGGCAAAGATATCTTTTAGCAACAAGTCCGAACTTTCTAGAGCATCCAGAAATGTTTTGAGAAACCAGACGAGCCAAGGAGTGAGATCTAGGTCTCCTTTTTGACTGGCCTCTAAAATGTCATAGTAGTCTTTTTTGTGGCTCGTGATAGCATTTGATAAACTGTAGTAGCGGTGTGGGGCGTGATCATCCTGTGCTAGAGCCAGATCTGTTAGGACTCGAGCAAGGCGACCATTGCCATCATCAAAGGGATGGATTGTGACAAAGTAAAAATGGGCAATGCCTGCGCGCAATACTCCATCTAAATCTTTTGAATCACGATTCCACCAGGTTAAAAATTTAGTCATTTCTGGATCCAGAGTAATTGCGGGTGGCGCTTGGTAGTGGATTTTTTCGTGACCAATACTGCCAGATACTACTTGCATAGGCCCATTTTGATCACTACGCCATTTGCCAGCTCTAATTTTGAATAACCTAGAGTAGCCGGTGGGGAAGAGGGTGGCGTGCCAAGTATAGAGTTTTTGTTTCTTGAGCTGGATATTTGGGTGAGCTACTGCGTCTAGAATCACATCGATGAGCCCATCGATCTGCTTGGAAGAGCTGGGTAGGCCAGCTATGGGAAGATTGAGTCTTGCATGGATCGATGATCTCACGGAGAGAGGGTCGTATTTTTCTCCTTCGATCAAGGCAGTTTTAAGTGTTTCTTGTTCCAAAATCAAAGCTCTAGATTTGATTAAATCATCTCCTGTAATACTAGATAATTTTTGGATTAATTGTCCCTGCTTGAGTCTGACTTGACCTAGTAAATTGGCAAGTTGACTGGCGTCAAAAATAAACTCAGGCCAATTTGGGTGATTCCAGATGTATTTTTGCATATATGACACAATTGTAACTGTTAATTGTTTCAATTTGTGACACAATTATAATAATTTATTGTTTCAAATGCAAATCGTGTTAAAATGTCTTTAATAACATATAGAGGTAAAAATATGACCATGCAACGCACTGTAGTACTAGTAAAACCAGATGGACTACAAAGAGGGCTGATAGGCGAGATCGTACAGAGATTTGAACGAAAAGGGCTCAAACTCATTGGTCTAAAGATGATGAGGCTGACAGATGATCTCCTAGACACATGGTACGCACATCACAAAGAGAAGTCTTTCTTTAAAGAGCTCAAATCATTTATGACCTGGACACCTATCGTAGCTATGGTCTGGGAAGGCCAGGAGGCTATCTCTGCCGTCCGCAAGCTCGTTGGAGTCACCAAGGGCTATGATGCAGAAGCAGGATCTATACGAGGCGATTTTGCTATGTCTGGTAGTCAAAACTTGATCCATGCTAGTGATGAACCAGCCAATGCAGAAAAAGAAATTTCCTTGATCTTTACAACAGGAGAGCTCTTTGAGTACGAAAATGCTGAAGAATGCTTGATCTACTCTGACTTTGAACGCGGGAAGTAAAAATGCAGGAGTATCCAAAGATTTTAATTGGGGAATATAAAGGAAGTGTTGGTAGGTTAGTAGTTGATACCAATGCCTTTGGATCTGGCATTATTTCAGCTACTTTTTTTGCAGCTGATAGATCTATTCAAAAGATTGTGCCAGAGTATGAGTCCATTATGGAGTTCGCGGAAGTATTGGCGATGATTGAGCGTGAAGGTTTTGTCTCGAAAGATAAATAAGTTTGTGTCCCGACCGGGAATTGAACCTGGATCGGAGGTTTAGGAAACCTCTGTTCTATCCATTAAACTACCGGGACGCTGAAAACTATTTTAACTTACTTTAGCTTGATAGTGTAAAGATTTGGCAGGGTACCTTCGGAGAAAGCTATTCGGGTGATGATCTTGGATCCATCTGGCCAGGGATAGACGATAGATTTGTCCATAGGGCCACCGTAGACGGTGAGTCTGTTGGTCCCGTCGTACTCGACTAAATCGATACCAGAATCGGTGGTAAGGATAAGGTGAGTAGAGTCTGGATACCACTGGATGGTACCTACAAATATAGGAGAGTACTGTGCATTGAAAAGAACAATGCTTTGGAGAGTAGAAATATCTGTTTGAAGTTTATGAAAAGCTGACGGGGAAGAAACTAGCTCGGCAGGGATCGGATCCTGGAAATTATCGAGAAGGGTGAGTTTGGAGGGAGTAAAGAGAGAAGGGAGTTTTGTGATAACTTTCTTTGGTTTTGGGGTAGTGCTGGGACTGGGTTCGGGTAGCTTACCTTCTGCAGTAGCAAAGTTTTTATCTTCTTTGATGTCATAGACATACCAGGACCCAGCTTTGATTGATCTGGTTTCTGATTGGGTACTAGAAGATGGTAGGGTAGGTATCTGATCTGTTTGGAGTTCAAGATCTTTGGTGGATTGATAAAGTAATCTTTTGTTGTCTGGGGAGAAGTAGAGATTGGTGGCGGAAGTGGTGGCGACGTAGGCCATAAAATCTGGGAGTTTGAGGAGTTGTACTCTTTCCTCTCTAGCTAGTTCTAGTTCCCACTCGGAGAGGATTTGAGGTAAGCGGACGGTCACGTCTTTGAGGCTAGCTAGATCGTTGAATGAACCAGAATCTAGTAGTATGTGTGCTCCACTAGCAAATGAGACTAGGAGCTCGCTACCATTTGGGCTCCAGGTGTAATGAGCAGTAGTATAGTCATATCCCGACTCTGTGCGAGCGATTTGGCGGGCAGTTTTGTTTAATGAGATTGGAGACGAAGTGAGCTCTTGGACGTAGAGGCCGTTTTTAGCTATTGCCGAAGCGGAGGCAACGGTAAATGCAAGTTTAGTGCCATCTGGACTAGGAATCGCGTTGAGGGCGCCAGTATAAGTTAGAGGTTCCAAGCTTGGAGAGGTGGGGAAGAGCTGGGCATTGGTTTCTGTGACTAGTTCTTTTTCGATATGGAGTTTTTTACTCCAGGTATGGTAGCCATCCTTTTTGATTTCGATGTTGTAGTCACCTGGATCGATGTTTAGTGTGTTGTCTGTGGCTGTTGTGAGCCTGCCATTTACGTATACTTCGGCGGCGGAGGGGAAGGAGTTGGCTGATAATAGTCCCGTACCTTTGATAGTGCCGGTTTTGGTGGGTCTGTAGCCCTGGGCGTAGCGGATCATGAGGAAGGTGCCGCCCAAGATAAAGCCCAAGGTGGCAAAGAAAATGATCAGGCGCATGGTGGCTGGGGTGAGCTTTTTGAGAGTAGGAAACTTCATATGTATAGCTATTATAACCTGCCCGCAATACTTCGTATAGCGATGTAGGCGGGCAAACTAAATGTTGACAAGGTGTTTGGAAGGGCGTACACTCGATTTTTGTGTGTAATTTATACACATAATTAGACTAAAAAGGGGTGAGATATGAACGAAGGAATTGTTAATCAAATTGAAGGTGTAATTGCACATACAATTGAACCTGTTTATGCTGCCGCTTTTATTGCTGATTTGGATACACTATTATTTTTAGATGTTGAAACTGCAGATGGTTATCGCCATGCAAAAGTACACGCTAGACATCCAGGGATTACTGGAGATGTGCAACCTGTAGTTGTAAATTTACAAATTAGGAATTAAATTTGTCTCTAACGTAAAAATTAATTTTTCTTGACTGCACTTGAAGTGGAGACGGCTGGAGAAGCCGAGGGGGTGGATGCGGGAGCTGAGACTGGATCTGTAGGGGAAATGGTAGTTGCTACGAATGAGTAGGTAAAGCTGGTATCTGCTGCTACAGCAAAGTCGGTGTGAACGGTAAACTGTCCTGGCTCTATAGTCACCCAAGATTTTTTGGCTGGGGCATAGTCGGAGTTGAAGGTGATAGTGACGGGAGTTGTAGGGGTAATTTTATCTGAGGGGACAGAGATTTGATCTTTGTCTTTAGGTAGTACAAAGCTACTTGAGATAACGGAGCTGTTGTCTAGGTTGATTGTGGTCACTGGGACTGGCTTGGCGTCCTTTAACATCTGCTGTGAGAGGTGTTCTTTAAATTTGACAATCAGATCGTCTAGGCGCGGATCTGGAGTAGCTGCCACTGTATTTGCTCCCTGTACTGAGCCTTGAGTCTGAGGCGAGATGGGAGTGGAAGAGGTGTTGAAGATGAGGTGATAGACCACTAGCATCAGGAGCGTGATGAGCGCACTTGTGATGCTTGGTTGAAGATTGCGACGTGAGGCAGGGGTATCGTAGATCATAGGTGACAATCTGGAGTTGGACTCTAGAGTATCTGGGATAATTTCAGGCACATCTTCTGGGGGAATGTTTGGTGGTATGAAAGGCTCTGGCTCTGATTTTGGCTCTGATTCAATGTATTCATTTTTTAAATCTGGAATTTTGGCTTCTAGTCGTTCTCTGGGGTAGTAGGTGTTGCCAGATGTAATCAAAGGATGGATCTTGCCGGCATCTTCCCATCTAGTAATAGTAGTGGGAGAGACTCCAAAGAGGTTGGCGGCTTGCTCTATAGATAGTAGATCTTTTTGAGTATTGATTGTGCCGTGTTTGATGGCGTCCAGGATTTGAATATCTTCTACGGAGTAGCGGCGCTGGTTGCCGAGGGTTCTAGAAGAGCGAAATCGCCCAGCGTCTTCCCATCTGCGTAGAGTTTTGTCGGAGATGTTTAGCTTGGCTGCTACTTCTTGTATTGTGTAGGTGTGGTCCATAACTTGTACATCCAGGGTATTGTCTAAGTTTGTAAATCTATTTCCATATTAAATCTACGGGAATAAGCTGTCAATTGGTACTTATTACCGCGTATAGTACACCTGGCATGCGGTAATACATTATATAATGCGGTTAATATAGATAGGCCGTGAAAACCCCACTTCGCTCTGATAGAGCTACGCTGGGGGCACGGCATTTTGCAGGCGTGATAAAATGAAAAATATATGAACTTTGGTAAAAGACTGGGAATAGATCTAGGCACTGCCAATTCTCTGGTTTGGGTGGCGGGTGAAGGACTAGTATTGAATGAGCCCACTGTAGTAGCTGTGTCCATACCAGATATGCGAGTGGTGGCAGTAGGAAACGAAGCCAAGATCATGCTTGGGCGTACGCCTGGCAATATCGTGGCTAGTAGGCCTATGAAAGACGGAGTAATTGCTGACTATGCAATCACTGAGGCAATGCTTAAATATTTTATTACCCGCGCTGTTGGTAAGAGTTGGCTTTTTAAACCTGAGATTATGATTTGTGTGCCTGCTGGATGTACCCAGGTAGAGAGGCGTGCAGCTCAAGATGCTACTTTAGCTGCTGGTGCTAAACAAGTGTATTTGATAGACGAGCCACTGGCTGCAGCGATTGGGGCGGGAATCCCTATTGCAGAGGCTTCTGGCAACATGATACTAGATATAGGGGGAGGTTCTGCAGAGGCTGCAGTCATAGCTTTGGGAGGAGTGGTGGTACATAAAAGTGTGCGAGTGGGTGGAACTAAACTGGACGAAGCAATCATTGATTTTGCTAGACGTAGCCATTCTTTGATTATTGGCGATCAAACGGCAGAGGCTGTAAAAATTAAAATTGGTTCGGCCACGAAACTGGCGCGTGAAGAAAGTATGAATGTCAAAGGTCGGGATAGTGTGACTGGTTTACCTAGGACAATTGTCTTTACTTCGACCGATATCTTTACCGCTTTGCAAAAACCATTGTCCCAAATTGTCGGATGTGTGAAGTCTGTACTAGAGGAAACTCCACCAGAATTGTCTTCTGACATCATAGACAAGGGGATCGTGATGAGTGGTGGCACCTCGACCTTGCGCAATCTGGATGCGCTGATGACTAAAGAGGTGGGTGTGCCGGCGTACGTGGCAGAAGACCCGCTTTTTTGTGTGGTCAAGGGGACGGGGAGAGCGATAGAGAATATTGATAGTTATAGGAAGGCACTTAAGTAGATTTGATCTGGACTCAGTTCAACTTTTTGCTTTTGCGAGGCTCACATCAGGAAAAATTTTCCTCGTGATGGACTGCTCGTCATTTTTCTTGATTGGTTCGACCCTGCAATGCGCAAAAAATTAATCCGAGTCCATTCAGTTGCTTTTTGAAAGCTATTTTTGATGTAGTTTGGTATGATTGCGATATGATTATTGGAATCGACGCCTCAAGAGCCTTTATAGATGACCGTACAGGCACTGAGAACTACTCATATCACGTTATCACTCAGATACTGAAACTGCCAGAAGCAAAAAAACACAGTTTTGTCCTCTTCACCCGTCCAAATGCAAAAGTGCCTAGTGAAATAGTCGGGTATGACAATGTAATTATTAAAAATATCAAGTTTAAATATCTATGGACGCAGGTAGGTTTAGCCTGGGAGACATGGAAAAAACCTCAAATTGATGTTCTTTGGATCCCTGCACACACATTGCCAGTACTTCGTAACCCTGGGATCCAGACAGTGGTGACCATTCATGGACTGGAATATCAGTGGCTACCTGAATACAAAAATATCTTACAAAAATGGTACCTGCCACTGTCTACCTATTACGCAGCCAAAAATGCCACGGGTATCATCTCGGTCTCAGAATTTACCGCAAAACAGCTCCAAAAAGAGACTCATATTAGTAAAAAGAGTATCAAAGTGATACATGAGGGAGTTGAAATTTCGCAGTCGCAAAGTTCCGACCACTCGCCTAAAATCGCGCAAGGGTCGGAACTGTATGGGCAAAAATATATCTTGTTTGTGGGGAGTGTACAGCCACGCAAGAATTTGGTGGCACTTATTGAAGCATTTTCACAGCTTCGCTTGCAGCTACGTGGTGACGCGTCCCAGATCAAGCTAGTCATAGCAGGGGGTATTGGCTGGATGGCAGATGATATCCTGCAGGCACCAGCCAGATACGGTGTGCAGGAAAAGGTCATCTTTACAGGGAGAATCAGTGATCTGGAGCTACATAATCTCTATTCTCATGCCCAGATGTATGTCCAACCATCGATCACCGAAGGTTTTGGCCTACCAGTACTTGAAGCGATGGGATACGGGGTTCCCGTGATAAGTAGCGATGGGGGAGCACTGAGCGAAGTAATGGGTGAGGCGGGAGTTGTAGTTGCGCTAAAAAATGGGTTTGTGAGTGAGTTAGCTAAATCTATGACAAAAATAAGTGAGAATAGTGAGTTGCGAGCAAAAATGACGGCTCGCGGCAAAAAACGGGTAGGTGAGCTAACATGGTCCAAAACAGCTAAAGAGACGCTTGATTACCTAGTTAATATAGGTCACAAGAATTCATAATTGATAATCGATAAATTAATATTTCAGATAATTATATATAGGGGTGGGGGAGGGGTATAGTGAGTGATGATCTAATCTAGCAAAATTACGGATATATTTAACCTTGTAGATCATATTTAGATCAATAAATTTACACTAAACTTCAGATATTGAAGTGATATTTTGAATATCCACTGTCCTAGAGTCTGAACAAGGCGGTTATGTGATGAGAGAGTAGAATCGTATAATGTCTTATTAGTTATAAGGCACTTTAATAGGGTGCTTTTTAATACATTTTTGCACAAAGTGCCAAGATTATGTATGATGAACATAAGAAAACTAAGGAGGGCTTTACGAATAAACGAATAATTGGTTCAAAAATGACTGAACTTGACCCTAGCGCACATATCAAAAAGATTGATAGTTCGATAGAAATATTCAAAGTTAAGATAACTGGCACTCAACTCAAACAAGTGCTAGCTAAAATTTGGCTCCAGAGGAAGGAAATGTTGCATGTGGCTACGGTCAATCCTGAGTTCATTATGGAGGCTAGAAGCAACCCAAAATTTAGGGAAGTGCTAAATAAATGTCTGACGGTGGCAGATGGGCACGGGGTGATATGGGCTAGTAAGTTGCAAGTCGCAAGTGAAAAGTTGAAAGTGGAGAGGATTAGTGGGACAGAGCTGGTGGAAGAAATCCTGCAGCATGCAAGCGCAAATGATGAAAAAGTCTTTTTGCTTGGAGCTGGGGGCGGGGTAGCCCAAAAGGCGGCTTTGGCAATGACCAAAAAATATCCAAGTTTAAATATAGCGTGGTTTAGTGGTGCCCAAACTGTCAAAGTAGAAAAAGATGAAGAAGCTAGTATGACGATAGCCAAGATAAACGGGTTTGAGCCCGACTATCTACTTGTGGCTTATGGATCACCCTGGCAAGATATCTGGATAGAGGAGAATAGATCGTATCTGAGGACTAGGGTGGCCATAGGAGTGGGTGGAACCCTAGATGAGTGGGCTGGGACAGTGAAGCCATGTCCTGCCTGGATAGATAGACTAGGATTTAAATGGATGTGGCGAATGATTCAAGAGCCATGGAGATTCAAAAGAATTGTAAAAGTGCTCACATTTGGATTTCTTGTTTTAAAAATGAAACTAAAAGAAATGATTTGATATACTAATCGATAGATTGATGTATTCATATTTGTTTTATTAATCATATAGACAAGTCACATATATTTGGGTAGCATGGATATATGGACATCGATTCTCAAAAGAAATATTTAATGATAGGTTTGGCTCTAATAGTCACCGTCGTCTTTGGGATGTGGGCCTTCTCCCCAACTGAGGTAGTCGTTACTGGAGTAGGTAGGGCCAACGTATCCGCGACAAGTGCAACTTTTAATATATCCCTCTCTTCCATTAATCAAAATTCAGCAGACGCACTTGATGATCTTCGAAAGAAATCAGCAAACATTAAGGCCGTCCTTGCTGAGAACTACATTACTGCTGATAATGTCACAGAAACTCAAATAACTCTGACTCCGGCTGCAGCTATTGTCGTAAATGCTAGTGGTTATCAAGCGACAACAACCTTGACTGCAAAAACTTCAAATGTAGCAATTGTGGCTGATACTATCGTTAAGATGTATGGAGCTGGTGCTGCGATAGTTTCGCAACCGATAGTTGTAGTAGAAAACCAAGAAGTTCTTGAACAAGAGGCTTTTAAAGAAGCTCTGAAGAATGCAAAAAAGAGTCTTGGAGATACTGTGGGTCCATTAAGACTAATTCGTAAGATGGTGGGAATACAGCAAGCAAGTTCTGGGAATGTGGCTACAGCCACAAAGACAGAAGGTGCTAATCAAGATGTATTTGAGGTTGTAAAGGCAGTATCTGTGACTTATAGAGTCTGGTAGACATTTTTTGATTCAGAGTTTGTCGTCATTCCAAGTCGAAAACCGGCGATATTTTCTGATTGAAAATTTACCTAAAAATAATTAGGATGTCTGGATGAGCTTGAGCTTCTTGAGTAGGGGAGGAAGGATCAAGAGTGTGAGCGCTCCCTGGATGAAGTTGGTAGTGAATGAGAGTAGGAGAGCAACTACAAATAAGACATAATTTTGATTTTCTGAGAATTTGTTGAAGTGGGAGAGTGAATAGTACATGAGTAGATAGGCGATAGTGATCTGTGAGTCAAAGATGATGTTGAAGGTGGAGGTCTCAATGTTGTTGGAGAAGGCAGAGATGAAGCCGGTAGCTACTGCTGAGCCTAGATATACAAGAACGAACAAAATGAGTACTCCTATGACCTTGAGAGCTGTTTTTACCTTACTGGACTTCATGGAATCTTGAATGACATCTAGTTCTGACATATTACCTCCTAGGAGTTATTTGTATAGTTTAATAGTAGCGATAATTGTGACAGTTGTCTATGGGGAGAGAGCAAATCAATTATTCTTCTATGGAGAGGTCTGGAAAACGATCTTCCCATGAACGTGATGGATTATTAATAATCAAAGGATAGCTGATTCTGCTCTTGATACTATTTAAAGTTGCTTGGATTCCACTGACCAAGGTCTGATCTATTGTTGTGAACGAATTGTCAGTTAAAGTTTGTGAGATGGGTAGGGCGTGACTCTTGCCGACGATGACTAGGATAGTTTTACCGTTGTCATTGTCTACAATTTCTTTGATCTTGGACTGATAGAAGATCTCTCTTGCGGTTGCTTCAATTTTGAGAAAATCATTTATGAGATCTTTCTTTTCTTGAAAATTGTTTATTTCACGGGGGCCATATAAGATTAAATAGGCTGTAGTTGCCAAGTCGTTTGCATAGTTGGTTTGGTCTGGATGATAGCTTCGGTAGATTCTTCGTAATTTTTCGATTGATTCTTCGTATGTAACTCCACTCTCATTGTCTTTGTAGAGGAGATCCATTCCAGCTAAAAGTAAAAAGTCTTCGTGTGAGATATCAATGCCGACATCTAGCCAAAGCTGATATTTATTATCTATTTCACTGTCAAGTATGACAATTGGTAGGCTATGCGAAAGGGCATATTCTTGCGCAGACTGCATAAACCTTTTTTCTGGACTCACTGTTGACCAGGTATTTGGGGCAATGGAATCGAATTCGATGATGACTGTTTGAGCTCCAGCCAATTTAGCGGAAAATTCCTGCTCTGATTGCTGATCGATGACGACTTTGAGATGCTGTTCTCCCATGATTGTAGTATTGCCGACGGTCGCATAAATTGGATTCTGATCCGCAGTAATCTTGTCGTCTAATAACTGATTGGCATTATCAATATTTGTTGGCGATGGGTTTTTTAAGAGAGACTCCTCTGCGTCTTCAATCTTGACAGATAGTTCGGTTTTAAAATCTCTGACAGGAGTAGCACTCTCTAGATAAAGTTTTCTCAAATTCCAGAATGGTTGTTTGTCACTTATTTCCCAGATTTGGTCAGCATATAGAATGCCATTTTTTGCTGTAACTCCCTCTAAGCTCAAAATATAATTATTAATTGTTTCTAGTAGATATTCTTTGGCATCTTGTTCTCGGCCTTTATTGAAACGAGTGATTTCCATTTGAATATTGTTCTTTTGACTCCTTAGATCCATGTCTTTCTGATAGTATTCATTTGTGGATTTGTCGAATGTGTAACCTGGAATCATTGGTCGTAAACCAGTACCGTACCAGATTTTTAAATTATCAATATTTTTTTGACCAAGTAGCTTTTTTTCTAACCAAACTTGCCAAAAAGTTGTAGAGCGTCCATTTGCGTCTAGCAAGGGGTGAATCATATTTAACATGGTTGAGGCATCGACAGCTATATTGCTTGCGGTTTTGCTATTTAAACTTGCACCAGGTCTTTGCAATCCAAACAATCGATCCATCTGATCAAAGAGACGTGTAGTTAGCTGTTTTACATCTTTTGCTCTTGCGCCCCAAGCGATAATATCTTCTGTACCAAGTACTGGTTTAATTGTGACTATATCGACCATCCTAAAGCCCGTCTGCGGGTCTACTACATAGCTTTCGACTAAATCTGAGATAATTGTATCTGTATTATCTGAAAAGATAGCATTGGGACTTAATCTTAGAATTATTGATTCTTCTGGACTTGCACTAAAGTGAACCCCTTTGTCAACACAGTAATCGGGTCAAATTAAGATCCATTCCTCCTTTCTCCATAATATATTTCAGCCGGGGTTTTATAACCCAGTGACTGATGTAAGCGGCGGTAATTGTAGGTGTTTAAGTAGTTG
>CAJAUT010000002.1 GCA_903945195.1 uncultured bacterium
CAACTACTTAAACACCTACAATTACCGCCGCTTACATCAGTCACTGGGTTATAAAACCCCGGCTGAAATATATTATGGAGAAAGGAGGAATGGATCTTAATTTGACCCGATTACTGTGTTGACAAAGGGGTTCACTTTAGTAACGACAGAACTTAAATCCCTGCGGATTAAATATCGAAAGATTAGGGGGATGAAAGACGAGCAAAATGTGTTTTTAAGACTAGCGGACTCAATGGCAGGGTTTTTGCGAGATGTAAGTGAAAAACAGGACTATGCCACCAAGTTGATCAAGCCGTTTAGAAGTAAGAATATGATAACTGAGACATAAAAAAACCAGGCTGTCTGACCTGGTTCCCAACATTGTAAAGAGGTTGGCTGACTCTATTCTTTGCAGAAACCATCCATACGGATGTATTCGAGTATTTTTAGTTTAACATTTGTCCAAGAAAAGATCAAATTATTTGACGGCGACGAAGGATTTGCCTAGACGAGTGAAGAATGAAACTACTCCGTCTTTCATGGCAAAGAGTGTATAGTCACGGCCCATGCCTACGTTTACTCCAGGTCTAGTACGAGTACCTACCTGGCGGATGATGATTTGGCCTACTTTGACTGTTTCGCCACCAAACTTTTTAAGACCGCGGCGTTTGCCTGGTCTTGGACTTGCTTGACGTGTGGCTCCACCTGCTTTGACGTGTGACATAGTTTATTTTTTCTCTAATATAGTTATATTTCGGATTACTGCTGCCCCAGGTTTGCTGTATGGGACGGACGAGATGTAATTGTAGCCGAGTGTGACCAGAGTGTCAATGGAAATCGTAGAGATCTCTTTGCCGTATACACGGAAACTAGGGATAGTCATGACCACTCTACCTCCTACAGGTAGACTTTTATAAAAGGATTTGAAGGCTCCACGATAGAGTTTGTCCAGACCTTTGGCGATATTTTTGATTTTGTCTAGGCTAGATGGATTGCGCTCGTCTAGGAGTGGTCCCATATAGGGCTCGGTGGCAATGCAGTCGCAACTAGGGAAAAATTCGTCAAAGTGCGTAGCATCACCTAGTTTGAGTGCGTAAGTACGAGGAGCTAGGCCTGGAGTAGACAAAATCCACTCTAGATTCGACTTTGCACCCGTAATGGCCTCTGGATTTGTGTCTCCACCCAGGACATTGCAGCCGACCATCATGGCTTCCATGAGTACTGTGCCGGTACCACAAAATGGATCGGCCAGGGTTAGACCAGATTTACCGCCTGTTGCGAGATTGGTGATGATGCGAGCTAGCTTGGGTGGCAACATACCACGCTTGATATCCCGATATGGTTTGGATCTATCGCGTGATACCCAGTCCTCTGCGTCGTAGATCCAGACAGTTTTGGCGATAATAATGTTTTGTGACTTACCTTCCAGGAGACTCCCGGAAGGTATCAAATTTAGTTCGAGGACGTGCTGATGAGATAGCATGACTAGCTCGTGAGGCCCTGTTTCCATAGAGACAAAACGGATAGAACGCTCGACTTTGTCTTTGAGCTCATGAAAGACTGCACGACCTAGATCGAGGCTAGCATAATCGGTAAGAGCAATATTTTTTTGTGAGTCAGCAGAGATGAGCTCTACTAGAGTAGAGATGACTTTTTTTGGCGAGACCACCTCTAGACTTTGCGCTACTTTCATGGTGCCACCAAGATGAGGAAGTGAGTTTAGATCCAGTTCTGCGTCATAACTGGCGATATCTTTTGTTACAAACGTGAATTCGCCTGGATACACTTTGCGTAGCTCTAGCAGCGAGAGATCTGGCGTGTTACCTAGGAAAAAGTAAAACATTGGAAATAGTATAGCTTACTTAGCGGCTTTTTTGGCGGCGGGTTTTTTGACTGCTGCGACTTTAGCTGCTTTTGGAGCTTTCACGACTTCTGGCTCTACTGCTTTAGCCTTAGGAGCTGATTTTTGTGTGCCAATACCTGTGACTTTGAGCTGAGTGTATTTCTGGCGGTGACCTGTATGTTTGCGATAGCGAGATTTGGATTTGTATTTAAATACTTCTATTTTGTCGCCTTTGATCACTTCTATGACGTCTGCATACACCTTCATACCTGGTACTGTAGGCATACCTAGTTCGATTTTGTCACCGTCAACTACAAGGAGGACTTCTTCAAAAACAAATGTTTTACCATCAGTATCAAGTAGCTCTACTTCGATGACCTGACCTTCTGTGACTTTGTATTGTTTGCCACCTGTTTTAATGACTGCGTATTTCATAAGGTGCTATTGTACGATACTACTTGATTTCTATCAAGCTGCGCTCTTTATCTGCTTTTGCGCAGGAACTTGCGATCCCGAGCATGATGGCGGTAGAGAGCACCGAACTACCTCCGTAGGAGATGAGAGGGAGTGTGACGCCAGTGACTGGTGCAAGACCAATATTCATCCCGATATTTACAAATGTTTGGAAAGCTAGATAACCAAATACGCCGATATATATGAGTCTAGAACTAGAGCTCTGTGTGTGAGTGGCTAGACTAAGTAGTCTATATAGCAACGTACCAAGGCAAACCAAGACTAGTAGACTGCCTGCTACCCCTAGTTCCTCGGCAAGAGAAGCAAAGATAAAGTCGGTGTGGCGCTCTGGAAGGAAGCGTAGATGAGACTGGGTACCGTGGCCTAGACCCTTGCCTAGGATCCCACCGGAGCCAACTGCCACGATAGACTGAATCACGTTGTAGCCACTGCCTAAAGGATCGCGGAATGGATCCATGAATGTCTCTAGACGTTTGAGCTGATAATCTTTGAGAAATCTAGGTAATGACTCTGCAAATAAGACAGCTATGACTGCACCACCTGCGATAAGCCAGTATGAGAATCCTGAGATAAAAAGCTGGGCTACCCAGATAGAGCTCACTACCAGCGCGGTGCCCAAATCTGGCTGTTTGAAGATGAGAAAAGTGGGAATAGCAAAGAGTACAGTATTGATCAAGATATTTTTGAAGGTTTTGGGCGGAAAAAGCTTTAAGAAAAAGGCAAAAGACAAAACAAGTAATGGTTTGACAAACTCCCCTGCTTGCAGCTGAAAGGTACCAATTGGGATCCAGCGGGTCGAGCCGCGAATCGTTGAACCAAAGATAATAGTGGCGACAAGCAAAATCAGGGAAAGGAGATAGCCAAACGGGGCAAATGTTTTATATACTGCAGAGTCTTGATGGGCGAGATACAACAAGATAAAGAGACCTATCACAAACATGAGAGCCTGCTGAGGGACATGGGTAGGACTAATGCTTGTGAGGACCACAAGACTGAGTGCACCTGACAAGATGTAGGTAAGCGTAAGCCAAGTGTCACCTAGCCATGATTTCATATTTTTGTGACGGATAAAGTAGGACCAACAGTTAGCGTTGTGGCGCCTACCTTTTTCTTGATCTCCTCTGTCCAGGACTCTGGCCAGTTAGGAAGCTCGACCGCCACCTGATCTTTGGGAGATAATCCTAGCTTTTTCCTGTCACCCTGGATATCGCGCATGAGATCGCGAGCTGTCCCCTCTGCTTCAAGCTCAGGTGTGAGTACTATATCTAGAGAGAGTACATCGCCTAGAATCAATTTTTTGACATTGAGTTCTTCGGTGATGATACCTACTAGGTCTTCTGCTAGTTTGGTAGAGACAGTGATAGAAGCTAGTGGCTGGCGTAGACGGATACCGGCGTTTTTGCGCTCGGCGTGCCCTTTTTCTACGATGGCCATGACTTCTTCCATTTGTTGTTCGAGATCGGACGAGATGAATGTGGCATTTGGCATAGGCCAATCTTCGAGATGAATAGAGTCCGTTATGTCACCAAGATTTTGGTAAATACGTTCGGCCATAAAGGGAGCAAATGGTGCCATAAGCAGACAATATTTGCGTAAAGCGTAGCCAAAGACTGCCTGACTTTCTTTGTTCGTACGTAATCTTTCGCGAGAGAGACGCAGATACCAGGTAGAAAACTCTTTGGCAAAAGCCATGAGTGGACGAGTTGCATTTACTACGTCGTAGCCGTCCATGTATCCCGTGACAGTTGTGACCAAGCCTTCTATCTTGGAGAGGAGCCATCGATCCAATGGGTTACTTGGAGATTCGGGCAGATGATAATCTGCCCCTACGGGGACAACCTGTTTGTAAAATGCGAATATATTCCACCAGATGTTCATGACGTTTTTGCGGATATCGTCAACTGCTGACTCTGAGAAACTTAAGTTGTCGGCTTTCATGACGACTGAGCTCATGAGATACAACCTAAGTGAATCTACTCCGTATTTGTCTATCAAGAGCTTGGGATCTGGGTAGTTCTTTTTACTTTTGCTCATTTTGGTACCGTCCTGCGCTAGGATCGTGCCTGTAGTAACTGCGTTTTCAAAAGCAGGCTTGCCAAAGAGACCGACTGACATGACGTGAAGCGTATAAAACCAAGCGCGAGTTTGGGCGATGTACTCGACGATATACTGAGCTGGGTAGCGAGACTCAAATCGCTCTTTGCCCTCAAATGGATAATGCACTGAAGCAAAAGGCATACTACCAGACTCGATCCAGCAATCGAAGACGTCTTTGATGCGATGGCCTACCTCTGTACGCTCATCATCTACATAAACATCGATACTATCGACAAATTCACGGTGGATATCGGCCATATCAGAGACAGGGTTGACGGCCCATTTTTGTAATTCATCAATTGAACCAATGACGCGGATTTTGCCAGTCTTCTCCCCTATCCAGATAGGCATAGGTGTGCCCCAATAGCGAGAGCGGGATATATTCCAGTCGGGAGCGGTCTCTAACCCTTTGCCAAAGCGGCCTTTTTTGAGAAATCCTGGATACCAAGCGATGTCATCATTTTGCTTGACCATCTCAGGTTTTATTTTTTGGATGTTGATAAACCAAGCAGGGATCGCGTTGTAAAATAGTGCAGTGCCACAGCGATAACAGAAAGGATAAGAGTGAGTAGTCATGCCTGATTTGAACATGAGGCCGCGACCCTCTAGATCTTTGATCACCCATTCCTGTGTCTTTAGATAATACTGGCCAGCTAGTGGGGTGACAAAATCCAGGAATTTGCCCTGGTCATCAAGCATTGGTACGCATGGCAAACCTTTCTTGATAGCTAGAAGATAGTCTTCTTCACCATAAATGGCGGCGGTGTGGACGATACCAGTACCGTCGTCCATGGTGACAAAGTCAGCACTACAAACAACAAATGATTTTTTATAACCATCAACTGGGAGGAAATTGAATAGTGGTTCGTAGGTTTTGCCTACTAGTTCACTACCTTTTACAGATTTAACTACTTTGAGTTCTTTTGGCGCCAAGTCTTTGGCAAACCACAAAAGATCTCCTTCTGATTCGACCTGTACGTAATCAGAGTCTGGATGTACGGCTAGACCGACGTTGCCTGGGAGAGTCCAGGGAGTAGTGGTCCAGGCGACAAAGTATTCATTTGAGGTACCAGTTACTTTGAATTTGACGTAAACAGAGTGAGACTCTACATCTTTGTAGCTATTGTCCATGGCGATCTCAAAATTGGAGAGTGGCGTAGAGCAACGAGGACAGTAAAGGACTACTTTGCGGCCCTGGTAGACGAGATCTTTCCCATAAAGCTGTGAAAATGCCCACCAAACAGACTCCATAAAGGTCTTTTGCATAGTCATGTAGGAATGTTCGAAATCGACCCAGCGACCTAGGCGTTTGATGGCTACCTGCCACTCTTTGTCGTATCTTAAAATGGCACTACGGCAAGCGGCGTTGAATTTGTCTATGCCTAGCTCCTCGATGCCCTTTTTGCCACCTTTGAGGTCTAGCTCTTTTTCGATCATGTTTTCGATCGGGATACCGTGACAGTCCCAGCCCCAAGTGCGCTCGACCCGGTAGCCCTTCATGGTCCAGTAACGAGGAACTACATCTTTGGCGGTACTAGCTAGGAGATGACCGTAGTGAGGGAGACCGGTGGCAAAAGGAGGACCGTCGTAGAAAACATAGGATTTGTCGACGCTTCGCTCAGAGACGGAACGCTCGAATGCTTTGACTTCGTCCCAGTAGGTGAGAACTTCTTCTTCGTGGCCAGCGTGATTTAGAGCACCTTCGAATTTGTCGACTTTAAGAGATGTTTTTGTCATTTGTACCCCCTTTAAACCAATAAAGACCCTCGCTAAAGGGTCCTTCGACTTCGCTCAGGACGGTGCCACCTTTTGTTTAACTCTTTGATAGCTATAACGGGCAAACCCGTGGAGTTCTATACTTCGACAAGCTCAGCACTTGCAGATTTTTCTTCTCCCGACTCGTCTGATGATGGTCAGACTGATAACGTCTTTGTTGATGCTAGTATATCATTTTTTCAATTTTAGAAAAATTGGATAAAAAACACCTAGATCACTTAGAAGATATTTACCTATCAAATCTTCCGAACTACCATATTGCACTGGCATTCCCGTATCTTCTCGATGACTATATCTACCATCACCTTCTGCGACAATCATATGTTCAATTTTGTGATTTATTTTTAATATTGGAAGTGCGTTTTTCTGGCCTCGCACAACTGCTATTCCGTGAGCTTCGTCAAGAGATGAAATGATATTAAACCAAGGGAAAAGTTCGTAAACTTTGACTAGGTTGCGATACTGTTCAGTCTGATCTACTCCCAAGCGATATAAAAAAATATCCCTTACAATTTGGTTCTAACTCTGTCATGGCGGGTAATATATCACAAAAAATTGTTTACGATACTGTAGAGAGTTTACAGAGAGAGAACTTGTATGATCATGATTTATTTTAGCAACTTGATTAGGTCATCGACTGTTAGGTCTATGACTTTAAGAATACCGTTGCGCAGAGTGCCTGGCTTTATGATTTTGTCGTTTGGAACTATGACGGTTTGAGTCCTATTCCCAACTTGACGACGTAATTTGATATGACTGCCAGATTGAGAAATTTTTGTGAAACCAATTTTTAACAATATTTTAATAAGATCTTTTGCTGAAATGACTGGCAGCTTAGGCATATTGGTAAGTAATCGGTACTAAAAATTGTCGCACACCCTTTTCGTCTGGGTATTTTTCGTGCAATTTATCTTCGTCTAGATATAGACCAATGGCTTCTTTGATATTTTCTGTGGCGCTTTCAAATGTATCACCTTGAGATGCACAGCCTGGAAGGGATGGAACCCAAACTGAATATCCACCATCATCTTCTTGTTGAAAAACGGCGTTATATTGCAGTATTTTGCGTCTTTTGCTATTGGTCATAATTTGATTATACATGTATGATACGTGCATGGCAAAAAGAGCAGTTGTACGACATATGAAATTACCAGACCCAGTACCTTTTACGCAGGCTGGGTATGACGTGCTATCCGTGAGACGCGATGAGCTCCTGGCAAAACGCGAGATAGTGCTAGTATCTTTGCAGCGTGCACGTGAGATGGGAGATCTATCTGAAAATGGTGCCTATACAGCCGCTAGATTTGAGCTAGGGAATGTAGATAGAGAGCTGCGCAGACTAGAATTTAATATCAAGTATGGAGTTGTAAAAAATGCGGTTGGAAGCGATAAAGTATCTTTTGGCAATAAAGTGACTGTTGAGCTAAATGGCAAAGAATATACCTATACCCTCGTGGGCTCGAGTGAGTCAGATCCTAAAAAAGCCATGATTTCGATTGATTCACCTATTGGGCTTGCGATAATAGGTAAGCGCGTGAATGAAAAGGCGATTGTAATCATGCCAGATAGGCAGATAGAGTACACAGTGAGGAAGATAGAGTAAGTCTACAAGGTTACACCTTGAAGGCTACTGAGTATTGATATTATTATATCGCCTAGATTTCTTTGACCAACCCCTATGATTCGGACTTAGTTTACCATCTAAATGTGTAGTGCGAATATCTTTAATTGAGCTTCTAGCTAAATTTCTGATCAAATTTACTACATACATTCCGGTACCCTCCTCTTTGACTATATCAATCTCCTCACCATCACCTCCAACAAAATGAGCTTCTGCTTCTTTCTGATATATACGATTAAACACTTCGCTAATTGACGTCATAGTTTTACTGCTGCCTCAAGAATGCTGGTATATCAAAAGGGTCCTGGGAGTCATCTTTGCTTGAAGGCTTTGGTGGGATAAAGGGAGTGTCATCGTCGTCGTCATTTTTGGGATCGTTTTTTGGGGTGAACTGAGAGTTTGAGGCGCCTAGCCCATTGAGTCCTGCGTACTGTGCGCGATTACTATCAAAGCCTGTGGCGATGACAGAGATCTTGATTTGGTCTCCCATAGCCTCGTCGATCGTGGCACCAAAGATGATATTGGCATCTGGATCGGCGTGAGTGGAGATCATCTCGGCGGCTTCTGAGACTTCGTTCATGGTCAAACTTGGGCCACCAGTGATATTGAAGAGGATACCGCGAGCACCATCTATCTTGACTTCTAGTAGTGGCGAAGAGATTGCGGTACGAGCTGCCATCTGTGCCCTGTTTTCGCCTGTGCCCATACCTACACCCATGAGGGCGGTACCGGCATCGGTCATGATGGCGCGGACATCGGCAAAGTCGACGTTGATGAGACCTGAGACTGTGATGAGATCAGAGATACCCTGGACACCTTGGCCTAGAACCGAGTCGGCGACACGGAAAGCTTCTTGAAGTGTCATCTTTTTGTCGACTACGTCCATGAGCTTTTGATTGGGGATGACGATGAGAGTATCGACTTTGCCCTTGAGCTCTTCTATCCCATCTTCTGCGACACTCATACGGCGGATGCCTTCAAAGGCAAATGGTTTGGTCACGACGGCTACAGTTAGAGCTCCTGCTTCTTTGGCAAGCTCTGCGATGATTGGGGCACCACCTGTACCTGTGCCGCCACCCATACCAGCAGTGATAAAGACCATATCGGTATCCATGAGGAGTTCTTTGATTTTTTCGCGGGATTCTTCG
This sequence comes from uncultured bacterium, assembly GCA_903945195.1. Lineage (GTDB taxonomy): Bacteria > Patescibacteriota > Microgenomatia > UBA1400 > UBA12108 > CAJAUT01. Next base: position 8,939 of record CAJAUT010000002.1, read on the forward strand.
GCTGCGTGATGACCTACTTCTGGGTCGGCTCCGCTCCCTAGACCTTTGGTGAGATTTTCACCAATTTGGATCTTGGTTGTAGCTGGATTGTTTAAGAGAGCTTGGGAATCGGTATTTATGGCGACAAATTCTACGCCTTTGATGCGACCGGTCGTGACCATGCTAGCAACTGCGTTGTTGCCACCACCGCCAATACCGATTACTTTGATTTTGGCTACTGCATTTAAATCTGGTTTTACTAGACCCATAGATTTCCTATTCTAACATGACTTGGGCCCTACTTCGCTCTACGAGCTACGCAAGGGCACAGCAGGTCAATATATTTCAGGGCAGGAATATTTAAAAGTAATTCTAGTACCATTACTATGGTAGGAAACTCTTGATAAAGTCTACCACTTTTTTGAGCGAGTTTGAAGAAGGAAGTTTGCCCGAGAATTTGGGAAGCTTGAAACTAGATTTGGATTGAGTACTTTCTTCTTTGTTTGAAAGCATAAGAAGACCTGCAACTGTGGCGTATTCTGGAGTCTTGATCTCGTCTATTAAACCAGTGAGCCCAGATGGGGTGGCGATACGAGCCTGCATATTTAAGATCTTGCGAGCGGTTTCAGTGACGCCGTAGGTCAGTGAACCACCACCAGTTAGGACTAGTCCTGCAGGAGTCTTGCCGCCCATGCCTGCTTTGATGAGTTCGGCTTTGATAAGTTCAAAAATCTCGTTGAGGCGAGGTCTGACGATCCCCTCTACGACGGCTTTCCTAGAGATTTTGCGGGGGGCGTCTTTGAGTCCTAGTTTATGTAGATCGATCTCATCTGCTTGTTTTTTGCTGCTTAGATTTTTAGGATCTAGGACTTTGTTGATGTGCTCATCTGGCTCTAGATTGCGCTTGATGACCTCTGCTGAGTCGAGCGAGACCCGTAGACCGATCGCGATATCGTTTGTGATGTTTTTGGCGCCAACTGGGATGACGGCAGAGTGAGACAAAGCACCATCAACATATACACAAAGACTTGTCGTGCCTCCACCTAGATCTATCACGACTGCACCGAGCTCTTTTTCGGTGTCTGTTAAAGTGGCAACTGATGAGGCAAGTCCAGCAAAAGTAACTGCACGAGTATCTACCCCGATTTCGGACATGACGCGACTAAGATTTTTGAGATTCACGGATGATCCAGTGATCAAGTGAGCTTCGGCTTCGAGTCTGACACCAGACATACCAACTGGATCTTTGATGCCTTCTTGGTTGTCCACTAGGAAATATCTTGGGATTACATGTAGAATTTCTCTAGCTGTGGGCAGTGGGACGGCTCTGGCTGCCTCTACAACGCGCGTGACATCATCACTTGTGATTTCGCCACCTTGATCTTGGACAGCGACTAAACCTTTGGAATTTTGGGACTCAATGTGAATACCAGAGACTGAGATGGAAACATCTTTGATAGATAGGCCTGCCATGCGCTCTGCCGACTCGACTGTCTCAGTGACAGCTTCTATAGCGTCTTCAATGTCTACGATTTGGCTCTTGCGGATGCCACGACTAGGCACGCTAGAGACCCCTACAACACGAAGTGAAGTATCTTCTTCCCCTCTAGTGGCGATTACACAGGTGATCTTGGAAGAACCTAAATCGACCACGGAAATTTGTGTAATTTTTTTCATAGTTATATCTTTATTTATCTTAACACAGGCTGGGAGAAGCGAACGTCAATCGTGCGCACTCCTTTAGATATTGTAACTTCTTGGAGAATCGCCTGCAATGACCTAAGTTGGATTGCTTCGTCTTTTTTTGGCGTCAACACTGCTGTTTTGCCTGAATCTAGCAGGACATCGATCCTGTTTTCATCTACCAAGGTGACGGATTTGATACTAGGTAGTTGTTCAAAGAGTCGGCGAGTCATGGAAAGTGTATCTTGCAACAGTGGATCGGCGATTGGTTTGCCTAGGGCTAGGGTGAGTGGACCTATCACGATGACTGTGGGGACATTTGGGTCAGTGGACCTTTCTTTGATCACGCGATACTTATCGTCCAGGGCTATCCATGTATCTAAGTTTTGAACTTTAAGTGCCACAACTGGATAAACAGAGTGGAGATCGACTGACAAATTGTTTGGTAGCGATTTTGTAAAAATGGCTTCGCGGATAGTGTAATCCCCTGAAGTTAGTTTTTGGGAAATTCTATCTGTTTTGAGTTTAATAATATTTTGACCTTTGAGTTTGTCTAGCTCTGCCATAACCACAGAGTTCTCACAAGGTTCAAAATCTAGTTTGCAAGAGATATTTACAACATTAAAAAGTTCTGAGTAGAGCAAGGCATAGATGGTAAATAGAACAGAGATGATAATCAATAATGGCAAGATATAGTCAGTCGTGAGGACTAGATATTTGGAGCGTTCTGGGATAAAGACTTTTGGTATTTGCATTATTTTAAAGTCGATAAAATACTATCTACCATCACAATGCTAGCGTCTTTAGGCAATTTCATAGGACGACCAGAAAGTTTTTTGAGTTCTTTGATTTTGTCGACAAAATGTGGAAAACTGAGTTCGCTTTGTGGGAGGATCAGGCCGATGCCAGAGGATTCTAAAATAGAGGCGTTCTTGTGTTGCTCGTGGTCATGGGTAGACATAAGTGGCACGAGGATAGAGGGAATCGCCGTGACCCCGAGCTCATAACAAATGTGAGCACCTGATCTGCCCAAATAGATGTCTGCACTATATAAATAGTGACCAATCTCAAATTCTGAAATATACCCAAGGGGCAGATAACTATCTGAGAGACTGCCTAACTCAGCTCTATAGGCACACGATTTTTCATAATCCCCTGTCACTGAGCTAGTGCCTGTTTGGTGGATGATGTTGAAGTCTTTTAACAGCTCAGACAAATGAGTAAAAACAAAATGATTTAGAGTATGTGCTCCCTGCTTGCCACCCATCACAAGGATAGTGGGTTTGCGACGGGTGAATAATTGTTTGGCTTTGCCTGAGGGGATGTTGTCTCGTAGCGGCAAGCCTACGACTTGGGTTTTGGATTTATCAAAATACTTGGCAGACTCTGCCCATGTAAGATAGATTTTTTTGGATAATTTGCCTATGAGCTTGTTGGCACGACCCGCCGTAACTGTTTGCTCATGCAGATAGATAGGGATATTTAAAACTTTGGCAGTTAGGGCGACAGTGCCACCTAGATATCCGCCAAAACTGATGATGGCAGAAGGTTGAATCGCTTTTAACAACTCAAATGATTTGGCTAGACCTAGGGGGAAATGGATAAACTCTTTAAGATTTAGGACTAGTTTGCCGGCAGTAAGGTCGTGGAAAGGAATTTTTGCTGCTGTTACCTCGATATACTCTGCGCTATCTACCGTGTCGCCTCGACTACTATAGCGATGGCCTATCCAGACTACTTTGTGCCCCCTACTCTTTAACTCTTTAGCAACGACGAGGGCTGAGTTGTGATGACCACCAGTGATGACAAATGTAGACATGAGTTTAGTATAGCAATAGTCTCAATTCTTTTGGTGACGGGCGACGGAGAGGACTAGACCTATGCCACCAAGCATAGTGATCAGGGCAGACCCACCATATGAGACAAGAGGAAGTGGCACACCGGTGAGCGGAGTGAGTGCAGTCATGGCAGCTAGATTTAAACAGACCTGTAGCCCTATCCAGGCACCTACTCCAGCGACCATAGTAGAGGCAAATTTGTCGTGCTCGGCAGCGGCTACTTTAAAAATCAATGATAAGTAATACAAGAAACTCATGATCAGAGCCACCCCGCCGATAAAGCCTAGCTCCTCCCCTACCACCGCAAAGATTGAGTCGGTCGTAGACTCTGGAAGATAGGCATACTTTTGGCGAGATCTACCTATACCTAGGCCCGTCATGCCACCTGACCCAAGTGACAACAGCACTTGGCGGATATGATACGAGCTACCTTGAGCATCATGAAGCGGATCGATAAAAGTCTTGACCCGATCTAATCTATAGGGCTCGGCGATGATCAAAATGATAGCTGCAACCACTGCCACACTACCTATTGTTAGGAGATGTTTGATGGGGTAGCCTGAGAGAAAATACATAGAGACAGCAATCAGAGTCACAACTAACGTGGTGCCCATGTCTGGCTGCAACATGATGAGCCCACTAGTGAGCGCGACGAAAAAGCCAAATTGAGGGAGTGTAATTTTTTTACTGTGAAGCCAAGATGAGAGATAGATGATCTCGATAAATTTCATGAGCTCTGAAGGCTGGATGGTAATGCCTGGCAAGACTAACCAGCGCCTAGCACCTTGGACTTTGGTACCAATACCTGGGATTACAACCAAAAATAATAGTATAAGTCCTATCAGCAGCAAGATGGGGGCGAGTTTTCCCCAGATCTTTGGAGGAATAAAACTGGCAATTAACATACCCACTAGCCCTACACTAGCCCATTTAAGCTGCAAAAGCACGAAATGCCATTTGTTGCCAAAATCGCGCGCGCCTTCAGCGACACTAGCACTGTAGATCATGATGAGTCCAAAACCTAGTAGAAGGATAGTCATGGAAAAGATACGGGTAGTTAGAGAGAGGGAGATCTTGCGCATATTAGTTTATCAAGTCCATCAAGTTATAAAGTCTGTCAAGTCAGTGATGCAACATATTCATTGAACTGGCGACCACGATCAAACTCGTTTTCAAACAGATCAAAAGAAGCAAACCCTGGAGATAACAAAATAGTATCACCGGGCTCTGCTAGGCTTTTGGCAAGATCTACAGCTTCAACCATACTCATTGCCGTACCCACGATTTTGTCTCCACTTATATCTTTTAAAGCGTTAACATAATCTGGAATGTTTTTGGAACCTAGGATCACGATTTTTTTAAGCAGAGGACAACTACCAGCTTCAGCGATCAAATCAAAAAAAGGAAGTTTTTTGGTATCTCCGCCTGTGATCCAGATGGTAGGGGTGGTTGCAGCAAGGAGAGCTTTTTGGGCGGCTGTAGGGGTGGTAGCTGTAGTGTCGTTGATATATGTCACCCCAGCTATAGTAGCGATGACTTCTTGGCGAAATGGTACCCCACTAAAGTCAGCAACCACATCTCTAGCCACACTTTCTTTGATACCAAGTTCCCGAGCTAAAGCGGCCATTGCTGCAATGTTTTCTTTGTTGTGGGCACCAGGGAGTGTAGTCTGCCAGTCTTTGCACTGGACACTAGAATATGGGACATGAATAGCCACTGACCCGCGTGATATGTCTATTGCCCCTGGATTGTCTGAGTTGTAGATACAGAGATCAGTTTTGTCTTGGTATTTGCAGATTGCTTCTTTATCCAGTCGATACTCGTCCATAGAAGGATATCTATTTAGATGATCAGGATAAAGATTGGTCACAACTGCGATATTTGGACTGACACGTAGCTCATGGAAATTGTGTAGCTGAAAAGAAGATAACTCCAGTGCCGCATAAGCGACGCCTTCTAGTGAATCAAAGAGCGAAAGACATGAAGTGCCTGCGATATTGCCACCTCTTATAACCTGGCCTGGATAAGCTGCTTCCAGCAGATCTGCGATAAGTGCGACCGTGGTGGATTTACCTCTTGTGCCTGTGACTCCTATTGTTTTAACTGGTGCGTATTTTACAAACAAAGCAATGCTTGTGTAGACAGGTTTGCCGGATTTTTTGGCATATAAAATTAGCTCATTGTCATCTGGAACACCTGGATTTTTGATGATAATTTCTGCCCAGTCGATCTGCTCGCGGGTCTGCCCTTCTTTGACTAGAGTAGTATCTTTGTCTGACAATCGCACTGTAGCCCCATGTGATTTGAGCCACTCTGCGTCTCCAGTACCTCCGCCTTGACGACCAAGACCAAAGATCAAGACCTTTTTGCCTACAATTTCTGATTGAAAATTGTTCATATCTGAGTTGATTCTAGCACTCTAATTACTTCCTTCACTACTGCACTTGATGGATCGATAAATTTAAAACCTGGCATGGCATCTTCAAATTGCTTTAATACCAATGGATAGTGGGTGCAAGATAGCCCGATAGCCTCGATATGACCTTCTTGTACAATTACTTTGATCTCGTGAATACATTTTTGCACCTGTTCAAAATCGTTGTACTCTATGGCTGAAGCAAGTCCATGTGGAATGTAGACGCGGACATGATCGCCGTAAGTAAGTAAGAGTTTTTTAGTGGCATCTGAGCTGGCTGATACTTCTGTCATAAGTGCTAGAGCGTGTGTAAAATTTGCAAGAGGTTTGATGACTGGTTCTACACCTACGACCGGACAATCCAAGCTGTTGCGTAGATCAGTAATGACATTTGTGGTGGCAGAGTTGCAGGCAAGCACTACTAGCTTAGGGCTTAATTTTTTAAAATCTATTGCTAGTTCTTTAAATCTGTTTGTGAGCCACTGGCTAGATTTGTTGCCGTATGGAAAATGATTTGAGTCTGTCATGTAGACTATATTTTCCTCTGGCAAAGCCTGTTTTAATGGACGATATATACTGAGTCCCCCAATACCAGAATCAAAAACGATAATAGGGCCGTAGGTCATAGAAACGCTAGCCAAAGACCAAACAATGCAAAAATTATACCTGCCAACCAAGCACGCGTGACGATCTTGGTTTCTTCCCAGCCGATGGACTGGAGCCATAAATGTACTGGTGAAAGCGGAAGTAGGCGACGACCTAAATAGCGTTTGCCAAACATCTGGATAGAACTAGAGATGATCTCTAGGACAAAGATACTACCTATGATGGTGACGGCAATGATCTTGCCTAGCAGTAAGCCTACTACAGCAAGCGTAGCACCAAAAGAAAGAGCGCCTACGTCCCCTAGAATGATGCGAGCTGGGTATGTATTAAAGTATAAGAAAGCGATAATGCCGCCTAGCCAGAGCGCGATAAAGAGAGTGATAGGAGTATCGAGTATCGAAGTAGCCAAGATGATGAGGGCAAACAGCGAGATCATCAGGAGTCCTCCGGCAAGTCCGTCTAAACCATCGGTAATATTTACAGCATTGCTGAAGGCAACGATGATAAAAGAAGAAAATGGCACAAAAAACCAGCCCATATTTAGTACGCCAAAATATGGTACATTGACGATCGAGATACCCATAACATGATAGAGATAGTATCCAATCCCTAGACCTAAAACAATTTGCATGATCAATTTGTGACGCCAAGAGATGCCTACAAGATGAGTAGTTTTGCCAAAAAACTTGATGATATCGTCGTAAAGCCCAAGTAGTCCAAACAAAATAAAAGTGGCAAAGATAACATTTATCTCTTCTCTGTAGTTGTAGACACTAGCCATGTCAGCTCCCACAAGTTTCAGCATCCCAGAAATGAGGGTAAATAGAGCTGTGGTTGTGACAATGATCAGGAGACCAGCACCTACTGGTGTCCCGACTTTTTTCTTGTGAAGTTTGTTGAAAACTGAGTTGATGGTACCCATAAAATCAGATGCGGCACGTCCTGGTCTTTGGAATTTGAGATCGTATAACAGATTGATAAAGGGAACAATGAGAGCGGCGTTGATGGTGAAGGAAAATAAGAGAAAGCCTAGTAGATTGTTCATATGAGTTTTGGAATAAAGATAAAGATACCTATGATCGCTGCAAAGATAGCTGTAAAGAGCACTGCTCCAGCGGCCACATCTTTGGCCATTTTGATATTTTCATTGTGTTCTTGCGTCACAGCATCAGACATAAACTCAAGTGAAGTATTGACCATCTCGGCCAACATAACCATGCTGATTGCAAGAACTAAATCTATGACATGCTCACTAGAAATTTGCAGATAAACAGAAAGGAACAGGACAACAGAGCCGATCACAAAATGAATACGAATATTGGCCTGGGTGATAAGTGCTGTCCAGATCCCTTTAAAAGCATTGATAAATGAGATCGTGTGCGTTTTGAGAATATGCATATTTTTATGATACACCAATTTGTAAGATTAGATCCTTGTGATATTTGCAGACAAATTTTGAAGTCTCTCATCAAATCTTTCGTAGCCTCTATCTATGAGTTCGACATTGTCTATGATCGACTCTCCTTTAGCCAAGATGGCTGCCATAACTAAAGTGGCACCACCCCTTAGATCTGGGACTGTGAGGTGACGACCTACAAAAGGAGTGGGGCCCGTGATGTGGGCGGCGTGTGGATAACTAACAGTTTCTGGGAAGTTGAATTCGTAAAAATCCTCGGGGTTTTGAGGCTTTGGGTCAAAATACTCGATTTTTGCCCCCATTTGTGTCAGTTGAGTAGTAAATGCCAGGCGATGTTGTGTAACTGCCTCTACAACTGTCGAGATGCCCTGAGCTTGTGTCATCATGGTAGTCCAGAGAGGCTGCCAGTCTGTCATAAAACCAGGTTCGGGAGAAGTTGTAATATCTGTTGAAACAAGTGGCTTGTCATACCAAAAGCGAATACCATATTCGGATGCTTCGTAGCGACCCCCGATTTTATCTAGTTCATCAAGAAATGCTTTGAGATATGTAGGGCTTGCTCCTTCGATGATCACATCACCTTTGGTAGCTATAGCCATAGTGGCATAGGAAACTGCTTCGTTGCGATCAGACATGACGTAGTGGGTAGAGCCGTGCAAATTTTTTACTCCATCGATGATTATTTTTTCACCATCTCTTTTCACCTGAGCTCCCATTTGATTAAAGAAAGAAATAAGATCGTCGATCTCGGGCTCTAAACCAGCATTTTCAATGATAGACTGGCCTTTGGCTAGTACTGCTGCGATGATCAGGGCCTCTGTGCCAGTATGGGATTTTTTCTCAAATCTGTAGGTGGCACCATGCAAACCATCTTTGGCTTCCATCTCGATGCCTAGGTCGGTACATAACACGGTAGCTCCCATGGCACGAAACCCTTCCAGATGCCTTTCAATTGGTCTATCGCCTAGGGCACAACCGCCTGGAAGTGGGATGATGGCACGACCCTTTTTGTTTAGGAGTAGGCCTGCAAACAAAGTTGCTGCCCTGGTTTTTTCGCCAGTGAAATGAGGAATTGTATCGGTGGATAATCCATTGCCTACGATATATACCGTATTGTCACCTGGCCTGCTACATTTGATGCCAATGGCTTCTAGGGTTTTGTAGGTGACGTCGACATCCCCTATGTTTGACATATTGAGTAGTCGTGACTCACCAGTACCACAAGCGGCTGCGATCATGAGTTTGAAAGAGGCGTTTTTGGCTCCTCCTATCCTGACTGCACCTCTTAGGGGAGTACCCCCAATGATCTTAAAACTAGTCATGTAGGAGAATTGTAACACGGGATAATGGGTATGCGGATGCATGACGGGCGGACACGGGGGTCCGCCCCTACAATAGGATAACCTCTTCTGTCAAATCGACACCATATTTTTCTTTGATTTTGGTCTTGACGTCAGCAATTAAAGCTAAAACATCACCAGTCGTGGCAGTACCATCGTTGACTATGAAATTGGCGTGGACATCAGAGACTTTGGCTCCACCAACGGACAAACCTTTCAGACCGGCTTTGTCTAGCAAGTACCCTACAGACTGAGTGGTATCTGGAGTGCCTATGCGCATAGCATCGGCTAGGGGAATATTTTTGAAGATGCACCCAGAGCTAGGAGCTCCTAGTGGCTGAGTAGTCGCACGTCTTTTCACGGCAGCATTGGCTACTTCCCAAAGGGAATCTTTGTCCCCTCTTTTCATCTGGAAAGAAGCGGAAAGAACAATTTCTTTGGTCTTGTGGAAAATACTATAGTCGTAATCAAATTTACACTCAGCTTGAGTATATTTTTTGATCTTACCTTCAAGATCTAGTACCAAGACTTCGATCAGGTGGTCGCCAAAGAGATGACCCAAGTGATGTGAGTTGTTGTAGACCGCCCCGCCTACGCTACCAGGCAGTCCTAGCATGTCCTCTAGACCTGACAAGCCTTGGTCTAGTGTGTAGCGAATCAAATGATTGGCAGGGACGCCAGAATCGGCTTCGACAATGGCTTCTTTGAGATCTAGCTTGCCTTTTTCTACCCCACCTGCAAATCCTTTGAGATGAATTTCTTTGCTTTTGTTTTTGATGACTAATCCTCTAAAACCAGAGTCACTCACGAGGATATTGGAACCTCCTCCTATGACTAGGTACGGGATTTTGTAGGTAATAGCGGACTGGACGGCGGCAACGAGATCATCCAAAGTATTTGCTTCGTATAAATAGTCGGCAGGACCACCCAGTTTGAAATAAGTGTGCTTGGCTAGAGGCTCGTCTTTTTTGAGACGATCTGGGCCTAGTGAGTTGATTAAGAATGTGTAGTTCATAATATTATTGTATCCTACAAGGTCTGACCTCGTAGGATGACCTACAAGATCAGACCTTAAATCTCAAGAACTGATCGTGTAGTTTATAGACAAAACCAGCACCCATGGTGAGGATGAGATCACCTGGTTTTGATGCAGCCCAGACAGACTCGGCTGCGTTTTCCCAGGTCAGCGCAGTTGCGCCAGGGATGAGTGCGGCAAATGACTCTGTGGTGATAGTGTGAGCTTGTCCCTTTTCACGCGCTGATTCAAAGATAGGCATGATAAAAGCTATATCAGTGTGCTTGATGGCATCTGCAAAGTCTTGCAGTAAGCTCTCTGTGCGTGAGTAAGTATGGGACTCGAAGACCAGTAGGATACGATTGTTTGGAAAGTGTTCTTTAAATGATTTGACTGTGAGCTCGATCTCTCTAGGATGATGTCCGTAATCATCGTAGAGCAATCGACCCTCTACCTCACCATGAAACTCTTGTCTGCGACCGGCACCTTTATATGATTTGATTGCCTCTAGCGCTTGAGACTCTGTCAGACCTGACTCGATACCGGCAAGAACTGCCGCGAGGGCGTCCATCTTGTTTTGATCGCCAAAGACCGATAAATTGAGCTGATTATATAGAGGATGAGCTGATCCATATTGTATGACTTTGATTCCCTTCAAGGTTACACCTTGAAGGTCTAGGATTTGCGATGTAATCTTGTCATTGGGATCACAGATCCAAGTGCCACCTGGCTTGATGGAAGATATCAGACTAGCAAATGCGGACATAGTAGCTGATTCATCGGCGTAAATATCTGGATGGTCGTGGATGATGTTGGTCGTGATCACAATGTCTGGAGTAAGCAGGGCAAACTTGGGTCTATGATCGGTTTTTGAAATCGCATATTCATCGGCTTCGACGACATAATAGGGATCACTGCCCAGATGACCTGGGGCAGATAAGCCAGCGATAGACCCAGTGCCTACATAGTAGCCTACATCACGCCCTGCAGCATGAAACATTGCGGCCAGCATGGCTGTGGTTGTAGTCTTGCCACCTACGCCAGCGACTGCGATGACTTTTTTATCTTTTACAAACTCTGATAGTCCTTGAGCTAGAGAGATAGAGTCCGGGTGAGAATAGGCGGCTGAACAGATAATTTTATCTAACTGAGGGATAGGATCTGAAAAAGACTGAATTTTGATATTTCTTTTGGCTAGAATATCTTCGGTGATAAAGGACTCATCAGTATCTGATCCGGAGACTATCCAGCCGTCATCTTGCATAGCTAGAGCTAGGGCGCACATACCCACTCCTTTGATGCCGATAAAAAATGCTGTATTAGATGCCATATATTACTTTCGCTAGCAACTCTGGGTCATGTCTGACCATACTACGAGTGAGTGTATCACCTTTGACTAGAGTAGGCTTGTGGCTAGCACGCATACGAGAACGGATGATACGCGCTCTATGATAGTTATCACCTAGATCATCTTCTACTGGTGTAGAGCCTTCCTCTGCATATTTTTTAAGCACTGCAGGGCTGTGGGAAGTCTCGACATTGATGACTATGTAGTCGATGCGACTGGGATCTAGATATTTTGAAAGATCATGCATAAAATCACTGGCTTTGTAGCCATAGGTTTCGCCGGCCCTACTCATGAGATTCATGACAAAGACCACTTTGGCCATACTAGCTTCGATGGCTTCCCTGACTCCAGAAACGGCTAGGTTGGCAATCGTATTTGTGTAGAGATCGCCAGGGCCTAAGATGATCATATCGGCTTTCATAATTGCTAGCTTGGCATCTTGATCTATCTTGATTTTGGGGATGGTGCGCAGACCCGTGATGCGGAGCTTGGCTAGTTTGCCACTACTTGCGTCGATGTAGTGCTCACCTAGCACCTCTGTACCATCTTCGTAGGTGGCAACTAGGGAAGTTTTGTCGTAGCTAACTGGCAAGATAGAGCCGTTTACGCCCAGGAGTTTGCAGGTTTCTTCGATGGCTTGTTTTTGAGATCCTAGGATGTCTGAGACTGCAGCGATAAAGAGATTACCAAAGGTCATACCCGAGATACCAGTACCCTGGTAGTAGCGATATTCAAAGAGGCGGCGTAGCATGGAGGTATCCTTAGATAAAGCGACCATGGCCTGACGGATGCCGCTGGTAGGTAAAAGGCCAAACTCATCACGCAGCACTTTGTTACTACCGCCATCGTCGGCCATGGTGACGATAGCTGAGATCTCTAGATCTTCGTAATTTTTAAGACCTGTAAGCAAGGTAAAAGTACCTGTACCCCCTCCGATTGCGACCACTTTTCTTTTTTGTATCATAATTATGATTTAATTTTTTTCTGTGCTTTAGCCAAATCAAGTCGATTGTTGACGCCGTGCCAGATAGAATCATCCTCTACCAAAAAGGCCTCGACTTTTTTGCCATTTTTTAACGCAATCTCGACCATGTCGGTCAGATAATATTCGCCACTGAGCGGATTTTTTTGAATGTCACCGATGTGATCTACTAAAAACTCTTTATCAAAACAATAAAAACCGGTATTTATTTCTTTGATTTGGCGCTCCTCTTCTGTGGCATTTTTTTCTTCGACGATTCTTGAGATCTTGCCAGTTGCATCTCTAACAATGCGACCCAGACCTGTAGGATCTTCTTTGTGAATAGTGAGGAAAAGGAGATCACAATGCTCAGTTTCTTTTTTGGCAACCATTTCCTGAAAAAGAGAGGCAGGATAAAAAGCAGAGTCATCGCCGTATACTGTCAAAACTGTCTCAATGTTTGATCCTATACTTGACACAGCAGTCTTTATGGCATCTCCCGTACCTAGTTGCTCCTCTTGGATCACGTATGCAACCTGGTCTTTGAGGGCAGATCTAACCGAATCTGCCTGAAAGCCTACAACCGCGGTAATGTCTTTAATACCTGCTTCTAGTAAGTGATCTACTGTATAGCCAACCATTGAACGACCGTTTATCTTGAAAGCAACTTTGTTTTTACTTTTGGCTTTCATGCGTGACCCTCGTCCAGCGGCGAGGATGATGGCGGCAGTGTGGGTGAGATTTGAGTTTGTCATGTTTATAAAGTTCCTAAAGTAGATGAATTAATTTTTATTTAATGCAGTAAGTAATGCTTCGTGATCGGACCAAGGCGTCTCTGAAAGTCCATCTATATTCATAGACTCTTCGTGACCTTTACCACAAGTCACTACCCAGTCCCCTTTTGAGGATAAATGATTGACGGCGATATCTATGGCTTTTTCTCTATCTATCTCGATAGTGACTTTGGATTTTTGTTTTTTGGACATACCAGACATAATCTCTTTGATGATAGCATTTGGATCTTCGAAACGAGGATCTTCGCTAGTCAAGACTATTTTGTCGGCTAACACAGCTGCAATTTTGCCCATCATAGGTCGCTTACTGGCGTCTCGAAGTCCGGCAGCCCCAAAAACAACAATTAGTTTTTCATTTTTATCTAGTTTTGAACGCAAGTTTGTCAGAACATTTTCTAAAGCATTGGGAGTGTGGGCAAAGTCGACAAAAGTATGCAAATCCCTTTCATTTTCGATTTCTTCGAGTCTACCTTTGACCCCTTTAAAGGTCGAAAGTGCCCTCTTTATATCGGAAGGGTCTATATCTAGGAGCAACGCAGTAGAGATGGCAGCTAAAGCATTGTAGAGGTTGTACTGACCTGTCATGGGGAGTGTATAGGTAGTACTTCCTAAGCGAAAAATAGTTTTGTCACTTAGGTACTGCACACTATCTGGTTTGATTTGTGAGTCTGCACTCAGTGAATAGGTAGAGAACAAGACATGCTCAAGCTTGGCGTTGATCTCGTTAAAAATTGGTAAATCTTTATTGATCACTGCGTGCTGTGCTTTTTTAAAGAGTTTGAGCTTGGCGCCTAAATAATTTTCAAATGTCTGATGATAGTCGAGATGTTCGTGGGTGACATTGGTTAGCACTGCAATCTTGGGACGAAGTGGGTAGATGCGATACTGGTCTAGACCATGACTAGTGACTTCAAGCACCACGTAGCGGATCTTTTGAGAACGCATACGACGAAGTAGAGCCTGTAGAGCAAAGGGATTGGGGGAGGTCACGTGGAAGCCGGTCTTGATACTTTTGCGTCCTACTTTGGCGTCGACTGTAGAAATAAGCGCTACCTTTTTCCTAGCTGTCTTTAAGATGTGATAGATCATGGTGCTTGTGGTCGTCTTGCCGTCTGTGCCTGTGACGCCGATGATCTCTAGATCTGCGCTGGGATTGCCGTAGATGTAGGAAGCAAGCAAAGCTTTGGGGAAATGATATAGATAATTGACTAGTGCCTGGGGGGCTAGTGGACGCAAATATAACCTTATGTAATACAAGATTTTTCGCATGACGAAGATCATTTTAACATGGGTTGTGCTATTTAATTGGTAGGGGCGATATTGTAGTGGAGGAGGAGCTTTTTGGCGATGCCAAACCAGAGGGGGGCGGCGGTCTCGGCGGCCCACTGACTGGTACGAGGTTCTGAGAGCTTTACGAGCATCACAAACTTGGGATTGTGAGCTGGGGCAAAACCGACAAATGAAGCGGTAGTTTTGGTCGCGTCGTAATGACCTTCTACTGCGATCTGCGCGGTGCCAGTCTTACCGGCTAAGACATACCCTTTTGGCGCGGCCCATTTGGCTTCGCCTTGCTCGACGGCTTGGATCATGAGCGAGGTGATACGGTCGGCAGCATCTTTAGAGACTACTTCTCCCCTACTTTTTGGTGGAACTGGTACCTCTGTGTCCCCTATCACACTTTGCACAAGATGTGGCTCCATGAGGACCCCACCATTGGCTAGGGCGGCAACAGCTGAGACCATCTGAATACTCGTCACGGCAATGCCCTGACCAAAGGAGGAGGTAGCATAGTCGATATCACCCCATTTGGTGCGAAGAGACGGAGCGATCTCTTCTTGTAAATCAACTCCAGTTTTAGAGCCAAAGCCAAATTTTTTGATGTACTCTAACATTTTCTCACCACCAAGTTGCTGCTGTGTCCAGACCATCCCGACGTTGTCTGAATGGACGATGATGGATTCTGGAGTACCATTTTCTTTATACTGATTGTTCCAGGTCTTGATAAAGTATTTGCCGATTTGATATGGCTCACTACAGATATCGCACTCGTCAGTTTCTTTGACTACTCCTTCGTTGAAGGCTGCTGCCATGACCAAGACTTTAAAAGTACTACCTGGCTCGTAACTACCCGCAACTGATGGATTTTTGTATAAATTTGTATCGAACTGACTAAATTTGATTGGATCATATGATGGTAGACTTGCCATGGCCAAGATCCCTCCAGTTTTGGGATCCATGACGATGACTTCACCGGAGGTGGCTCCATAATGCTCTATGCCTTTTGCCAACTCATTGTCGACAAGGTATTGAGTACCACGCTCTAGGTAGAGTTTGAGGGTACGTCCATCACGCCCTGGCATCATCTGAAAATCTCCCACAAGGAGTGGGTTGCCTCCGGCATCTTTGTCTTGTTTTTCGATACGAGAACGACCCGATAGTTCCCGGTCATAAAAACCTTCTAGTCCGAAATATCCGATGGGTTTGCCTACGTCGTCGCGCCCAACAAAGCCAGTGATGTGCGCGGACATCGAGGCTTCTGGGTACCCTCTGATAAAACTTTGGTCAAAGGTCAAACCTGCAATCCCCAGAGTATCAATACTTTCTTTTTCCTTGACGGTAAGTGAACGAGCTAAAATCGAGTAGCCAGATTTGCTTAGTTTGTCGAGCATGGATGACTTGGTATTTGTTTTGAGTTCTTCAAGTGCTAGTTTTAACTTGGCTTCATCTGTGGCAATGCTTGGATCATCTATCTCAAAATTGATTAGAGGCATAACCCTATCAACGATAGAGTTAGATTTGTCTATGACAGATGGCATGTATACCCCGAGCGTATAGCTAGCTTCGTTGATAACGAGTGGGAAACCATCCGAGGTGATGACCCCACCTCTTGCA
>CAJAUT010000003.1 GCA_903945195.1 uncultured bacterium
GCTACGTCGGCTAATGTTTAGCCATTTTCTTTTGTTAACTTAGTCTACCAACTGGCACCCCAGATTACTACGTATCTGGGTGCATTTCTCTGGTCATTCTGACCAGAAGTGTAGCTACGTCGGCTAATTTAGCTATTATCTATCATTGAAGAGCTATTGGCAATAAAATGCCCCACAGTACGGACGTACGAAGAAGCTTTCCCCGGTGAAACCAGGTGGGTGAGGTGCCACGTACTACTATTGAGTACATGGACAGACTCTCCCTTAAAAAGCTACTTATGGAGGAAAAAATTCCTCGCATTGTCCTTTAACTGTAGGGCAACTTTAGTGTAGTTCAAAGTTAATCAAGTTGCAAGTCCTTCAAGCTATAATGGAGATATGAAAAATGATTGGCAAGAGCAACTCATCTTGAGTAGTCAAAATAAAAAAGTGGGATATGGTACTAGCAATAAGGCTCAAAAATCTTTTGATACCAGATTTAGAATACGGATTATTTGGGCGGCTTTTGTTTTTATTATTTCTTTAACTATTGCCAAGATTTTGTATTTGCAAGTGGTGGCAGGTGGGCAGCATCAGCTTACCTCATATTCCAATCACATCGAGCTAAAAAGACAGCCTGCAGATAGGGGTAAAATCCTGGACCGCCGAGGTGAAGTAGTTGAAAAAGATAATGCCACATCCCAAGTGGTTGGGTATTTGTCTGAAGTGACAAGTGAAGAGATAGGATGTTTTGAAGGGATATGTTACAGCCCTGGGATGAAGATAGGCAGATCAGGGATAGAACATGTGATGGAGGCGACACTGAAAGGGCGAGATGGCGGACGGCTTGTAGAAGTGGATTCATCTGGTCAAGAAGTGAGGGAGCTAGGTAACAATGCTCCAGAGTCTGGCAGTGATGTAAATATCTCGATAGACAACAGGCTACAACATATCATGTACAACGCACTGGGCGATAAAGCCGGATCGGCAGTGGCACTAGATATGCAGGGAAAGGTGCTAGGACTTGTGTCGTCTCCGTCTTTTGATCCAAATGATTTAACAAAATATTTAAAAGATACGACCAAGATGTATTTTTTAAATAGAGCTATTGCTGGAGCTTATCCACCTGGGAGTGTGTACAAGCTGGTGACGGCCTATGCGGGACTTGCTGAGGGGAAGATCACGGGAGAGTCGATGTACGTCGATACTGGTGAAATAAAGGTAGGAACATATCGCTTTGGCAACTGGTACTTTGATCAATATGGTAGGACGGAAGGAGCGGTAAATTTAGTGAAAGCACTTAGTAGATCTAATGATATTTATTTTTACAAAGTGGGAGAAGAAGTTGGTGTCGACAAGCTCGTGTACTGGTCCAAAAAGTTTGGGCTGGGAGAAAAAACGGGGATAGAGCTAACTGGGGAGCGAGCTGGAGTAGTGCCAGATAGACTTTACAAAGAACGTATCACTGGCGAGAAGTGGTTCCTAGGCAATACTTATCATATGTCGATTGGGCAGGGAGATCTGCTTGTGACCCCGCTACAAGTAGCTAGGATGACACTGGCGGCTGTCTCTGGGCGGCTATGTAAAACATCACTACTTAAGGGTTCTGAGGTGGTATGTAGCGATCTAGGACTCACGACTCAAAATATTGCCTTAGTTCGGGAGGGGATGAAGGGGGCGTGTGCCACAGGCGGCACCGCGTTTCCATTTTTCAATTATGATCCATGGGTCATGTGCAAGACTGGTACGGCACAACAAGGATTACTAGAGACAGACAAATCTCATGCGTGGATCACGATTGCTTATCCAGGAGAAAATCCAGAGATGATCCTGACGGTCATGTTAGAGGCTGGAGGAGAAGGTTCGGCTGATACCGGCCCAATTGCAAAAAATATTATCGATCAGTGGAAGACTTTAAGGGTCGGACCCTTAAAGTAGTTGAGCCGCCTCTGGGATTCGAACCCAGCACCTACAGTTTACTGCAAATCTAGCTATGCTAGATGTGACAATTTGCGAGCGGTGGCGAGCACTGATGCAGAAAACTGTACCTAGTGGTATAAATCAGAAACTGGTGAGGAGTAGAGAGAGTTATTTAAGTTGAGCCGCCTCTGGGATTCGAACCCAGCACCTACAGTTTACAAAACTGTTGCTCTACCAAATGAGCTAAGGCGGCCATAGAGGGAATTATACAGGTAAAGAGTAGTTAATTGGTAGGTGCAACTGGAGCGGCAGCGGAGGAAATCTCTGTGGCGGTGGCACTTTTTAGAGAATCAAGTTCTTTTTGAATCTCGGCTAGAGCATCTTCGTCACTACTGGTTGAGGGAGCTGGACCACCAAGTGGTTGCATGACAGGGGCTACTGGTTCGACTACTGGAACGGGAGCTGCAGGAGGGGCAACTGGTTCAGCTGGTGCAACGACTGGATTAGATGCTGTTGGCATAGGAGGTAGATCTAGTGGGGGGACAGAAAGTGGGGCTGGGGTAGCAGGCGCTACTGCTTCTGGCATAGTTGAGGTTGGCCCGCTTAGACTCGCGCTAGTCGAGGCTGGTAAAGGAGGAAGATCTAGTGGTGGCATAGCTGCTGGAGCAGGTGTTGCGACTGGCTCTGCAACTGGTGCAGTAGCTGAAACAGTACCGCCTAGTTTGGCGATTGTTTCTTCGGCTAGTTTCATTCTGCGTTCTGTAGCTTTTTGGAAAATCTCTAGTTCTTTGGTTATGGTGGAGTAAACTTTGGGAAGATCTGGTTCACTGGTGTTGTTGATGATGTCGATGAGATTGATCTTGATTGGCTCGCGAAGAGGCGAGTCAATAAGCAAGTTAATCAGTGATTGTTTATTTAGTGTATCGGGCATTACATCTACTTTATATGACTCTACGGAAAGGTGTCAACTAGTAATTATTAGTACCCATAATAGACAACCAGAAAACTCGGAATATCGGATGATCTGATAGTCCGAGAATCAGACGAATCTGACTTTCTGGTGCTCTGAGTTGTCGGATAGTCCGGTTATCTGATATAATAAAAAAATGGCAAAAGCAAAAAAAGGACCAAGACAAGCTTTCGGACTACGCTGCGGCGTATGTAAGAGCTTCAACTACATCACTTCACGTAACAAACTAAACACTGTAGAGAAGCTTGTGCTGTCTAAATATTGTTCCACTTGCCAGAAGCACACTGAGCACAAAGAAGCCAAGAAGCTAAAGTAAATTTTTTTAAGATAATTTTCTGTGAAGTTTTAAGATATTGTCTGCACCACGTGAGACGGATTTGGCATGGTAACGTGCGCGTTCTAGGGCTAGCTCTAGCCAGGGTTTGTTTTTTTCAACTGGCATAGTCGTAATAGCTTTTAGTTGAGCCTGGATATTTTGGATGTCGGCGCGGATAGAGATACCCATGCCTTCGGTGACAGCGCGGATATTTTCCTCCCACTCGCCCCAGGGATGGAGGGTCAGAAGGAAACAACCAGCGGCGATCGCTTCGTAGGCCATGTCGCCTGAGGGTTTAGAGATAAAGCCATCTGCCCAGGGGAAGACATAGTCTAGTAGCTCTTCGTTGGCTTCGACGATGTCGCTACCTTTAAAGATGCGGAAAGGTGACTGGATATCGTTTTTTTCGCCTATTTTGATATGATGGACTCTGGCAAATGTCGTAAACATGGTCTCAAAATCTTCATGAACTCCTGAGTAGGCAGCGATATGGACATCACCTTTTTTGATAGCGGGGGCTAGATTTGTAAGGAGACTTTCGATCTCGCCTTTGTTGGTACCTAGTCCGCCGGTTGTAATCGCAAGTCGCAGGGGTCTGTGTTTGTAGCCAGTTGTAGCTGTATTTCTATCTTTGGTCAGAATGCGTGGGTCAACTGGGCAGCCAGTTACGTGGACACGACTTTCGTCGATCTTGTGGCCTAGGATATAGCCAAGCTCTATGAGGCGAGCTTTGGTCATCTCATCAAATACCGCCCAGGTGAGCTTTAGATTGCTAGCGTGGGTTAAATATTGTGGGCGGACATGAGGATCGGTCACTACCTGCAGCACAGTTTTGCCATTTTCTAGGAGGATATTGCCGGCCTCGTAGTGGAGGGAGATGATTGGTTTTTCTACTCTACCAGTTACATAGGTTAGAGGCTCGCGGATCGCGCCAGTGAGAGGGAGCTGGTTGCGCAGCCTTGTATCCATGAGATCTTTGAGCTCTTTAAGTAGAGGGGAGCGGGCGATGAGACGGCCCATGCGCTGTGTAAACATGATCTTGGGCCAGTCTTTGGCGCTGACATAATTTGTGGGGTCGATCATCCAAAAAGTTTTTTTGTTTTTGGTGGCAGCTACAACTAGAGCATTGGCCATAGAGTAGTGGGCACGGGAGAAGGTCACGTCAGGGGTAACTTCACCAGTACGCTCGCCAAATTCTTTGATGAGCTCTTCTTTAAAAGTAGCAGAAACTGTGACGATCGGGATATCTACTGTCTCGAGTAGATGTCGTTCTTCATGGGCGGTGCGGGAAAAAGTGAGATCTGCTGGGACTGGAATGTGTGTGATGTCGGTCATCACTCTACTTTATGGTGTAGAGTGTAGTTTTGCAACAGGGTGCTGTACATAAGATATTTTTCGGCAGTTGCCAGATCGATTTCTTTGGCGTTTGGGTCTATGTCTTTTATTATCTTTTTTAGATAGGGAGGAAGTAAGCTTGTTTCTTTGATCCACCTAGATGATTCTTTTAAAAAACGAAGCGCATTTGTCATTGAGCCACGCTGGGCCATACAGGCTACTCGATATAGATCGTTCGAGAGTGAGCCGATGGCTAGGATATTATCGTTCATATAGTAAAGGGAAAAAATATTGAGTTAATTCATTATATATCTTTTTAATTTCTTCGCTTTGGATCTCATTTTTTGGATTATTGTCATTTGGACGGATATTTATAAAAGAGTTGTAGTCTATTTCCTTTGTGACTAGATCTATGCCACCTCCCCAGATGTTTGATTGGATACTGCCTATCTCTAAGAGTATTTTTTCCCCAAGATAATGTAGGGGCATACCTGCCGAGCAAATCTTTTTATTAATATCTATGACTGTTTTAATATATTCTCCAAATTCTTCTTGAAGAGCTATGATTTGGTTTGGAGTAAATGGATCAGATTGAGTGATTATCATGGATATATGATATCAGAAGAGAAATGTTGCAGGCCCGGAAGGGATCGAACCTTCGTTACTTCTTTTGGAGAGAAGAGTCCTACCGCTGAACGACAGGCCTAAGAACAGAGGTGATTATAGCAATAGCTGTGCTACAAAGGAAATGA
>CAJAUT010000004.1 GCA_903945195.1 uncultured bacterium
ACTACAACTTCTAAGCCCATTTATCAAAAAGAAACCGGCGATATCCCCGAAAACGTCAAAGTCGAAAAAATCCTCTTAGAATGGAGTGCCCCTTCCCGCCCCTACAAGATTCGCTCCAGAGAGTTTTATACCACTATCCTTTCCATCGCTTTCCTACTTGGAGTCATCCTCCTACTTCTTAAAGAATTCCTCCTCATCGGCGTCATTATGGCTTTTGCATTCCTCTCTTATGTTCTTGCCACCTATAAACCAGAAGATGCCAAACACCAAATCACTACCCTTGGTGTCAGGACAGATGACAAGCTCTACGAGTGGGACAAACTCAGCAATTTTTGGCTCAAAAAACAATGGGACCAAGAGGTAGTAATCTGCAAAACCTTCGCTTCCCTACCAGGCGTGATCCTCTTAGTAATAGACTCAAAAAAACGCGAAGATATCATCAAAGAAATTGGCGAAAAAATCCCCCTTGTTAAGCCGACCGATTCTTTTGTAGACAAAGCCAGCAAGTGGCTAGGCAACAAAATCCCCCTCGAAAACACATAAATTTTCTAATACCCAGTCATTCGTGTTTTAATTGACTTTAGTTTTAGAACTTGCAATAATATTTATGGATAACATATTTGTAGGTCTATATGTACTCATCGATCATTCGCAAGCAGGCTCAAAAATTAAGAGAAGATGGCAAATCATTATTGGAAATTGCGACTACCCTGGGGATAGCTAAAAGCACTACTTCTTACTGGCTCACTGGACAAGCAAACAAAGGTGCATTTGGTACTATGAATCGCCAAGATTGGCTCGCAAGCATTCGCATTAAATCACTGGCTGCAAGAAGAGCAAATAAAATCAAACGCCAACTTGTAATCGACCAACAAGCTAGAGTATTGGAGTCTCAACTCAACCCAACAATCGAAACAAAAAGGGCTATCCTTACAGCGCTTTACTGGGCAGAGGGAGCCAAGGGCACTACAAAAATTGTGTGTTTTGCAAACACGGACCCTCTACTCATAAAACTATTCATTACCCTTTTTAGAGAATGTTATCAGCTAGATGAGAGCAAGTTTCGCTTACGCTTACATCTCCATAGATACCACAACGAAGATGATGCTATATCATTTTGGACTGAAACTACAGGTATACCAAGAAATAAATTAGGTAAAATATATTGGAAAAAAGAACCAAATTCCGGTAAAAGGTATAGACAAAATTTCATGGGAATTTGTTTTGTGAGGTATAATGACGTTCATATCCTCCGCAGGATCATTGCTTATTACATAGCAATGGGTGAAGATTTAACAAAAAAATAGTCGCGCCCGTCGTTCAACGGATAGGACTTCAGTTTGCGGAATTGATAATGGAAGTTCAATTCTTCCCGGGCGCACATTATAATCCCGAGCGAAGTCGAGGGGACACCTGGTCTCTGTAGCTTAATTGGATACCTGCCCGCAGTGCTAACGCACAAGCGTTGCAGGCGGGGAGCTCTGCTTCCGTAGTCTAACTGGATACCTGCCCGCATTGCTTTCAGTAAAGCTGATGCAGGCGGGGGACATACAAAATGATAGTCTCTGTAGCTTAATTGGATAGAGCTCTGGCCTCCGAAGCCGGCAATATCAGTTCAACTCTGATCAGAGGCACCCAAAGCCTTACCAGCCTCCTCAAATACTTCCCTCTCCGTTTCAAATGCCAGCAGCTGCATCCCCTCTTCGTAAGTCACCCATTTCCTCTCTTCCATCTCCCACCCCTCTTTACCCAGATCACTCTCCAACTCCATTAGATAAAAGATCACTTGCTTGTGGATCCTAGTATGAGTCACCCCTTTGCCCGTCGTAGCTTTAGCGAAGTCGGGCGCTTCTTGGTAATTCTTTACTCTCCTTGTTGTCTCACCACTCAGATCTAAGTCAGCAAAATAATAATACTCAATTATCTTGACTGGACTAACTTCTGTAATTTTAGCTACTACCCCCACCTCTTCTTCCACTTCACGCACTGCCGCTTCCTCTCTGGACTCTCCTTTTTCCACTAGCCCCTTAGGTAATATCCATTTATGATACCCAGAGTGTTTCCCTATCAAAAATTCAGTCTTCTCTTGGGACTTGCGATACACCACCCCACCGGCTGATACTTCCTCTAAAGTTGTTTGTTTCATATTTGCGGAGAGTACAGGGGTCGAACCTGTTAGTCCTTACGGACATCAGTTTTCAAGACTGACGCATTACCGTCCTGCCCACTCTCCAGAGTCACTATATTTTACCACTCAAAATCATATACCATCTTACCCAATTTGGTTTTAACTCTTGAGTTTCCACTTTTTGTTCACCTACTTGAGTGCCCACTATTACGCTTTCAGGCACGATTACCACAGTTTCGCCAGGTTTTGTCAGATGTAGTTCTTCTCTAGCCACCTTTTCGAGGTAGTATTCGCTATTTACATTTTCTTGTTCTTTTTGGAGTTTTGCCTTTTCTTCTTCAAGCTCGGCCTTCGTCTCTTGCATACTTTCGATTCTTACGCTAGATTTTTTTGATATCTGCATTCCTCGCACCAGAGAGATTATAATTAGTATTTGAAAAATAATGACTCCGTATAGTACTAGTTTCTTCATATTATCAAGATATTGCTTTATAACCCATAATATAGTATTATTACACGTATGCAAGCTCAAAAAGCACAATTTATCAAATTTCTCCAGAAAAATGGCCGCGCTTCTGCTACCATTCTAGCCTATGCCAAAGATCTAGACCAACTCCTAGTATTTTTAAGCGGTCTAGGTGTACTAGAAGCAAAAGATGTCACCACAGACCACCTAGAGCAGTTCAAACAATCCCTTAAAGACAACAAATACACGCTTAAAAGTATCTCCCGCAAGCTCAACTCCATCAAATCCTTCTTCAAATTCCTAATTGGTGAAGGAGCTATGACTATGAGTCCAGCTACTTCAGTCAGTCACCCAAAATACGAGATTGCCCCAGCCAGGATCCTCTCCCCTCTAGAGTATCGCGCTCTTCGCGACTCCGTCAAAGACGATGTGCGCATGTACGGTATCGTTGAGCTCTTGCTCCAAACTGGTCTTCGTATCGGCGAACTAGCAGGTCTTCAGCTCCAGGATATCTCCATCGAAAAATCTCACCTAAAGATCCGTGCTTACGAAAGTCACGAAGCTAGACGCGTACCTCTAAACTCGACCGCCAAAGCAGCCATAGAGAAGTATGTAGGTGCTCGTCCAAAAACCAAAAACACCACCCTCTTTATCACTAAAACTGGTAATCCATTCTTGATCCGCAACATTAGAACTGCTGTAAACCGCTACTTCCGCATAGCTGGTATCGAAGGTGCCAAGGTCAATGATCTACGCCACACATTTGTCGTAGAGCAACTCAAAGCCGGCATCCCTATCGTAGAGCTTTCTCATATGGTCGGCCACAAAAGACTCTCCACCACCGAGAAATACCTAGCATTCCTCAATGGCACCAAAACCGAGCCCAAAAAACTCAAGATTGCAGAGTTATAATCCTGAGCTTGCCGAAGGACTTTAAACTCGGACTTTCTTCATCCCCTGAACCAACTTGATATTTTGCGCCACCACTTTGTTATTCTTACTATCGATCACGATATATCTATCTGCGTGCTTTTCTGTCTGGTAAAACTCATCCCAAAACACTTGGTCAGCGATCTTCATTAGTCCTGGATCTGTAGTTTGGTCTGTCATAATTATCCCCATCCTATCACATCATCTAACTTACTTGGTGGGCCAGGAAGGATTCGAACCTTCAACCGAACGCATATAAGGCGTGTGCGCTACCATTGCGCCACTGGCCCAAGTTTATATATTGTAACACCTCAAGAAAAATATTCTGACACAACTTTCAATGCCATTATTATCAAATCCTTTTTCTTTGTGTCGCAAGTACCCAAATCACAAGTACCATGTCCAAATCCTTTTTGAGTCAAATTTCCATACTTAGATTCTTTAATATAAGGTTTCTTAAATTGAGTTCTCGGGATGCCAATCTCTTTTACCCAATATTGTATCTCTGCTTCAATATTCATATCACTATATAAGTGCAATTTAACTCGCAATTTTGCTTCTACGATTCCCATGCAGCTGATTAGCCAATATTTAGCCATTCTTATCATCGCGGGATTAGTATTTGCAAATGATATTGTTCCCCTAGTAGCCTTCATCCCCTCTCCCCAATACAACATTAGGCCCATGAGGTAAATTTCTCTTTTATTTAATTCCCCAATTCTTACTTGTTCAATATTGTATGCCTCAACTAGAACACCTTCCCTCTTTTTCCTAAACGTCTCTCTAAAATGTTCTATTCGTCTCTCTCTAGAAAGTGGTGATAACTTACGAATCTGTTTTTCGGTTAGTGGATATTTATGTAACCATAAACTCAAACTCCCCTTACTCACATTCAACGCTTTCTTTATGGCCGGATAACTCCATCCTCGTGTTCTTAATTCAATCGCCCTAGCGTGTTTCTCTAGTAAAGCTTTCGCCATACTTCCATTTACCCAAATCTATACCGAAATGTCAAGACTACAACCTTGCCCGCTTGGCGATCTCGACTTCTAGTATATTTTTGTCTTTGCCATATTTAAGCCTCGACAACTTCTTGATCATCTCAGCCAACTTCGGATTTGCTAGCTTGCGCTCTGCCTCTACGTCACGGGTCAAGTCCATGGAGAATGGTGGCATCGGCTCATTATCCACAATCGTCTTTACGAATGTGTGATAGCGTTCTACGTTTGTGAGATCACTCTCAGAAAATGTCGGGCTAAACTCGTGCTGCAGGAAATTAGCATCTTGTACACCCACACGGAAAGACATCATGGTACCTACGTTTCCAAACACAGCATTCTTCACCTCTTCATCGATTTGACCAATAAATTGGTTAGCCACAATCAGATTCAAATGATATTTACGAGCTTCAGATAAGATTGTCGCAAAGTCAGGTGTAGCAAAGTTTTGGAACTCATCAACATACAGATTAAAATCACGACGCTCAGCTTCGGGGATATCTTGGCGACTCATGGCTGCGACCAAGATTTTTGGCACTAGAATTAGGCCAAGGAAAGCCGAG
>CAJAUT010000005.1 GCA_903945195.1 uncultured bacterium
AATTTACCTATAGAACAGACCTTTTGACCAATATGCCAGAGAAAATGAAAGCCTTTGTGATGCAGTGGAGCGAGGTAGTCCCTGGAACATACGAAGATCAGTAATCTTTTATCCTAGAGCGCTAGTGCTCATAATCAGATAGGCGATGATGATGACTGTGATAAAGATGGATCCTATCGAGACTCCTATCCAGCCATGACTATCGTAATTCATGATCTTGTTGACCCCTTCTCCAATCAAAGTAAATCCAAAAAGTGATGGCAAGATAAACAGGACCATGAGAAAGCTAGTATCGTTAAAATTCATGGTTATCCCCAGATTTTAGATAATATCTTGTGCCTTTGGTAGAGCCTTTTTTGACTAATAGATTCTTTGTGACGAGATCGCGTAGGTCACGTAGGATAGTATCTTCGGAGACATCTGGGAGTAATTCACGGACATTGCCCATGGAGATCTCGCCGTGACGTTCTATGTACTCAACTAGTTTGATCTGTCTGGATGTCAGGGTGATCTGGCGGCCTCCGATGGTACTTTTTAAATGTAAATCTAGTGAGAGCTTTTGAACAAGAGACTTGACGCGATTGAATTCGATGGCGATGCCGAGCGTAAAGTACTCGAGCCAACTAGTGAGTTGTCCTGTACCTGCTACTGATTGTAGGGCGGCATAATATTCTTCTGGATGAAGATCATAATATTCTTCTAGGGCAAAGAATTTCTTGACTTCGTAGCCTTCTAAAAATAGTAGTAGTAGGGCCATGGCCCTGGCTGTCCTGCCATTGCCGTCTGTGAAGGGGTGGATACGTACTAGCTCGTAGTGGAGGATACCAGCACGCAGGAGGGGGTGGACATCTTTGCCTTCTTTGCTGATCATCCACTCAAAGAGTTCATCGACCAAAAAGGGGACATCTAGAGGCCCTGGAGGGCGGAAAGTGATCTCTTTGGTCTCTGTGTTTCTGATAACTACTTTAACTGTTCTGTAGGCCCCTGACTCCTCTGTGGGCAAGAGTCCTTTGACGGTCAGGCGATGCATTTCCATAAGGATGTGACGAGAGAGCCCCACTTCGCCTTTGGCTTCGCTAGGGGTAAAGGTATCTAGATAATCCATGACAGAGCGGTAGTTGATGATCTCTGTGATGTCGCGATCGCGGGCGATGACGGTATTGACCATAGGGCCAGGCCCTGATGCAGGATCTAAAATATCTTCTACCTCTTCGAGGTTTAGGTCATTGCCTTCTAAGTGAGTGCCGTGATGGATGATTTTGTTTCTAGCTTCGGTTTGGAAGCGTTTCTCCCAGGCGGGAACGAGAGGGGCAGAGGTGATAACCTCGCGAGCAGAATCGATAGAGCCTACGTTTTTGAGGATTTGATTGGTGATTGAATACTTTGGATCGTAGGGCATAATTCAATTAACGCATTTTTTGCGGGGAAAAGCAAGTCTCGTTCTTGCTAAATCAAAATTTATATCTCCGGTATTATTTTGGATAGAATACAAAATAATTGCCTGCTTCGCGTCGCATATTTTGTTTTAAGGTAAAATAATAGAGTCGAATAAATTTTATTTCGCAAGAACTGCCTTAGTGCAGATAGGAATGACTATATGTTGTTTAGTAAACTCACAGAATATTTTACGCAAATTGAGAGTACGAGTTTGCGTAATGAGAAGACGGTAATTTTGGCAAATATTTTAAAAGAAGCTGATAAAGATGAGGTTGATAAACTAGTGTATCTAGCGCTAGGAGGCTTACGACCTGCCTTTGACAGACTAGAGTTCCAGATGGCAGACAAGATGATACTGCGCGCGCTTGGAAAAACGGAAAAAGAGTATCAGGAAGTAGGGGATATTGGAGAGCTGGCAGTGCTTGCCAGACAATCAGATAACTCAGAGAATCAGACTATCAGAAAGTCAGAAAGTCAGAGTATTCAATCAGTTTATGTAGCGCTAGAAAAGATTGCTTCGGCTAGTGGAGCAGGGAGCCAGGAGAGAAAGGTGGCAGGACTGGCAAAGCTAGTAGCTGAAATGAACCCAGAAGGGGCAAAATACATTGTGCGCATAGTGTCGGGGAGACTGCGACTAGGATTTAGCGATAAAACTGTGATAGATGCTCTTTCATATTTTGAAAACGGGACAAAAGAATATAGTGATGCAATCGACAGGGCATATCAAAGGCGACCTGATGTGGGGGTGCTAGCTAGAATGGTCAAGGAAATGGGAGTCATAGAAGCAGTAAAGAAAATTGATGTGGTGATAGGGACGCCGATTGTGCCGGCTCTTGCACAGAGACTAAAAACGCCAGTTGAAATGATAGAGAAAATGGGAAGAGTATACTGCGAGTCCAAATATGATGGGACGAGGGTGCAGATACATTTTTCAAGAACAAAACTGCAAAGTTCCGATCACTCGCCTAAAATCGCGCAAAGATCGGAACTAGGGGAACAGGCCAGTATGTTTGAAGATGAGAAACCCAAATTTTTTGTGCGGACATTTACCAGAAATTTGGATGAAAGCTCAGAGATGTTTCCGGAGCTGCAGCTGATCTCTGATCAGATAAAAGCTGACGAAGTAATACTGGACTGTGAGGCGGTAGGGTATGACCCAAAGACTCTCAAGCTCGTACCTTTTCAGCTGACGATCACGCGCAAGAGGAAGCATGGAATAGAAGAGGCGAGTAGTACAGTACCACTAAGGTTTTTTGTGTTTGACATCATGTACAAGGACGGGAAAAGTTTGATAGGACTGCCACTACACGAAAGAAGAAAAATCCTTGCGGATACGATCAAGGATGGGAATGTTCTCGTGGTGGATGATTTTATTGTGACGGATGATCCTGATATTTTGCGAGAATATCACAAAACACAACTGGCAGCAGGACTAGAAGGCGCACTAGTCAAACAAATTGATGGACAGTATATGCCAGGTCGCACGGGATTTAACTGGGTCAAGTTTAAGGAAGCTGAAGATAGTAGGGCTAAACTAGCAGACACAATTGATGCTGTGATCATGGGATATTATTTAGGCAAAGGGAAGAGAAGCGAGTTTGCACTGGGTGCATTCTTAGTAGGCATACAGCATACGGCTAACGGCGAACAGCAAATATTGACGCTGGCAAAAGTGGGAACTGGGATAAGTGACGCACAATTTAAAGAACTGGGAGAACGACTAAAAGCATGCGAGGCAAAATCTAAACCAAATGAGTACGAAGTACCAAAGATACTTACACCCGATGTGTGGGTTGAACCGAAGGTGATAGTAGAGGTCGCAGCGGATGAGATCACGATTTCTCCAACACACTCTGCTGGATATGCTTTACGATTTCCTCGTATGGTGAAATTTCGCGATGACAAATCAGCTGACACGATCACAACACTTGAAGAAGTAAAGACCATGTTTGGTATATAGTGGATATATGAGGATTTGGCACAGAGATATCGATTCGACTCATGCTTTTTATATAAACGGATTACTTCGAGCTTTGTTTGTAGCCCTGACTTCGATTTTTGTGCCGCTGTTTATTTATTCACTTAAATCGTCTTTGATGTTGGTAGTACTTTATTATGTGATTGAGAGATTGATTGTGGTGTTTATAGTATTTCCACTATCTAAACTAATTGAAAAAATAGGATTCCGTAGAAGTATTGCGTTGTCGGTGATATTTTTAATGGGCTATACAATTTGTTTATATTTAGCAAAAAGCAATTTTTTATGGATTTGGATTGCTGCTATTTGTGGAGGAATCCAGATACCTACCTACTGGATATCGCGCGACTCGGCTTTGTCTCAGGACATCGAGGGCAAAAGGATGGGGAAGAAGCTCGGGTACTTGATGGTACTTGAGAATATTGCTAGTTTGCTTGGACCTTTTGCGGGAGGGTTGATTGTGATGTTTGCAGGATATCCGACATTGTTTTTGATGGGACTCACAATCTTGTTTTTGTCTGTAATACCTCTGTGGGGGATGCCGAGTCATAGTCATAAAAATGGAGTATCGGTAAGCGGTTTTTGGTATTTTTTGACAAATGGGAGATATTTGCACCAAGCTGTGGCAAATTTTGGCAGTGCGATGAATGATTATGGTAACGCGGTGATATGGCCACTACTGATTTTTTTGCAAGGTATCAAAGAAGCAAAGCTGGGGGCTGTATATAGTGGAGTGGCTGTTGCAGCTATACTCATGCAGTATTTTACGGGTCCTTGGTTTGATAAACTGCGAGCAAAGAAGGGTTATGCTGATGAGGGGGTATATGGATTTGTCAGTGTTGGGGTAGCTATGGCATGGGTAGGGAGATTTTTTGTTTCTGGCATATATCAAATTGCTAGTTTGGATATCTCTAGACAATTATTTAGTGCGATTCATGGTAATTTTTATGCTGACTATATGCATTTAGGGGGAAAGAGGATGGGGTCTATAGCATACTGGGTGTATATGGAAATCATATATTCTCTTGGAGCGATCACAGTGTTTGGGGTGATGGCGGTAGGTATATATTTTGGAATCTGGAAGGAATTAGTGATGGGGACTATTGCACTTTGGAGTCTGGCGACTATAGTGATGGCAAGGGAAAGCAATCTATGACAACTGCCACGCAACCTACACTGCTTGGAGATATCCTAAAGAAATTTGAGGGGAGAAATGATGGGAAGTATATATCGCAAGAATTCCAGGATTATGGATATAGACTGGCGGTGGATTTAAATGATATGGATCACAAGTCTTTATATATCCGGATGGCCAAGACAGTGCCTAGGGCGACGCTTGAGAGTGCTCGGTCTTTTGTGATTGATGCGCCGAATGTGAAAAATAAAGGTAGGTTGTTTATGTGGAAAATATCGGATTTGAAGAAGAGTCAGAGTATGTCGAACAAAAATTTGTGAGCTCCGGTATTATTTTTGATCGAATACAAAATATTTGTCTGCTGACGCGTCGCATATTTTGTTAAAAGTAAAATAATAGAGTCGTCAAAATTTTATTCGACAAACTCTATTTTTTATTTCGTGTATATTTAAGGTATGAAGAGATATATACTTTCACATTTACCTATGGCTCTTGCGTACAGTGTGTTTGTGTTTGTGATACGCGCAGGATGGAGTGATCCACTACCTTGGATATGGTTTGTGCTAGGAGCAGTTGCCGGGGTACTAGTGCTGTTTGCTGATCGAATTGTTTATACCTATAGTTATCCTAGTGCGCAGATCTCGCAACAGTTTGCGTGGTATATGAAGGCTAAAAAATATCTAAGTGCCTTTGAACTACTAGACGTGCGCAGACTAGAACAAGAGAGACTTACCTTTAGATCCTCACTATTTATGGTGATATGGATACCGCTGGCTTTTTTTGCACTCACCTCTACGGCAGGACTATTTGGTAAGGGAGTGGTCATGGGGCTGATGCTACATATTTTGGCTGATGCCTGGAGACTACAACAAAAAGAACCTAGGAGGCTGCATATAAGACTGTTTTGGCTGATAAAGAGAGAGATCACTGATGAAGAGAGACTGGTATTTATGTATATATTATCGGGAATTTTTATATTCTTTAGTTTTTTGGTGGGATGATGTTTCATTTGTATGGTTTGTTTATCGGGATAGCGATAGTTGCGGGGTACAGCATTGCAGAAAAGATAGAGCCAAGAGTAAAAGACGGAGCAGGGTATGTGATAATTGCTGGAATAGTGGGGGCGAGAATATATCATGTAATTGATTTTTGGTCGTATTACAGTCTACATTTGAATGAAATATTTTATGTGTGGAATGGAGGATTATCTATCTGGGGAGCTCTAATACTGGGGTCTATTGCACTTTGGCTTTACTTTAAGGGTCGGACCCTTAAAGTGATGGGAGCGGCGGCGACGGGACTGCCACTAGCGCAAGCGATAGGAAGGATAGGAAACGCGGTTAACCATGAGTTTGTAAATCCAGTGCTTGGGATACCGTGGTGGGGGATGGAAGCAATACTTGACCTTATGTTGTTTGGGATCATTTGGATGTGCCCTTTGAAATATAGAATTTGGGTATATTTTGTGGGTTATGGCCTCATTCGATACTTTTTGAACCCGTTTAGACAATAGGGATGTTGTGATAGGATTGATCTGTTAAAAATATGGAGGAATAAATATGGCAGGAGCCAATACAATAGTTTTTAGTGACGCAAACTTTGCTGACGAAGTGATAAATGCAAAAGGCAAAGTGATGGTAGATTTTTGGGCTACATGGTGTGGGCCATGTGTGATGGCAGGACCAGTAGTTGATGCTATGGCAGATGATTACAAGGGTAAAGTAAAGATCGGCAAGCTAGATGTGGATGCTAACCAAGAGACTGCTGCGAAATACAATGTGATGAGTATCCCAACTGTGATCTTGTTTAAAGATGGCAAAGAAATCGCACGTAAAGTAGGTTTTGCTGGACGACCTATGTATGAAAATTTGCTAAAGACAGCAGAGTGATATGAACAAACATAAAATCGCAATTATAGGTTCGGGGCCTGCAGGTTACGCTGCAGCTATATATACAAGTCGTGCTGATATAGACACGACTATATATGCTGGGGAGGAGCCTGGAGGACAACTAACCAAAACCACAGAGATAGAAAACTATCCTGGGGTGATGGGCAAGACAGGGCCAGAGCTCATGCTGATCATGCAAGAACAGGCGACCAAGTTTGGAGCGAAAATGGTGTATGAGACTGTAAGTGATTTGGACAAATTGCGAAGTGAATATGATGGGGTAATCCTAGCTATGGGTGCTAGTCCACGCCTGCTTGGAGTGGGAGAAGAAAAATACTGGGGCAAGGGATTTAGTACTTGTGCAGTGTGTGACAGCGCTTTTTACCGCGGTAAAAATGTGTGTGTTGTAGGAGGAGGGGACGCGGCCATAGAGGATGCTGTGGCACTGACCAAATTTGCGACTCATGTGACTATATTTGTGCGAGGAAGTGAGTTCCGCGCCAGTAAGATCATGCAAAAAAGAGTTGAGGCAAACTCTGACAAAATCACAGTGATGTGGAAAACGAATTTGAAAAAAATTGAAGGTGATAGAGTAGAAACTTTGACACTGGACATAGACGGCAAGGAGGAAGTGGTAAAAACTGATGGACTATTTTTTGCCATAGGGCACAAGCCTGCGACTGATTTTTTGAAAAATACTAAAGTAGAAATGGACACAGAAGGGTATGTAAAACCAGGAAATGGTGTGTGGCCTACGATGACGACGGTAGAAGGAGTGTTTGTGGCAGGTGACTGTAGTGATCACCGTTATAGACAGGCTGCAACTGCTGCTGGGACGGGAGTGCAGGCGGCACTAGACATAGAGAGATGGCTGGAATCAAAATGAACGATGTATATACACAATCAGTAGAGTTGCACAGGAAAAATAAAGGGAAACTAGGGGTTCAGTCAATTGTAGAAGTAAAAGATAGGGCAAGCCTATCACTCGTGTATACGCCAGGAGTAGCTCAGGTATGTCGAGAGATCGCTCGTGACAAAAATGAGTCATTTGAGCTGACCTTGCGCGGCCGTAGTGTGGCTGTAGTATCTGATGGATCGGCGGTTTTAGGACTTGGAAATATAGGAGCTGAGGCCGCGATGCCTGTGATGGAAGGAAAGGCACTACTATTTAAACAATTTGGAGGAGTGGATGCAGTCCCTTTATGTATAGATCTACACACGGCGGATGAAATAGTTAATTTTGTAAAAGCTATTGCCCCTAGTTTTGGTGGAATTAACCTGGAAGATATCACCTCACCACTATGTATCGAAGTAGAGGATAGACTGCAAGATATCGGGATACCTGTCGTACATGATGATCAGCATGGGACGGCAATAACCGTGTCGGCTGCCCTAATGAACGGGGCCAAAGTAGTGGGTAAAAAATATGAAGATCTTAAAGTCGTAATATCTGGGGCTGGATCTGCCGGACTAGCTATTGCGCAAATGCTTTTGTCTTTAGATCGAAAAGGTGGTGAACTACTTTACAAGGATGATCCTTGTAAAGTACGAGATGTGATCATTCTTGATTCGAAGGGAATTATTACAAAAGAAAGTGATAGCTGGAAGGGAAAATTTGCTAGTTTGACAAATATTGAAGAAAAACATGGAGATTTGGCGGAAGCGATGAAGGGGGCTGATGCATTTATTGGTGTGTCTAAAGGTGGGCTAGTGACGGCAGAGATGGTATCTACAATGGCGACGGATGCAATAGTGATAGCTATGGCAAATCCTGATCCAGAGATACTACCTGATGAAGCTAAAAAGGGTGGGGCGAGGATCGTGGGGACGGGGAGATCTGATTTTAACAATCAAATCAATAACTCTTTAGTATTTCCTGGACTGTTTCGCGGACTACTAGACTCTCATGCGACAAAGATCTCGGTGGGGATAAAGCAGGCAGCGCGTGATGCACTGGCTGGATTCCTTACGCCAACTGAAGACAAGATCCTCCCCTCGATGTTTGACCCTGGTCAGGCCGACGTGATCGCAAAAGCGGTAGCGGAGCAAGTGAAGAAAGAGGGGCTAGCGCGTACTTGACAAATTAGCTTTATGTAGCGTATGGTATATACATGATTATTTTGTCTCGTCCAGTAGAGTTTGAGTGGGATCAAGGTAATCTTGATAAAAACTGGCTTCGACATGGTGTTGCCAATACCGAAATTGAAGAAGTCTTTAGGGATGACAAAAAGATCATAGGTCCGGATTTTAAACATTCGACCACGGAGACGCGCTACTTTCTCCTTGGAAAGACCAGTAAAGATCGATTATTATTTTTGATATTGACCCTACGTAAGGGGAAGGTGCGCGTGATATCTGCAAGAGATCTTAATAAAAAACAAAGGAGGTTTTATGAAGAAACAATTAAAGTTGCCTAAATTTAAAAATGAAGATGAAGAAAGGGACTTTTGGGATAAAGTAGACTTTACTGATTATTTTGAGCCAACTGACTTTAAGAGAGTAACATTTCCCAATCTTAAACCTACTTCACAACCAGTCTCGATAAGAATGCCAAAATACATGCTAGCTCGACTCAAGGAGAAAGCTAATTTTTTAAATGTGCCGTACCAAACCCTGATGAAGCAGTATATAGAGAAGGGTGTAGCGACTGCGTAATATCACTAGACCTGCTCGTAGATGCTAAAGCGTCAGCTTGTGCAGGCCGATCATTCCACACCCGGGGTGGGATTGTGGGATTCATTGCTAATGGGCTTTTTGTAGTCAGATTAATCCAAAGATTCATTTGGATTGGGTGGTCTTTGGGGAAGCATTGTTTTACATGCATCTCGAAATCCAAATGCCCATAACTCTCCTGGCCCTGGGTTTTCTCTGCTTATTTTTAGCATGTTAAATGTTTGTCTTGATATCTTGAGTGCTGTTTCAATTGGAATCTCCCTGTCTCCACCTACGACAATCTGTTGTAGAGCCTCCATTACTCCAACAAGTATTATTCCGAGCGCTGGGTTTCCCCCATCTAATACTTTTCTAATATCAGGATTAGTATCTGCGGGATGTGGTTTCATTGATACTCCTCCGTTTTCCCCTGCAACTCTAGGAATAAGTGATGTCATGGAATGCTTGAGATCACTTGTGTTTAATCCACTTTTTGCTCTAGTTATATATGAGTCGGCGTAGGCTTTTAGATTGATGATTAGATGTTCGTTTATTATCATATAGATCTCCTTTAATAATTCCTGACATTATAGGCCAGAAAATGATATAATCGTGGACAATGGTGGACATATGCCAGATATAACGTTTAGAAATAGTCCAGTAACAGAGAAAGTCAGATGGAAATCTACTAGGATAGAAGTAGCTAACGGATGGTTTGAAAATCATGGATTTCTGGTAGTCCCAGAGCTGAGAGTAGATGTGTCTACACAAATCCAGGTGGTTTATCCAAAGGACTTTGAGTATCTCCAGTCGAGCACAAAAGAATTTGAGGCTGAGTGGGGGAGAGTAGAAGCCGCATTTTGGGAGGAGCTAGATCATTATCTGCCAGAAGCCAAGAAAATGCACAATGATGTGGTCGTGGACGTAGGACGGATTGGGACGATATCTTCTAGTTACTGGAGTGTAAATCATTACTATTTACGTCAAGACAGGAGTCTGGGAGACTTGGCAGCCATGATCGTAAACCATGTAATGTATGTAGAGAGAAATAGTCTGGGAGTGACTTGGACCAAACGTGAGGCGCTCATGGACTTTATCATGACTAGACCCGTGATGAAGAAGCTTTTCCCTAAATTTGACCCAATCTACCATCAACTTTCAAAAGTACCACTTAAAATCAGACGAGAAAGCGAAAGGTATGTGCGGTCGCTTGGGATAGCTCCTATAACTAAAGAACTAGAGGTAAAAAATGGCAAGATACTAATAAAAGGGGTAGTGGCAGCTAAAGAACTGACAAAACAAGAAAAAGAAATAATGAAACAGATGATAAAGAATACTGGCGACATAGTGACCTACGATGAACTGGCAGATATCATCTGGGGTGAAGGAGAATTTAAAACTTTTTGGGCTATCAATAAGACGATGCAAAGACTTAGGGCGAGGCTAGTAAAATTGGGGATTGATGGGAAGCGAGTAGAGGCTGTAAGGGGGCAAGGATATCTTTTGAGATAGTTGGATGGCTTGGCGTTTCAGATACGTGTGATATATTTAAAGGACGTTAAAGGTATTAGTTATAAATGGAGGTTATGTCATGAAACAAGCAATCACTCAGTACGCCATGGTAATACTACTAGTAGTAGGCGCCTATTTCCTAGGTGTTTATAAAACAAAAACAGAGTTTTTGGAAAAGGGAACTACTGCTGCTGCAGCACAAACCCCAACAGGTCAGCAACCTCAGAAACCAGCTAACGTAGATTTAGCAAAAATTCAAGAAAAATTTGATGGAAAACATATCACTTTTGGTAAAGCAAATGCAAAAATAATATTTACAGAGATATCTGATCCATCTTGTCCTTTTTGTCATATAGCTGCAGGATTACATCCTGAGCTAAACAATACAAGTGAGCAATTTAAACTAAAGGCTGATGGGGGAACTTATGAAGCTCCAGTACCTGAGATCAAGAAACTGGTTGACTCTGGGAAGGCTAGCTTTATCTTCCTTTATGCACCAGGTCATGGTAGTGGTGAAGTAGGAACTCAAGCTATGTACTGTGCTTATGACCAAGGCAAATTCTGGGAAGCTCATGACAAGCTCATGACAAAAGCTGGTTATGACCTACTAAACAATGTAGTGAAAAATGACTTAACTCAAGCTAACAAATTGGTAGAGTTGATGGGAAATAGTCTAAACGGCAAGAAACTACAGTCATGTTTGGATAGCAAAAAATATGCTGGTCAAGTTGCCGATGACACTGCATTTGTGCAATCACTTGGATTTGGTGCTACTCCTACTTTCTTTGTAAACTCGACCGTAGTTGAGGGAGCACAGCCCTGGAGCGCCTTCAAGAATACAGTAGATTCGCTACTTTAAGATACATTTTGATATAATACTCAGTATGAATAAAATCATACTGAGTATTGTCTTGTTTTTGGCCTTTGTAAACCCAGTACATGCTGAACTTGTCTCGCCGATTGCAACTATGTCTGGTGAGATAGCTACCCCTGCAGCAATAGTAGAAAAACAACCATTAGAGAAAACTAATCTTACTCAGCCAACCGACGAAACAAAAAGTAAACTTCAAAAAGTGCTTGATGGTAATCCCGTGGGAGAGCTGAGCTGGAATAACTTTTTGCGCTATGCGATCACCAAAGCAGCTGATAATGGGGTACCTATCAATACGATTGTATTGATTTTACTATTTCCCCTGGTTGTGGCGATTGTGGCTGCAGCGCGGCACCTCATTGGTGTGCGTGGTGCTGGTATCCTGACACCAGCTCTTTTATCTGTGGCATTTTTGGCTACTGGCATCTGGGCAGGAGCTGCTTTATTTATCGTAATTTTACTTGTGACTGTGGTGGGTAGAACGGTTCTAAAGAGTCTTAAACTGCAATATTTGCCACGTGTATCACTACTTTTATGGGTGGTCTCGGCTGGAGTATTTTTGACACTGTTTGCAGCTTCGATTTGGAATATATCACAACTTGTGACAGTGGGAATTTTTCCTATTTTGATACTTATGCTACTGGCCGAAACATTTATTGATATCCAAGCTGGACGAAGTGGTAGTGAGGCACGAGCTTTATTTTTCCAGACATTTGCACTTGCTATGATATCGTCACTTTTACTAGGTAGCGAGATGGTGCAAAGGGCACTACTGATGTGGCCGGAAATCATCTTTTTTGGAGTGGCAATATTTGATCTATTTATGGGTAGGTATACTGGTCTTCGACTATCTGAGTACCTGATGTATAGAGGTATCGTAAAGGAAGATGAGGAGGAGTAACTATGAAACTCCGTGACGTCCTAGGACTCAACTCGCGCAATCATCTCTACACTTCGGTTTACAACAGTCGAAAAGGAAAATTTGTTGCAAATTCTAAACTTTTAACCAAAAAAACTTTGAGAGAAAACAAGGTTAGAGTACCTGAGACTTATGCTGTGATAAAAGGTATGGAGGCTCTTGAAAACTTTGATTTTCTCAAGCTACCAATGGACTTTGTGGTAAAGCCAAATAATGGGCTTGGAGGGCAAGGGATCGTGGTGATCGAAGGTCAAGGTGAGTTTGCTGGTGAGTGGATTGATTCTCAAGGCCAGATGTGGGGAGTAAATGATTTACGATTGCATATAGGTGATATTTTGGCTGGACGATACTCGATGGATGATATATCTGATATTGCATATATTGAAGAAAGAGTGCGAGTGGCCCCAGTATTTGAGAAATATAGTTATCATGGGACGCCAGATATCCGCGTGATTGTATTTAACAAAATTCCGATAATGAGTTATGTGAGACTACCTACTGAAGAATCGGGCGGTAGAGCCAATCTTTTCCAGGGAGCAGCAGCTATAGGGATAGATATAGCTTCTGGCATCACCACATACGGCGTAC
This sequence comes from uncultured bacterium, assembly GCA_903945195.1. GTDB lineage: Bacteria > Patescibacteriota > Microgenomatia > UBA1400 > UBA12108 > CAJAUT01. Next base: position 12,982 of record CAJAUT010000005.1, read on the forward strand.
ATCATGCCAAGCCCACAGAGTTTTTCCCTGGTACTAGACGCAAGCTAGCAAATATCCAGATTCCTCAGTGGGAAGAAATACTGGAAACTGCGATAAAAGCGAGTGAGGCGATAGGACTAGGCTATATGGCAAGTGATATTGTGCTACAACCTGACGGGGATAAATCTACGCCGATGATACTTGAGGTAAATGCTCAGCCAGGACTTAAGATACAAATAGCTAATAGAGCGGGACTAAGAGAGAGGCTAGCTAGGGTAAAAGGGCTAAAAGTAGTATCTGCCAAACATGGGATCAAGGTGGCGCAGGCTTTATTTGTTGACCCCAAGCTAGCTGAAAAAGGACTAGGGAGAAAAACAGTGGGAGCAATAGAAGAAGTAGAAATTTTTGGATTGAATGGAAAAATTGAAAAAATTAATGCCAAGATTGATACAGGAGCCGATGGATCTAGTATTGACAGAGTGCTAGCTGAGGAGCTAGGGTTACTTGAGCCTGACAATATTTTGTATCATGACTATTTTCGTAATGCCTTAGGGAGAAAAAAGCGTGAGATAGTAGGTGTAATGTTTGTGATGGCAGGGAGAAAAATCAGAACTAAAATTTCAATAGCAGATAGATCTAAACTAAGGAATAAAATGATTGTAGGCAGGCGTGATTTAAAAACTTTTGCTGTTGTGGTGTAAAATAGATCTTATGTTTTATATAATATCGACCAATACACTAGATGCTACTAAAAGATTAATTGATGCGTGTGAAAAACGAAACATTAATTATCAATTGTTAAATCCTTTAACTTTTGATCTTAATAAAAATAATTTTTCTGATAAAGATTCTTTTTATCGTGTATCTCGAATTCAAAGGGCGAGACTATTAGATGATTATCTAGTAGATAAAGGATGTGTAACTGTAAAAAAACAAGAAAGTAAGAAAAATTTTTCTAGATTAAATACTATTGAGCAAAATGAGTTGTGTGAAAAACAGGGCATTAAGTGTATCCCGACAATATATTTTCCAGTCTTAAATCAGAATATCCTACTTAAACAAGTTGAAAACCTTAATGGATTCCCTGTAATAGTCAAAGAGATGGGTAGCTCTAATGGCGGTGGCGTTATGAAAATTGATTCAATCAGTTCGTTGTTGTCAATTTTGAACATTGTTTTGCACTCGGCCAGAGGAGATGTTGTTTTGAAAAAATATATTGAACATGATGAGCAAGCTAGAATTGTAGTGTTAAATGGAGTTGTTGTAGGAGAAAAGGCAAATCTAAGAAATAGTGATGACGTAATAATTGGTGGTGCTGGAACTCGCTTTATCTCAGAAAAAAAGGAATACCCGAAAGAAATTAGGGAAATGGCGATAAAGGCAGTTGAAGCGTTGGGCTTGAATTTTGGTGGGGTAGATATTCTAATTGGGAAAGATGGGAAAAATTACTTGGCAGAAGTAAATATGCCATGTGCCTTTACTTATGTAGAAGATGTGGCTGGGATAGATATTGCAGGGAAGATTGTGGAGTTTTTGAAATAAGTTGTAAAATAGCCAGATATGAACGTAAAAAAGGTGGCACTTGGACTGTCTGGTGGGGTAGATTCTAGTGTGGCGGCAGCACTGCTAATAGAGCTAGGCTATGAGGTCACGGGAATTTATCTAGAGTGTTACAACGAACCTGGATGTAGAACAGACCAAGACAAAAAGGATGCGCTACAAGTAGCGCTAAAGCTGGGCATCAAGTTTGAGGTCTTAGATTTTCGCAAAGAGTACAAAGAGAAAGTGGTTGAGTATTTTTATAGTGAATACAAAGCAGGACGTACTCCAAATCCAGACGTGATGTGTAATAGAGAGATAAAGTTTGGGATTTTTTATGACTGGGCTATGCAAAAAGGATTTGATTATGTGGCGACGGGTCATTACTGTCGGATAACAAAGGACGGACCTTTGTTTTTGCAGAGGGCGAAGGATGAGAGTAAAGATCAGAGCTATTTTTTGTGGCAGATACCAAGTGACCATTTGAGTCACATAATTTTCCCTCTTGGAGAGATGTTAAAGAGTGAGGTGCGGACTAAAGCCAAAGAACTGGGGCTACTTACCGCAACCAAACCAGATTCGATGGGGATATGTTTTATCGGGGACATCGACGTAAGTAAACTACTTAAAGACAGGTTGGGGGAGGAAGAGGGAGATGTAGTCATGTATCCTTCAAGGCCTGGCCTTGAAGGCCAAGGCCAGGCCTTAACGGGAACTAAAATAGGGACTCACAAAGGATTGTGGTTTTATACGATAGGCCAGCGAGGTGGATTTGATATGGATCATAAGAGTCAAAAATCAGACATGAGCCCGCTTTATGTGATAGACAAAAATATCGAAAAGAATGAGCTAGTGGTGGGGCAGCGCAAAGAAACGATGAAAGAATCTTTTAAGATTTTAGATAAAAACCTAAATTTTGAAGATAAAGTGTGGGCAAGGATACGAAATCTAGGGGAACTTGTAGAAGTTGAAGGCTTATCAAGTTCATCAAGTGGAAAGGTAGAAGTAAAGTTGAAAGAAAAGATCTTTGGTGTAGCAGAGGGGCAGAGCTGCGTGTTTTACAATGAAGCGCAAGTACTTGTAGCGGGATCGATAATAGTATAGAGTTGATCCATAGAGATATATTTATGATGGAGGCATCTATGGCACGCAAAATCGCAGCAAAAAGGAAAGCAGGAATCGCAAAACCAGCTATTATGAAGAATCAATTTTTTGGGATGCTGATCCTAGCGGTCGGAATAGGGGCTCTCATTGTCATGGTGCGTTACTTTATCATCTCGCTTTACGTACCAACTAGTGTTTATTTGATCCAGCCAACTGATCTGATTCCTGGCATGACCAAGTAATTGTCAGATCCTGCTCTGCCTGGTACAATACCTTCATCTTGATCTTTGCTTCACACGAGTAAAATCGGTGCACTTGCTAGATTCAAGGAAGGATAAAAATTTATATGGCAACTAAAGTAAAAAGTGAGAAAGTTCCCGCTTCGCCAAAGAAGGCTACGCAAGGACAGGTAAAAGAGCCCACAACTATGGAGGAGCTACTTGCTACTTCTGGTTATACTCTCTCAGTTCCTAAAAAAGGCGAGACCCTAAAAGGTCTAGTAACTGCAGTCACCCGCAAGATGGTGATGGTAGACATTAGTGCAAAAACAGAGGGAATTGTGGCTGATCGTGAATATGATTTTGCTAAAGAATTTATTGAAACAATCAAGGTAGGTGACGAGATCGATGTCTACGTCGCATCTGATGAAAATGAAAGAGGACAAATCCTACTATCACTTAAACGAGCCATGTTTGACAAGCTCTGGACCATGCTTGATGACTACCTAAAGAACGAAAAAGAAGTGGTTGTAAAGACTGTCGAACTAAATCGTGGTGGCATGATTGTCAGATGGCAAGGCCTACGTGGATTTATCCCATCCTCTCAATTTGGCTCCACTTATGCAGGCAATCTACAAGGACTCGTAGGCAAAGATATCTCTGTCAAACCAATTGAAGTAGATAGAGAGAAAAACCGCTTGATCTTCTCTGAGAAGCACGTCTCTGAAGCAGCTGTGATGGAACAGAGAGAGTCAGCTCTTAAAGCTGTAAAAGTAGGTAACACATTCTCAGGATCAGTGACCGGCGTACTATCTTTTGGAGCATTTGTAGCAGTGGTAGTAGGTGGGATCACAGTCGAGGGGCTAGTACACATCTCTGAAATCTCCTGGGAAAAAGTGGATGATATCCACAAATATCTTAAAGTAGGGGACAAAGTAGAAGTCAAAGTACTAGGTGTAGAAGAAGGTACAGGCAAGCTAAATCTATCTATGAAACAACTACAGGCTGACCCATGGTCACTAGTTGCTGAGAAATATGCAGCTGGTACAACTGTCAAAGGCACAGTCTCCAGAAGCGCTCCATTTGGAGTGTTTGTAAACTTTGAGCCTGGCGTAGACGGACTCATTCACGTATCTAGAATTGGCTCTTTTGGTGAACTAACACCTGGTGAGCAAATCGAAGTACTTGTGGAAAATGTCGATCCAGAACACAGACGTATGTCACTTGGACCAGTTCTTAAAGAAGTACCAGTTGGATACAAATAAGCGTACAGCTTACGGCTTACAGCCAACAGCTAAAGGAGACAAAATGAGCAAAACAAAAATGATAGTAAAGGACGACCAGATTCTCGTAGATCTACAATGGATCTTTGAAGAGATCCGTAGTGCAAATGGTGACTGGAAGGCTGTAGAAGAACAGCTTAAAGGTCTACTGAGTGCTGTAGAAGAGTAAAGTTATGAAAGTAGCATGTTTACCAAATCCTCGTAAAACCTATACACAGGAAGAGATTGCATCGTACCTGAAGCAGAAGGGGATCGTGAGATGGGTGAAACTAGGAGATATATTTAGCCAGGAATATGATGCTTGTGTTGATGGGCGTGAGACCAATCCAGTGGTAGGAAACCCTGGAGGTGATGTATCTCGTCTAGCTGAGGCTGTGATCGCGGTAGGAGCTGTGGCCGGGAGACATTTTAACCCTGGTGAAATACTTAAAGTGTTTGATTGGTATCTGTCTCATATGGGTAGGTTTTATATGCATACTGATGAGCATGCTATGCATCACTTAGCAGAATTTTTAAATGAAGGATATGGTGTCAAAAGAATGGGTGGCAAGAAATTCCATACAGCCCAAGAAATGTACAACTTTGTGACCAATCCTGACCCAAGACTCCAAGTATTTCTATCTCGCTACCTACTAGATCCTAGATTTGTAGGGTGTGGGCACATGAAGCTGATGATGACCAAGCCAGCTCAATACGGCATGTCGGAGAAAGTACTACGCTCACTGTCTGTGGCCTTTTTTGATACCATGTGGAATGTGCCAGAGAGAGCAGGACAACTGGCTTATCCAATGCTACCAGGTGACCACAAAGAGGGAGCTGTCGTATCTATAGTCATACCAAAAGAAGAGTTGACTGATAAAACTATGATCCCGATGGTGGCGCCAACCGACGGGAAGGTCTCTGTATTTGTGAATCATCCTCAAGTGGTGCAATATCTCAATAAAAAAGTAGCATATCTGCTAGCTCGCGACGGGAAGAACATCATAAAAGATCTAGATGTGGATCCAGAAGCGGTGATGACCCATATGGAGCAGCTGCAAAATGAGGGTGTTAGACAGACTGTCTCTGCACTGGCCTGGGGACTACCCGTATATACTTTTGAACTGGGACAGTAAGTTTTTCCTTGTCAGATCTGTTTTTGTGAAGTATAATCCTATAATAATATATAGAGGAATAAATATGACTAATCAAGAAAAACCAAGGTTTTTATCAAGAGAGTGGTTTGGTGTTGTAATCGCTGCAGTGATAGGAAATATCAAAGCTAACTTGGAAAATCCTGTTTCCGCAATGAACTCTAAAGAATTTGTAGATGCGATGAAACCTAAGAATAAATAAATTCCCATCTTGACTAAATTTGCCCTTTAGACTTATAATTCGGGAGTTATATACGTAGGGGATAAGTATATTATGGCAATGAAACCTGAAAGCAAAAATTTTTTACAACCTATAGATCTGTTGAAGTGGGGTGGATATGTGGTTGGAGCTGTGGGAACTTTGTCTTTACTTAGTCATTTGGGAGTAGATGATGCTGTTCACCATGTCGCTGACTCTGTTGGTGATTTGGGAAAGCTTGTAGAAAATAATCAGCCAGTAAATAACGAGCTACTCAAAAAAAGCGTAATGGGCGCCGCCTTTATCTTTGGTTGTGCTGAAAGTCTTGTAGGGACTGCTGCAACTGTTGTTAAGTTGAACAAATCAAGTCATCCACCAAGACTATCTGGAAACCATGGCTATGAGATAGCTGAAGATGGTGTGCGAGTTCAAGATAGTGAATGTGGCGATGGTAGGATCTCTGCTTTAAAACAAATGCTGATAGAACTAGGTGCGGGTGGTTTGATGCAGGGTATCCAACTAGAAAATATGTTAATTGCAACTGGTGCCGATAAACTAGGTGAAGTGGTTGGGGATAATATTGTTACAGATATGTTGACTGGATATTATATGGGTAGGAACTTGCCTCCCGCACTTGCATCAACAATGGTTCATGCTTATCGTAGCTTAAAAAACTGGGCAGAGCCTGCAACTAGAGAGCATGATCATAGTCATAACCTAAAGTGTGGAATGACTGCTGCTGCAAGCTGGTGGAAGTTTAATCAGAAATTTTCAGATGCTCCAGCTGAAGTATTAGATACTAGAAATAATATAAGTCAGGTATTTGCTCTCCTTGTTTTGGCTTTGGAACAATCTTTATTTGTCCCCATGAGTGGTTTTAAACATATAAGATATATGGGCGAACAAACTAAATTAGATTAATAGAACTAGAGAGTAATTTTAGAGTGTTAAAATGGTTTCATGGGAAAGTCGTCTGTAGTGTATGAGTGTAACAATTGTGGATCTCAGAGTGCTAAATGGGCGGGGCAGTGTAGCGAGTGTGGGAAATGGAATACGCTGACAGAGAGCGTGCAAATGAGAAGTGAAAAGGGGAAAGTGAGAAGTGGTGGTATGGTGGCAAAACTTCAGAAACTAGATGAGATAGAGACAAGTGCAGTGACTAGGAGACAGACTGGGATAGGGGAGCTAGATAGAGTGCTTGGAGGAGGAATAGTACCTGGAGAAGTGATCCTCATGATAGGCGAGCCTGGGATAGGGAAGTCCACGATACTCACACAGCTGGCTCTGAAAATGGGGAAGGTAGCATATATTTGTGGTGAAGAAAGTCCTGGGCAAGTGAAGATCCGGGTAGGTAGGCTGCAAGGAACACGCGGGCGGACACAGGGATCCGCCCCTACAGTCGTTGACTTGCAAATGCTGGCGGAGACTGATGTGGATATGATAATTGCCAGTATAGATAAATTGGATTTGGATCTTGTGATCATAGACTCGGTACAAACGCTTTATTCATCTGAACTGCCAGGTCTTGCTGGATCGATCTCACAAATACGTGAATGCACAGCTAGGCTAATAAATTATGCCAAGAGCCATAATGTGCCGGTAATTCTCGTGGGACACGTAACTAAAGACGGGGAGATGGCTGGTCCTAAAGTACTAGAGCACATGGTGGATGCGGTGCTTGAGCTAACAGGGGATAGATACTACGATCTACGCTTACTGCGGACACAGAAAAATAGATTTGGGGCAACTGACGAAGTGGGAGTATTTCAGATGGTCGAGTCGGGACTGATAGAGGTCGCAAATCCGAGCAAGTTTTTCCTGGCTGAGCGAGAAGAAGGGGCGATAGGGTCTAGCATATGCGTGATCATGGAAGGTACGAGACCAGTGTTAATTGAAGTGCAGGCGCTGGTTGTCGAGTCTGAGCTGCCAGTGCCCCGTAGAGTGTCTCAGGGAGTAGATGTGCGGCGTGTCATGATCCTACTTGGAGTACTACAAAAATACGCGCGACTACCCATCGGAAACAAGGATGTGTTTATCAAAGTGACTGGTGGGTTGAACGTAAAAGAGCCGGCGATAGACCTAGCCATATGTCTAGCTGTTGCTAGCTCGACACTGGGGAAAGCGCTGCCGAAAAATAGCGTGGCGGTAGGGGAGGTGGGACTCCTAGGAGAGATAAGATCTGTGTCGTGGGGAGAGAAGAGAGTGAAGGAGGCAAGTAAGCTAGGTTATACGAAGATTTTTTCGAGAGAGAGTAATAAGAGGGTGAGTGAGATTGTGAAAGGGTTGTGACAATCTCGTGATCTGTACGATCTCAAACGCAAAAGCGGTCTATCTCCGCTTGGTAGCGGAGCGACCTATTACTCGGCCTGCCCGGCCTACGTAGATTTTGCAACTTGAGACGTACAAATCACTACACGTTATTCTTCTTTAAAGGCTCGACCCTACGCTGCGCAAAAACAATCTGGAATAGACGATTATATTTAATAACTTAAAAAAAGTGAGTTATCCACAGTGGTGAAAAATGAGTGAAATCCAGATCTAAAAATTATATGGGATATGGGGATATGTAGAGTGATAAAAGTTATAGGTTGACTATTAATACCAGAGGTGATATATTTCCCGGTACTATCAAACTAATTTCGAGTTTCACGAAAATAGCTGCCAGATAGAAAACTTTAACAAGAGAATAAATTGATACGACCCCCTACGCCAAAGGCTTCGGAGGGGCTGTCTGGACAGTAAAAACTGTCTAGACACGAAAAGAGCATTCCTACCGCTGAATCTCCATTTGACCGGGTTCACGTGTAGCAATGCTCTTATTCAAAACGAAATGTGATTGTTTCAATAATCACATAAGCGTACTTGAACTTTAACACTAGGTAATACAAGCGTCAAGCTACATTTTGTGTGTAAGAGTATATCTAACACACTACCAGTAGTGTTTGATCCTATAACGTCTTGATATACAAGATAGCGAAAAACATGTAGTTAGAATGGAAGGGCATGTGAGATAGGGCAGGCTCATAGCCCTTCCATTCTGAATATATGTGAGACCCCATAGGGCACCTGCCCGCAATGCTTTCGCATAAGCGATGCAGGCGGGGGCTCATAGCCCTTCCATTCTGTTTATATAGATTTGTGTTAAACTACATTTTTGATGAGTAATATAGCTAAAGACGTAGCAAAGGCTTTGATAGGAATTGGCGGAGTAGGTTTTGTCCCAAGTAATCCGATCACTTTTAAATCAGGTATTTTGTCTCCAATGTATATGGATAATCGCATGTTTCCGTCGTACCCAAAAGAGTGGAGAGTGGTGCTTGACGGATTTATGGCAAAAATCAAAGAACAAAAAATTGAGTATGACATGATCGCTGGAATTGAAACAGCGGGGATCCCACATAGTGCTGCACTTGGGGCTCTGCTGTCTATGCCATCGGTATTTATCCGCAAGGCTGCTAAAGATCATGGAACTAAAAAAATGGTAGAAGGTGGAGATGTAAATGGTAAGAAAGTACTCCTGATAGAGGATCTGGTTACAACTGGGGGATCTAGTTTGCATGGGGTGACAGAACTGCGCAAAGCAGGTGCAGTAGTGACTGACTGTCTCGTGATTGTAGGATATGAACTGCAAGAAGCCAAAGATGCTTTTGAAAAAGAAAGTGTGCAACTGACACAACTGACAGATGTAAATACAATTCTTGGAGTAGCAGAAGAAATGGGCAAGATCACAGAAGCTAATAAAAAAATTGTGAGTGAGTGGCTCCAAAACCCAAGGGAGTGGAGGGGATGAGATTCTTTGATAAGTATAAAATTTGTGCAAAGCAAAACAAGAGCTTGTTGTGTATCGGACTCGATAATGCTGACTTTGAATTTATCAAAAAAATAATTGATGAGACTCATGATTTGGTGTGTGCGTACAAGCCCAACTCGGCTTTTTATGAGGCGGGTGGAGCTAAGGGAATCGAGACATTGAAAAAAGTCTGTATGTATATCCAAAAAAATTATCCAGAGATTCCAATTATCTTGGACGCGAAGCGCGGAGATATAGGGAACACTAATGAACAATACGCCAAGTTTGCTTTTGAGTATTTACAAGTGGATGCAATCACGCTACATCCGTACCAGGGACTGGGCGCTCTTGCTCCATTTGAAAAATATCAGGATAAAGGACTAATAGCATTAGTTAAAACATCAAATCCCGAATCGAGTGAGCTACAAGATATGAAGCTAGAAAACGGGAAAATGGTGTGGGAGCAAGTACTAGAAGAGGTGGTAAAGAGAGACGGTGGAAAAGGGCAGTGGGGAGTGGTAGTAGGCGCAACACATCCAGAGGAAATGAAGATGGCGAGAAAAATGATAGGGAATATGGTGGTGCTTGTACCTGGAGTGGGGGCGCAAGGGGCAAAGGTGGAGGATATTCTAAATGATGAGACTAGTAATGGGCTAGATATGATCATAAACGTAGGTAGGAGTATATTGCAGGCAAGTGACCCTAGGCAGGCAGCAAAAGAGGTACAATTATTAACAATAAATTATTCTGCCCAGAAGGAGTAATTATGAGTGGTGGACAAATCAAGGATGCATACAATCTTATAGATGAAGTGTATGCAATAAAACTTGCTCCTGGCGAGCAGGTAGATACATCTACATTTACGGAAAGAATTAAAGCAATTGGATATGGCGATTGTCATAATGCATTAGAAATATTAATGATGAATCAAGAGGCAAGAACGAAATTCCAAGAAGAGTCTACTAGTCCTTTTGCGATTGTAGTAAATCAAGTGATTGCATTGGCTGTGTTGGCAGGGCAAACAACAAGAGAGCAGATGTTATTAGAATACGGAATTAAAAAATCATAATATGCAGATATTTAGTGGGTCATCAAATCCAGATTTAGCGAAAAAAATTGCAGTGATTTTGGGGACTAAGCTTGGTGGAGTGGAGAGCTCGCAGTTTGAAAATGGTGAGCGCAGAGTACGGATAATCCCAGGCGACAAAGGAGCTGTCACGCTGGTCCAATCACTGTCTAGCCTAGTCGATGAACACCTCGTGGAGTTTTGCTTGCTGGCGGATGCACTATCTAGAGCAGGATATACAAGTATCACTGGAGTTGTGCCGTGGCTTGGATACTCGAAGCAAGATAAAGTGTTTAGACCAGGAGAACCATTATCTGCCAAGGTGATAGCACAGATCATCCAAACTACCAAAATAAAAAAACTAATTACCTTTGACTTGCACAACAGAGCAATCACTGGATTTTTTGATATTCCTGTTGTTGAGCTATCTGCCAAACCTACGTTCCTTGAATATTTTCGCAAAATTGCAGGTGATGATAGCGTGGTGGTGGCTCCTGATGAAGGTGCGGTCAAATCTAGTGCTTATTTTGCTCGCGAACTAAATATACCTATTGCTTATATGGACAAAAGAAGAGATTTAAATACAGGTAAAGTAGAGGTGGTCTCGATGAGTGGGGAAGTAAAGGGTAAGCATGTGATTATAGTGGATGACATGATTGTAACTGGATCTACCATGATGGAGAGTGCAAAATATCTAAAGAATCAGGGAGCGAAATCTGTGTCGGTGGCTGCCACTCATCATCTGTATATAGACGGCGTGCAAGAGAAACTAGAGGAAAGTGAGATAGATGAGGTGGTAGTGACAGATAGCGTGCAGCGTACAGCCTACAGCAAACAGCAGAACCGTAAGCCGCAAGCTGTAAGCCACAAGCTAAAAATACTGAGTGTAGCCCAGATGATAGTTGACGAATTGCGATAAATTTGTCATACTACGCTTTGTTCCCCAACAAGATAGTTAAATAGTTTATCAAGTTGTAATGTTCATCAAGTTATTTCAGAAGGAGAGAGTATGCCAGCAGCTAAAGTGACAAAAACCCCACTACGCTCAGAGAGCTCCGCTAGGGGTGTGGAGGAGTCAATAGTCAAGCAACTAGAGGAAAAAGTAGAGGCTAAAATTGAGGCCGTAGTCGAGCCAAAAGTTGAACCCAAAGAAGAAGTAAAAACTGAACCAGTTGCTGCACCAATTGTGATGCCTCAAACTGCTCAGCCTGCGCCTAGACCTTATGTGGCAAATCCTAGACCACAACAGTTTAGTAGACCTTTTAATCCTGCGCCTAGTAGACCAGCATACAATGCCACTCCTACAAATAGTGCTGACATAGAGCCTATCTCTGGATACCTGGATGATTCTAGTGATGGCCATGCTGTGATCCGCCCACAATTCCACCCTACAGAACGTGATGCTTACATGGCTAGTATGGTCATGCGAAGACTAGGACTGCGACCTGGCGACTATATCGAAGGTACAGCTCGTAAACCAAAAGACAATGAGCGTTACTGGGCGCTTGTGACTGTAAACAAAGTAAATGGGAAAGCCCCAGTCGACATGCACAAGCGTGTGAAGTTCCACAACTTGACTCCAATTTATCCTATCCAAAAGATCGTACTAGAAATGGGAGCACAACCTTTATCTAACCGCGTGATAGATCTAGTAGCTCCAATCGGACGAGGCCAACGTGGCATGATCGTAGCTCCTCCAAAAGCAGGTAAAACCACCATCATGAAAGACATGGTCACAGGTATAGCTAAAAACTATCCTGAGATCCATTTGATGACTGTGCTAATTGGTGAGCGCCCTGAAGAAGTAACAGATATCCGTCGCCACCTAGAAAAAGTCACTGAAAATTCTGGCATGAAAGGGGAGTGTGCAGCAAGCAACTTTGATGAGCCAGCCGAAGACCAAACAAGAGTAGCTGAGATCGCTCTAGAACGTGCTAAGCGACTAGTGGAAGAAGGAATGGATGTAGTGATCCTACTAGACTCTGTGACCCGCCTAGCTCGCGCATACAACCTAGCTATACCTACATCGGGCCGCACACTGTCGGGTGGATTTGATCCAGCTGCACTCTACCCACCAAAACGTTTCTTTGGGGCTGCTCGCAAGATGGAAGGTGGGGGATCCCTCACCATTATCGGTACGGCACTCGTAGATACAGGTTCTCGTATGGACGAGCTGATTTACGAAGAGTTCAAGGGTACAGGCAACATGGAGCTCGTCCTAGATAGACGCCTATCTGAACGTCGTATCTTCCCAGCAATTGATGTATACAAATCTGGTACACGTCGTGAAGATCTACTTTTCTCTAGCTCTGACTATCAAAACATCGTGATGATGAGACGAATGCTTGACATGCTCAATGATGATGAGCGCACATCTGTCTTGGTTGAAAGACTAAACAAATCCAAGTCAAACAAAGAATTCCTGGCGATGCTAAAAGAGGGGTAGGGTATAATAAAGATATTAATCTCAGTATTAAAGGGAGTAAAAATCAATGGGTTGGTGTATCGAGAGAAAATCACGTAGAAACGACTTAAGAATTTTTTATTTATTCAAACAATCCAGCTAGCCAGAGGAAGAAACTAGAACCAGAATTGGGAATGTAGTTGACAAATGTCGGGAAAAGTGGTTTCATATTGGTAGGTATACAAAAAATGTATAAATACTAATATAAAAATACACTATGTGGTCAAAAATTGTAGACAAATTATCTGGAATCCCATATTTTGGAGTATCTAGCGTGGCTCAAATGCTGGGAATTGAGAATGAAACTGCTGGACAGCTACTGTCTAGATGGGTTAATAATGGTAAAGTGCTCAGGGTAAAGAGAGGGGTCTACATGACTCCAGAGTATTATGATCGTCATTTGAATGACTGGGATTTTTCAGGTTTGATATCTTCAATAATCAATCCAGGTTCATATTTATCCAAAGAGTATGTGCTGCAAAAATGTGGAGTCATGACGGAGTCGGTGATGGCAGTGACCGCTGTAACTACAAAAAACACGAGTAAGGTTGCATCAAAGATGGGGAGTTTTTTGTATTATCATATTAAACCAGAATTGTTTGGAGGGTATGGTGAGAAAATTGTGGGAGGGATAAGTGTAAAAGAGGCGAGTCCTGGTAAAGCTTTGTTTGACTATCTGTATTTCCGTCCTTATGGGTGGGCATATGGTGATAAAAATTACGATTTGGTAGAGGACTTGAGACTAAACCTAGATGATTTTGAAGTAAAAGATAGATTGGATTTTATTAATTGGATTACTTTGTCTAAGTCAAAAAAAATGAGTGATGCGCTTGAAAATATAAGGAGAAAAATATGGTTGTCTTGACTGAGTTAAAACAATTGTTGGAAGACCCTGGTTATAAAGATTTGCCAAAAGATACTAAGAAGATTGTCGCGAAGGATTATCTAATAACTTACATACTGGGTTACATATATGGACACAAGGATTATCGAAAACTAGTTTTTTATGGAGGAACTTGTCTGCGCGTGGTGTATGGGCTAAATAGACTATCTGAAGACATCGATACTGACAACAAGGCCAAGATTAATTTAGAGAATTTTGGGAATGATTTACAGAAATTTGTGAAGGGCCTACTGGGGGAAGAGGTGCTTGTGCATACCCAAACTGGAGAGGGCGGAATTAGTCGTTTTGTGATAAAAATGCCAATTCTTTATGAGTTGGGATTGTCGCCTTTGAAAAGTGAAAAACTACATATTAAGGTAGAAGTGTCATCTCACAATCAAACATACAACAAAGAAATAACTACAAAATTGCGTAACGGAGTCAGTATGACCATCGCCCATTTTGACAAGCCAAGTTTGATGGCGGGCAAAATGATAGCTTGTATGGAAAGAGTATTTCGCAAGGGAGTGACGAGTGCGATGGTAAAAGGACGTGATTGGTATGACCTGTGGTGGTATTTGAGCCAGGGTGTAGTGCCAAATGAGGAAAAGCTAAGAGCTGATAGTACAGACGGAGTCGGAGTAGATGAAGCTTGGGAGATAATCCGCAGTCAGATAAAAAAACTCAAAAGGCGGGATTTGGAAGTAGATTTGGTGCCATTTTTTACTGATCAAGTGTTCATAAACGAATGGCTCGATAATTTTCCTGATTACTTTGAAAGATTATTCAAACAAGCCAGTTAGCCAGAAGAAGAATTTGGAGATTGGATTTGTGGGTTTTAGCTCTGATTCCTCTGTAGTTTCAACATTTTCATTTAAATCATTTAAGTTGGTTGATTCTCTTTGGACTGGTGGAGTGTAAATAGATGCTTTGGGAGTGACTGTAGGTTTGAGGGTAGGAGTAGGGGTAGGGGCAATTGTAGGTTTGACTGTTGGTTTGGGGGTGGGAGTGGGAGTAGATGTAGCTTTGCAGGTAAAGTCTATGGCAGTACTTTGATTACTATCTATATCACCTTTGTGAGAGTGAACCCAGAAAGAGTACATCTTGTCTGGGGTGACTGTGGCTATGTACTGAGATTCTTTGAGATTGTCAAAGTTTGTCACTTTGCCTTTTTTGTCATCTAGTCGTACTTTGTATGATTCAGCGTCCACTACTCCGTCCCACATTAGGCGGACTGATTTGCCGTCTGGAGTGCAGGTCACGCGGGGATTGAGAGGAGCATTAATTTTTGGAGTGCAAGTGAAGTTTGCACTTGCACCAAATCCGACTTCACCATTTGCCACACCATGTACCCACCAATTGTATTTTTTGTTTGGCAATATAGTATGCGTATATGAATTTGTCGCAATACCACCTTTAGACAAATCTGTAGAATTGGTACAAAGCCATCCGCCCAATCCAGTACATGATGTGGAATTGTTATTTGTCGTATCATCTACACCCAAAGTGTAAGTAGAACTGTTTGGAACTGCATCCCATTTCATAGTTACCTTTGTACCATCATCTGAGCAGGTGCTAGATACTTTTGTTGAGGCTGGAGGGAAACAGCGGAGGGTGTAGTTGGTGACTACCGCTGTGACTGCTGGTTTGTCTGGGGCATGAGAGATGAGGTCTATTTGTACGAATACTTTCCCCGTATAAATATTTGGTACCGTAGAGTGTAGGACATAACCTGCTCCGACATCGTAATAGGTAGTTAAAGTTGAGCCAGATCTAACAACTTTGAGTTTGGTAGGAGTATTTTTAAATACATTAACCGGAGTCATATTTGTGATTACTTCATTGGTGTTGCTGTAAGTCTGAATGTCACCATTTTTATATATCTCTATACGGTACCAATTTTTCAAGCCCGGGGATGCAAGGCCAAGTAGGAAGCTGGCAAAGTTATTTGTTTCTGGTGTAGTTGTAAGGGATTGAAGACTAACTTCTTGGATAAAGTCGCCTTCTATTTCAACTTTTCCTTCAGTTAATATATTTGATTCTCCTAAGGGGGTAGTGGCACTAGCTGGTTGAAATAGAGTAAGTTTGTTGTCTAGTGTTGCTGTGCCACTAGTATTGCTATAGTGAGACCACTTGGTCGCATTTAGTGTGGTGCCTGAAAAATTGTCGGTGAAGGCGACTGAAGCGCAGTTGTGGACTGGTGCGGATACTTCGGCTATCCGAAGAGGAGTGGGAATGGGTCTATTTAAATAGACAGTAATCCCAAGCATGGTGAAGAGAGAAATACCCAAGATAGGGAGGACAAGATTGGTTGATTTCTTTTTTCTGGCCATAACTAGAGTGTGCTGTAACCAGTTTGGTTTGTCAATGAAGGATATTTTTGGTAGGATAGCAGTCGCAATGACAGAATTGACAGCTAATCAAGAATTCCTCGAGTTCAATAGACAGCTAGGACGCTATATCACAAAGCACGCGTATCGTACGTTCTTCCGCTTTGAAGCTGGCAAAGACATTGTGGCTGGAGCTTTGTATCATAAGCGTGGTAAATACGCTCGCCCTTTCGTCCACTCCGCTATGATGGCAATCATCTTTTTTGCTATCACCTTGGGTCCTAAATTTGTACAGGCCAGTTTTGGCGCAGAATCTGTGCGAAGCGATGCTGTGTCTGGTGCATCGGTCCTTGGAATATCACTTGATTCTATGGGTATTGTGACACTAGAATCTGAAAAACCTTGGAACCAAGTATCTGAATATACAATTAAAGAAGGGGACACTTTATCATCTCTTGCTTCTAAATTTGGAGTATCTATAGAATCTGTGAAATGGGCAAATACAAATATAAACTGGCAAAAAATGAAGCCAGGAGTTGTCGTCTCGATCCCACCTGTGACAGGAGTAGTTTATAAAGTAAAACCAGGTGATACTGTTTATTCAATTGCTAAAAAACTTCAGACCGATGCGCAAGGGATAGTTGATTTCCCCATGAATACTTTTTCTGATGATGAGACTTTTGCCCTAGTTGCTGGCCAAACATTGATCGTGCCTGATGGCGTCATGCCTGATGAAGCTGTCCCTACTGCACCAAATATTGCCCGCGTACTTACTCCTGATGCTGGGTCGGTCTCTGCTACTGGTAGCTTTGCGTGGCCAGGATTTGGACGTATTACTCAGCCATTCCGCTGGTATCACAAAGGTGTAGATATCGCCAATCATGATGGGGGAGCCATACTGGCATCGGACTCTGGGACTGTGGTGGTATCTGGGTGGACCAATAGTGGGTACGGCAACCATATAATCATAGATCATGGAAACGGATATCAAACACTTTATGGCCATTTGTCGGTGATATCTGTAGTGACTGGGCAAAGAGTAAGTAGGGGAGCTGTGATCGGGCAGATGGGGAATACGGGCAGAAGTACAGGGACGCATCTGCATTTTGAGATAAGATCCTCGGGCGGGAATCTAGATCCACTTGGGTATTTGAAATAATTAGGATTAATAATCTCCAGACAATTTTTGTTTGTGCGAGGCTCACTTCAGGAAAAATTTCCTCGTGATGGACTGCTCGTCATTTTTCTTTAAAGGTTCGACCCTGCACTGCACAAAAACAATCTGGAGTTTATTGTTAAAGATCATGCGGAATTATGATATTTTTTATGGTAACATACTCGAGTATGAAGCAATATAAGGTGGCGCTATTTATCGGAAGATTTCAACCTTTTCACAATGGGCATTTGTATAGTTTTAATAAAGCATTTGAACTGGCAGATAAAGTGATAGTGGGGATAGGGAGTAGTCAAGAAAGTGGGACAGAAAATAATCCGTGGAATTATGAGACAAGAAAGAAGATGGTTGAGAGCCTGCTTGCGCAAGCAGGCCTGCCGGGAGACTCCCGGAAGGTGATAGTGGTACCAGTACCTGATATGTTTGATGATAAAAAATGGGGAGAGCTGATAATTGAAATCATCAAAAATGAAGGACTTTCACCTGCTGAAGTGGTGGCTGTGGGAAACAATGACTGGACAAATAAAATAGTTAGAGGGGTGGGTGTAAAAGTGTTTGAAACAGGACTATATAACAGAGATGAGCTAGAGGGTATAAAAATCAGAGAGTTGCAAAAAATAAATGATGTGCAGTGGAAAAAGAGAGTCCCGGAATCTGTTGTAAAATATTTGGAGGAATATGACAAACAAAACTAACGAAATAATTTCTTGGATCAAAAAAATTTGTGGTGACAAACAAGTAGTGATAGGAGTATCTGGTGGAGTAGATTCGGCGGTGACATTGACTCTGATTACAAAAGCACTTGGTAAAGACAGGGTGTTGCCTATATGTTTGCCATATAAAAATCAAGATATGACCGATGCAAAGTTGATCATAGACTTCAATGGCTATGGACGTGAATATCAAGAAGTAAATATTGAAAAAATCGTGGATGAAACAGTAGATTCTTTATCGATAGATGATGATTTGAGAAAAGGAAATGTGATGGCTAGGACTCGGATGATAGTGCTTTTTGATACAGCAAAAAAGATAGGCGGACTAGTGTGTGGAACTGAGAATAAATCAGAACATTACCTAGGATATTTTACTCGGTTTGGAGATGCTGCAAGTGATTTAGAACCTATTGCCTCACTTTATAAAACTGAAGTTTGGCAAATGGCAAAAGAGCTCGGACTTCCTGAAATATTTTATACAAAAAAACCTTCGGCTGGACTATGGGAAGGGCAGAGTGATGAAGATGAGATGGGATTTAGCTACGAAGTAGCGGATAAAGTGCTACAAGGTAAATTTGATGGGATAGATCCAGATATTGTGCAGCAGGTGAAGGCTAGAGTAGAGAGAAATAAATTTAAATTAGAAGTGCCGTTTACTTTTTCTTACTAAATCCTTCGATGGCGCGGAGAATTTCAACAGGTACGGCAAACACTACTGTGTTGCTAGCATCTGAAGAAATATCATTGATGGAGTTGAGCGTACGCAAGTGCAGGGCGCCAGGGCTAGTAGCTAGCATCTTGGCGGCTTTGGCGAGATTCTCACTGGCCATGAGTTCTCCCTGACTATTGATGATAGTAGCGCGCTTTTCACGCTCGGCTTCGGCTTGTTTGGCCATGGTACGTACCATGGATTCTGGGAGCTCGATATCTTTGAGTTCGACACTTTGGATATCTATGCCCCAGTTGGAGGCGTGCTTTTCTACAAGAGACAAGATCTCGGCAGCGATCTTTTCGCGGTTTGAAAGGAGCTCATCGAGAGTAGCTTCTGAGGCGACGCGACGCATGGTGGTTTGGGCTAGTTGTGAAACTGCGTAGGTCACATCTTCGACTTCGTTTATCGTTTTGGCTGCATCTGAGACTTTGTAGTAGATGACTGCGTTCATCTTGCAGCTAACGTTGTCTTTGGTAATAGTGTCTTGCTTGGGGACGTCGGCAGCTTTAATGCGAATATCAACTTTGGTGAAGCTTTGAAAAATAGGGATGATAAGTCTCCAGCCGGGACCTAAAATATAACTAAATCTACCCATGGTGTAGACCACGCCGCGTTCGTATTCGTTGACTTGCTTGAGAGAAATGAGAACTAGGACAATAATAATTGGGATAAGAAAGTTCATAATATATCTCCAAATATTGTAATTTGATTTGAGTATATCATAATAATTCTCGAGGGTTATTTAGAAAGATTTCTTTTGTTTTTTAGTTGAGAGATTTTTGTAATGTAGTGACCAATTTGCACCCCTTGGTGGCAAGATTTTGTCTAGCTTTGCTTCAAGTTGATCAAAGAAGGCAACAACTTTTTCTTTCTGAATCATCTGAGAAATGATTGTGCGATATCCAGAACCTACTTTTATTGAAGCGTTTACTTTGTTGACCGTGGCTTGTGATACTTTTAGCGTGTCTGCGACAGTGCGCTGGGCATATCCTTTCATTAACATATAAGCAATGGCGAGACGTTTGCCTAACATAACTTGTTCGACGGGGGAGAGTAGATCATAGAGGAAATCGGTAGCTTTTTGAGTAGATGAAAGGGAGGTGAAAGACTCGACGAAAGTATCAAAAATTTGTTGTTCTGTTTTGGGATTTAAATATCTTCTTGATACTTGCGTCATATTTGCTCCTTGGTCCTTGATATAATGATTTAAATCATTATATCACTGTATAATATGACATATGAGTTTTAAATTGGTGAGTTTAAATATAGAGGGGAAGAAGCATCTAAAAGAAGTGGGTGAATTTTTGGCTAAAACCGATGCTGACATCGTGTGTCTGATGGAAGTATGCAAAGAAGATGTGCTAATAATCGCACAGGGCAAATATCCGTTTGTAGTGTTTGGTCAAAATGATGTGCTTGGAAATAATAAAAGCAGTGGTGATAGTATGCTGCCAACTGGAGTGGCTATACTTTCTAAACAAGTAATACATGAAAGTGACAAAGATAATTTTGGTGATAAGCCTAGGACTTTTATAGATAGAAGTGGTAAGACTTCGCATGCCCCAGTGCTTTTGACTGCAAAAGTGGGAGGGTTATATATAGGTACAACCCATTTTACTTGGACACATGATGGAAGTGTGAGTGAGGCACAACGTAAACATCTGGCACTTTTACTAGACAAAGTGAAAGATAAAGAGATGATACTGTGTGGTGACTTTAATATACCTAGGGGGAATGAACTTTATAAAAAACTCTGCGAATATTTTAAAGATAATATTCCTAAAAAAATAAAATCAACACTAGACCCTGTACTACACTACGCAAACAAGGAAGAGGTGGGAAGACTAAAATACGTGGTGGATTATTTGTGGTCTACAAAAGGATATAGTGCAAGTAATGTCCAGGTCATATCTGGAGTGAGTGATCATTGCGCTTTGGTGTGTGAGGTTAGTATGTTGATATAATGATTTAAATCATTATATCATTTTTGGTTAAGAGGGTGATATAGTTTGTATAGGTTTTAGTAGTTGTTCTGTTATAATGCCAATTATATCCTCCTTCGTTTGGGGGAACTACGGAAGGACATAGTGAAAGATCTAGCGCGTATTTATATCAAGGCAGGAGATGGAGGGGATGGAAGTGTCCATTTTTTGCACGGCAAATACCAGCCAAAAGGTGGACCTGATGGGGGTGATGGAGGAGATGGAGGCGATATCCTGCTTGTAGCTGATGAAAACATTCCAAATCTAGTCGAGTTTAACTTTACCAAGAAATTTATTGTCAAAAATGCTGACCGTGGCTGGGAAAAAAACATGCACGGCAAAAATACTGATGACATGGAAATAAAGATCCCAGTAGGTACGATGGTTTATGAAATCTCAGAGGAGTATGCAAACGCAAATTTGCGTGATCGTGAGACTCTAGAATCTGTCATGAAGGGCAGAAGGCTAATGGTAGACATGACCAAGCATGGACAGAGCTTTGAGGCTGCATGGGGAGGCAGGGGAGGACGAGGTAACTTCCAGTTTAGATCGTCCACAAACCAAACTCCTATGGAGTTTGAGGCGGGTAAGCCAGGGGACGAAAAATGGTTACTACTTGAGATGAAGGTGGTGGCTGACGTGGGAATAATGGGAATACCAAATGTGGGGAAATCATCGATCCTAAAGGCCTTGACAAATGCGCATCCAAAAATTGCTGGTTACCCATTTACTACACTTGAGCCAAATCTAGGGGTACTACATATAGATCAGGGTGATAAAAAACAAAACATAGTGATAGTGGACGTGCCTGGAGTGATAGAGGATGCATGGGAAGGTAAGGGAATAGGGCCGTGGTTCCTAAAGCACCTAGAGCGAGTAAATACACTACTACACATTGTGGCGCCTAGTGTAGAAACGGAAATTGCCCAGCAGCTAGTAACTGACTATAAAATAGTAAGAGCAGAACTAACAAAATACGGCAAGGGATTGCCTGAGAAAAAAGAGATTGTGGTTGTAAACAAGATGGAGCTAGTGGAGGAAGGGGATCGAGCTGAGATAGAAAAAGAGTTTAAAAAAGAAACAGGGAAAGATTTGATTTGGGTAAGTGCTGGAATGGGGGACGTGAGTGCTATTGTTGCCAAGCTAAGCTAAATATTTTTAATTTGTGGACCCTAGCGGGATCGAACCGCTTACCTCTTCTATGCCATAGAAGCGCTCTACCAAGTGAGCTAAGGGCCCTGGTAATTGATTAACTTAGAGTATTTTACCTTACTTGATCTGATTTTTCACTAGATTAGAAATTTTTGAAAGGGGAGATAAGAGATTTAGTTTCAAGAGCGGTGACTCTTTCTTGAAGTTTTAAGTCACGCTTGTCAAAAGCATTTATGATTGTGTTGTGTTCCTTGCGATTGGATCTTTTGAGACTATCGATTTTTTTATTTAATTTGTTGAAATTTTGCTTGGCTTCTTGACGAACTTTATCAAACTCTGGTTTAAGAGCGGCTTGAATATCTAACTTAGCTTTATCAAACTCAGGTTTAAGTGATTCTTTGATCTCAGATTTAACCTTATCAAACTCTGGTTTAAGAGCGACTTGAATATCTAACTTAGCTTTATCAAACTCAGGTTTAAGTGATTCTTTGATCTCAGATTTAACCTTATCAAACTCTGGTTTAAGAGCG
>CAJAUT010000006.1 GCA_903945195.1 uncultured bacterium
ACAGGCGTGTACCACCGATTTTATCGGTGCGACGGCGTGCACCACTTTCAAGGTGATGTTCATACAATTTTTGTGATTTTGCTGGTTTATGAGAATTTGGTGATAAAATGAGTCCGAGCAGAGTCATATATCTGCACCCAAGCACAACTGTTTTGCAAATTTTCAGCTTTTTTGCACCGACTGGTCGCAGAGATCACAGAATCCCAGGGGGATTGTGCTGTCCCGCTCGCTTCGCTCGCGGAAAGCCACAGGTCCGCACACTCGGCAACTGGATTGATTCTGTCTTGTATTTGCTTTGATTTATCGGTCTGCAAGACCTACATAATATAGGGTCATTGCATTGACCGAACAAAAGGCGATAAGATGAGAGTATGAACCAATATTTTCTATACGCCCGCAAATCGACAGATGTGGAGGATAAGCAAGTCTTGAGTATCGAGGCTCAGTTGGCGGAGTTAAGAACCTATGCCGCCAATGAACATCTGTCGATTATCGAGGAGATAGTGGAGAAACAATCCGCTAAAGCTCCTGGCCGTCCACTCTTTAATCAAATGATCGGTAGGCTAGAAAAAGGTGAGGCGAACGGAATAGTCAGTTGGAATCCCGATAGGTTGGCTAGAAATAGTGTGGATGGCGGCAAAATTATCTATCTCCTCGATACCGGGCGTATTGTGGCGTTGAAGTTCCCAACATTTTGGTTTGAACCAACGCCACAAGGAAAGTTCATGCTCAATATCGCCTTTGGACAAAGCAAATACTATGTGGATTCGCTTGCCGAAAATACCAAAAGAGGACTCCGCCAGAAAGTGAGGCGGGGAGAATTCCCTGGTTGTGCTCCAATCGGCTATATCAACGATGTGAGAAACAAGAGTATTGCTGTAGACCGCAAGCGGAGTGTAATCATCCGTAAGGCTTTCGAGTTGTACGCCCAAGGCAATAGCCGATTGGAGGATATCAGCACTTTTCTGGCGGAGAATGGATTAAACGCACGAGGAGGCAAGCGACTCCACAAAGACAGAATCAATTTTATCCTCCACAACCCGTTCTACTACGGACACTTTAGGTATTTGGGTGAAACATACGAAGGTCATCACCAGCCAGTCATCACCAAGCAGTTGTTTGATCAGGTGCAGGTGGTACTCTCGGAGCGTGGTCGTCCATACCAAACCCCCACCTATGCCTCCCAAGCCCTCTGTGGACTCCTGCGGTGTGGCACCTGCCAGATGATGATCACTGGCGAGGCCAAAACCAAACACCAAAAGAATGGTAACGAGCACCACTACGTCTACTATCACTGCACCAGGAAACATAAAACCATCAGGTGCAGTGAGCCACCCGTAGCCGAGGGTGAGTTAGCTCGCCAGTTATCATCCCTGATCAAACAACCTGCTTTATCACCGAGTTGGGCGGAATCTATGCGAAACAAGTTAGCAGAAGATAAGATAGACTCCGCCCAATCGGTTACTGCGTTTGTGTCAGAGACAACCAATACTATTCGTGCCATTGATCATAAGCTACAGCGACTGCTCGACGGCTATCTCGACCAACTGATTGACCAGGATATCTACAAAACACAGAAGAATAAGTTGGTCAGTTCTAAGAAGTCGCTAACTGATCAATTGGCACGCATGACACAAACGCAGACTCGCTGGGTAGAACCGATGCTCAAATGGATAAATCAGGCAGAGAATCTGCCTGCAGTCGCCGAGTGTGGCACTCTTACACAGGTCAAGAGTGCAGCCAAAGAAATCTTTGGCTCGGACCTATGGCTTTCCGCGAGCGAAGCGAGCGGGACAGCACAATCCCCCTGGGATTCTGTGATCTCTGCGACCAGTCGGTGCAAAAAAGCTGAAAATTTGCAAAACAGTTGTGCTTGGGTGGGCCCACTGGGATTCGGACCCAGGACACCCTACTTAAGAGGCAGGTGCTCTAACCAGCTGAGCTATAGGCCCACTATTAACTTATATACCCCTGATGCATCTTTATTTGAACACTTTCTGCCTTGGATTCAGAAAATAATGTTCGCATTAATGAATCTGAACCAGACTATCAATATCAGGGTTTACAAAAAAGTATTATACGAGAAAAGTTGGCTAATTAAAATAGCGGTAGTCGTAGACTAATTTTAAGTGCTTTGGAAATAAATCCCACCCCGGGCGTGCGATGATATACTGATTATATAGATTCTATTTATCAAACAACATAATATCTAGATATAGTACAGATCATTGACTATTGACAGTCAATAGTCAATGATGCTAGTATAAACTATGAAATCTGATACCAGAGATAAAATCATAGCATATATCCGTGCTAACGGACGAGTAACTCCCAAAGACCTTGTGGAACATCTTGGGATTAGCAAGCAAGCATTTTTTGTGCAGGCTAGCAAGTTGCTAAAGCTCGGGGAACTTGTCAAAACAGGCAAACCTCCTCGCGTATATTACTCTATACCAGACAAACAAGCAGAAAATAGCGATACAGTAACAGGTACCGATTTGCGAAATTTTATTAACGAGCGATATCTATACATCAGTCCGCTCGGGGAAAAGTTGGACGGGGTGGATGGATTCTCAAAGTGGTGTCACAAAACTGGGCAACGGGCAGAAAAGACCGCCAAAGAATATGTTGCAGCTCAGAAAAAATACGATCAGTGGGTCAAAGATGGCTTTATTAACGGTGATAAAAAAATGTCGAGTACTTTTGACAAGGTCTATGTTGATACCCTTTACTATCTCGATTTCTACAGTATTGAGCGATTTGGCAAGACTAAACTTGGTCAACTCCTTCTCTACGCTAAACAGAGTCAGAGCAAAACAGTAATTAGCGAACTCACAGATCTTATCCGTGGGGGTGTGTACAGCCTTATTAAAAAAGAAAAAATTAGTAGTGTCGGGTTTGTACCCGCTACAGTTAGGCGTGAAGTACAGCTTATGAAGGAGCTAGAAAGTGGACTGGCTCTACCTCTTCGCAAAATTAAAATTGCCAAAGTGCAGTCGGAGCTTATGGTACCGCAAAAAACTCTTGTTAGGCTTCCAGACCGAATAGAGAACGCCGCTAGAACGATAGTAGTCGAGGACAATGATAACCATGAGAACATACTCATCATCGACGATGCTGTCGGGAGTGGAGCTACCCTCAACGAGACGGCAAGACAAATACGAGAAAAGAGGATCGTAAAAGGCAAGATAATCGGGCTAGCGATTGTGGGGAGTTTCAAAGGATTTGACGTGATCAGCGAGGTCTAATAAATCTCAAATCCCACCTCGGGCGCGCGATGTTTTATCGCATCTAGCCAAACTCGACGGGAGAAATACAAATATCGATGTACCTATCCGGACTACTTAAACACCGAGATTAGCCCATTATATCAATCAATTTGTACCTTCGATAATTGTGCTATGTCTTCTAGTGCCGAGGAGAGGACTTGAACCTCCATGAATTACTTCACACGCACCTCAAGCGTGCGCGTCTACCATTTCGCCACCTCGGCAATTTGCAAAGATTAGTATTTCTACCAACTTTAGCAGTATTAACTTGTTTGTGTACCATTTCGCCCGCCTGCAACAGTTGTGCTGTAAGCACTGCGGGCAGGCCACCTCGGCAATTTGCAAAGATTAGTATTTCTACCAACTTTAGCAGTATTAACTTGTTTGTGTACCATTTCGCCCGCCTGCAACAGTTGTGCTGTAAGCACTGCGGGCAGGCCACCTCGGCAATCAATAAAAGTCAGGTATTGCTACCAACTTTATCTTATTAACTTGTTTGTCTACCATTTCGCCCGCCTGCAACAGCTGTGCTGTAAGCACTGCGGGCAGGCCACCTCGGCTTATTTAACGTGCAGGAGCAATTATACTACACCAAGTATGATTCTTAACTTTAGTGATTTTTATCTACTCCGGACTTGTACCAAGATTCAAGTGGTGTCATATCATCATGATAGTAATTGTAGTTAATAAATATTTCTTCATCCTGTGCCAGATCTACCAAGCTCGAAACTTCCATCACTCTCTTGATATAGTTAAATTTATACTGCGCATTTGGCTTGTACGAATGGTTATAGACACTGCCATACCCTAGGACTACGGCAAATTCTTTATTTGAATATTCATAAAAATAATAAAACAACTTGGTCTGTTTTATCATTTCAAACTCTTTAATGGGCATAAATATGGCAGGGCACACCTCTAGTATTTGCTTCTTCTTAATATTTTTGGCAGCAAAAACTCCATTCCCATCTGCCACAACAGATTTTTTGACATAAACATTAGACAAGCAAATATTATGCATAAGACATATATATATCACATATTTTTACATCATTTTCACCCATAAATCACTGAATTCTCCGTCGCATCTGTATTTTTTATCATTTTTCACAAATCCATTGTAAGAGAGCACTTTTGCAGAACCAATATTATCTGGTGAGATAAAACCATATATCACAAGTTTAGGACGTATTTTGTACAGTTTTTCAAAACCAGCTTTTAACTTCTTTAGAGCCAACTTTAGACCTTCCACTATCACACCTTTACGATTCAGGTGGAGATGCAATTTCGTCGTATAACTCAGCTTTTCTAATATTTCATCTGGCCAACCACCACTCATCAGTTTTTGATAGCTAACCTGAAATATACGAGAGTTCCTAGAAGTCAGACCATATGCGTCCATGACTTTACTAGGGAGTGGATATTTTGAGTCTTGATAAAACCAAATCCACCCAACTAGCGCATCTTTTACGTCTACAACCCCGTACATCAATTCATAAGATTTTTTTGTCACTTTATAATCTATCTTTGCCAAAGTCTTATCAACATCGTGCAAATCAGTAATTTTGGCAAAATCAAAATCATCTGTAAAATATCCTTTAGCTTTCATCACCTCTGGGTGATAATACATCAAATTCATCCGTTCAACGTCTCCAGGATTTTGGGGGTCAAAACTGCGTAAGCGATATGGTACGGAAGTAATCATTTGGGCATTTTACCACACATTTAGCCCTATAGTACCTAGTTAAACAACTCTAGATACTCAATTTCCTCAAAATTCTCATCATTTTTCTTTGCAGATACACTAGTCCCATTTTTATCGATAAGACCCACACAAACTGCCCCCAAATCCTTGTTTACATACGCTTCTTTTAAGTCATATAGGATAGTTTTATGTATAGTTTTATGGACCTGTAATATACCTCTAGAATTGAGAGATTGTATCAAATATTTCTGGTACATTTTTGCGTGACTAGCCATAGTTTTGTATCTATGTAAAAAATATCTATATCCTCCACGCCAGATCTGCCTAGGTGGGGTAGCCCACAACATGGGTGGATATTTAGGATCTATCAAATTAGTTTGAGCCAAATAGTCACTAGGAGTTTCCCCAAGCATCTCGATTTTTGACTCACTCCTAGCCAAAGTCAGTTTGTAGCCCTCACACACCTCTCCCACTTTACGCACTACATTGATCGCGTAACCGTCGATTAACTCTCCTAGACTATTGATCATCTCTACAATATTATTTGGCTCGGCCTCCTCAGGCTTCATCCGCCAGATCATCCATGAGATCATATTGACTAGCACTGGCCTCTCAACTTCAGCGACACCATTTTCTTTTACAAAAAGCGTATCTATCGCAGTGATTAGCCCACTTTTAAATCCATACAGCCCGCATCCAGGCATGAGATTATTGTATACAAGGGTGCACGACCTACCACTAGGTTCTTCAAACGCTATAGTCATCGGATCACTCATATGTAGCTCTATATGTTCGTTGTCGATAAACTCTTCTTCCGTGTGTAGCAGTGCAACTCCACTGCCGTAGCGTGCGATAAATGACTGGCAACCTGATAAATTGTCCGCTAGTAGCCACATAGCTTGTTCATTTGTGATCTCTGCACCTCTTGCCCACGCACTCAAACACTCTCTAAATTCACTACACTCCTTTTTATCTTGGATATAAGTCCAACTTTTCTCAGCCACCTGTCTACGTATCACCGTCAATTTAGCTCTTTTTTTTGACAGTTTATTTACAGATTCTTGGATATTTTTACCAAATAGCCTACCAACATCACGATATTGCTCAATTAGGGTCGTTCCTTTAGCCTGGTATATATTTTGCATTACTTCATTATATTGCATTTATTTTTATATCCTGTATAAAAATACTTTGTGGTAACAAATATAGTCAACTCACCAAGTACTCGCGGACTCATTGCCAAAGCAAACAGAGCGGGTGGCAAACTCCCAGGAAAAATCGCCATTTTGTATACCGATGCCAAACGGGAATATTGCTCCACAGACGAAGAATTTCAAACTATCGATGGCTCCTACGAAGAAGCCTTACTTTTTGACCCATATTTTGTAAAACTAGGGATCAAGACTGTCTACATCAAAGCCGACGCTCACATGACCGAGAGATTGAAAAAAGAAAAGCCAAATATGGCGCTCAATCTGGTCACGACAGTCAAGGGCTACGATTACCTAGGCGCCACAGTACCTGCTGCTTTAGAACTCCTAGAGATTCCCTATACTGGCACCAATATCCTCGGCTTTTCCCTTGGCTGCAACAAATACCTCATGCATGCACTCCTTTCGCAACATGGGATCCCTGTCCCACGTTTCCAGCTCATGTCTACCAAGACCACACCCCTCGATCCCACGCTTCGTTTCCCCCTGATACTTAAACTCAACGAAGAACATAGCAATATCGAGATCAAACAGGAAAGCGTCGTCGAAAATGAAGAAGAGCTTCGTAAGCGACTGCGCTATCTCCTGCGCACTTATCAGCAAGACGTGCTAGTTTCAGAGTTTATCGATGGTCGCGAATTTGCCTCTTTTCTTTTCCAGTCCTACAACCAAAAAGTCTACACTGTCGAGCGCGTCATCAACATGCCAGGGGTCAAACATCAGTTTATGGACTACAACCTGGTCTGGAATGTAAGTGTCCAAGAATATGACAAGATTTTAAAAAAGGTTAAATATCATGATCCAATCTTAGATGCTTTTATCAAAAAAGCTTTCAAAGTCATGCGCATGGACGACTACGGCAAATTTGATATTCGCATGGATGTCCGCGGCAATTACTACATCATCGATGCCAATGCCAACTGCCACTTTGCACCTCCGGAATCATTCTGTGATTGCGAGATTTCGCACGTTCTCCCCATGTATGGTGTACCATTTAAAATGTTACTAAAAAGATTACTCCAAAACACCATGAGAGAGTGGGGTTATTAATATGGTTTTATCAGACGATCTCCTTGCCTTACCCAAAAAAGTTGCCATTTTATACTCAGACGTCAAGCGCGAGTATTTTTCAAACGAAGAAACCTATCTGACAGAAATGGGTGCAGATATCTACGCCGGAGACGTAGCCAAATATGTGGAAAAGATGGGGATTGTAGTCACGACTATACCCGGCGATGATCACATGGCCGAGAATCTAGTGAAATTCAATCCCGACATGGCCATCAATTTGATCGACTCTGTTAGAGGTCAAAGTACCCTTGGTTCATCTGTCCCTGGAGTCCTTGAGATCCTCCATATCCCCTATACAGGAGCAGGGACCCTAGGATGGGCGCTTGGGACCAACAAATTCCTCATGTATCAGCTCCTACAAACTTCAGGAGTTCCAGTTCCTACGCACCAGATAGTCTCTAGCTCCACCGACATGATCGATCCTGGTATGCGTTATCCACTCTTCCCCAAGCTCAACTACGAACATTCTAGTATCGGCGTAGCTGCAGACAGTATTTGTCACAATGAAAAAGAACTTAGGTCCAAACTTAAAGATCTGATCACCACCTACAAACAACCAGTGCTAATCGACGAGTTTATCGCGGGTATCGAGGTCACTGCCTCTGTTCTAGACGGTATGAACACCAAAGTGTATATGGTCCAGCGCAAAGTAGGTGAGGGGATAGAAGACGTCGTGACGTTCGACAAAAAATGGAAAGATTATCTGGATATGACCTACATCAAATATGAGGATCCGATTCTCAAAGGTTACGTTAAACAAGCTTTTGATATTCTCAAGATGTCTGATTATGCCCGCATCGACATCCGCATCGACGCAGCAGGCAGGTATTATTTCATCGATCCAAATGCCAATCCATTCTTTGGTCCACCCAAAGAAACCCACGCCACCTACAGCATGATTCTCGATATGTACGGTGTCACTTTTGAAGAAACCTTAAAACGTTTATTCCTCAACACACTTCAAGATGCGCGTATAGAACAAAACGGCTGGCACTAAGTCAAATCAAATCTCAGAGTCTTACCCACAGCCACAGCAATCTTGGACATAAAATCAAATGACGGGTTAGAAGACCCACCTTCAAATCGTGAGATTACAGCTTGTTTCGTACCAATTTTCTTGGCAAGTTGTGACTGAGTCATCTTTTTGGCCAAACGCGCATCAATCATCTTGCATATCATGTCAAACTTGGGTTGTGATGCTGCATACATCGCTCTAAGACCTGGTCTACCCGCCAAAGCTTTCTTTTTAAATTCGTCATAACTATCGATAAATGGTTTCATAACACATTTATAATCTATAAGTTATAATCTGTCAAGCCTTTCCTCTGCAAGTTTCAACTCTTTGCTGGGTAGTTTATTAGTTTTCTTCTTAAATGAATTAAGCAACACAAATTGCGAGTTATGCCATGTATACAATAATCGAATCGGAACTTTACCTGAAGTTCGTAGTTCGTATATGGTGCTACTAATTCTCTTAGCATATGGCAAAGATAACTTCGGACCATATACTTTAAGCAAGTCCATAACTCGCATTACTTTATTAAAAGTTGCATCATCCAAAGAATAAATAAATTCTTCAACTGGCTTATCGTCGCGACTATTTGCATAAAAACCCAAAATCCATGACATAACCAAATTATGACATATCAGATTATTCTTTGGTAGAATACATTCACGTAAATAGCTGCGGGATCGTCTAATGGTAGGACTCGGGACTTTGAATCCCGCTATCTAGGTTCGAACCCTAGTCCCGCAACCACATAGGATTAGTAGGAATAAGATCAGGTCTTTTGCTCAATATATCAGCATATTTAGTAAGTTCGAACGTTTTCTTTTCTTTTATTGACCAATCTGAGACTTTTGAAAAAACATAATACGAATTTTTCAGCTGTATAGATACTATTTTATCTTTTAGTAAAAAGTTCGAACCCAAGTCTCTGACCACTCTACCTTTACCCATATCATCAGCTTTCTTAAACTTCTGACTTGCTGTTAATGCAAACTCCATCTCGTCTAGCAATTCTCGGTAACTACGCCTAACAGGTAGAGCATCTTCTGTACTTTTGAGTATGGTTATTTGATCAGCAATCTTCTTTTTGGCTGGCTTATACTCAGCATCAGTAATTGTCCCATCTAGCAACTTCTCAAGTAAAAGGGAAGATCTTTTCTCTAGTACAGCAATATCTTTTGATTTATCAAGAACACTGACAGATTCTTGCTTATTTTCTTCAGTCTCTAAATATGATGACCATTTACTAGCCCAGGATAAGAATTCTTTAGGAATACGAATACTTTTTACAACCTCCTCTAATTGTTCGTTAATCACCGACTTTGATATAGGAGGTTGTACACATGATTGTTGTTGTGACTTATGAGAACAGCGGTAGTAATCGTACGGAACGGTAGTATTAGAGCTTTTGTTAAATTTAAATTTGCGTGACCCTGAAACCATGCAAGAACAGTCTGCACAAAAGAATAACCCTCTGTAAGGAAAATCATGCTTGCTTCTGAGTGATTTGTGATTAGGATTAATTTTGGTTTGCACTAAATCAAAAACTTCCTTTGTGACCATTGGTTTGTGCTTGCCATGATACCAATTACCAGACCTCTTAGGCCACTCGAATTCACCATAAAAGAAAGGATTAGAGATCATCCTGTAGAACCCTGACCTACAAATCAACTCATCTTTGCCACCAGCATCTTTCCATGCTCTACAACCCTCCTCATAGGCCTCAACAGGTCGTTTACCCTGCAAGATGGAGTACCAGCAGGACTTTAGATATGGAAAGCGTTTAGTGTCAGGCACAATAGTGCGATAACCCATAAGTTTTTGAGGCGTATTTTTGTATCCCTCAGGTACTGGAGCAGGTAGCCATCCCATTTTGGCTTTAGCAGTCATCCCACGTTTCACATCAACACTTTTGTTATCATTCTCGAGTTTAGCCTGACCCCACTCAAAACCTAGAAAGAATCTATCAGTTGGAGAAGCCACATAAGAACGACTAGGAGTAACAATGGTTTGCAGTAACCCCTGATCCATTAGGTAGATCATTGCACCTGAATCAACGGAGTTACGAGATAAACGGTTAGGATGCCAGACCAAGATACCGTTAATCTTCTTCTGACCAATCAGGCTAATCATCTCGTTAAAAGCAGGTCTACCTGGTTTTTTGGCAGATTTAGATTCCTTAAATGTTGCCACAAGGGTAATTCCTAGCTTACTTGCGAGTTTCTTAATCTCATCTTCTTGAGCAGGAAGCGATAAGGCTTGGCGATCATCGCTTTCTGAGGATTTACGAAAATAAGCACAGTATTTAATTTCCATGGCTTGCATTATACCGCCCTCCTAAAATTGTACTTCTCATGCATCGTTTAATGACTGTTAGTAAAGAGTCATTAAACGGGGTCGCAAAAAACATTCTGGTTATGATGTTTTTCGTCCTATGGCCGAAAAACATCAATTTAGATGATTTTGGGCTTACCCTTGTCAAGGTCGCTTCGCTCCCTTGACAACAATTCCAACCCCTAGCCGTTACCATGTCGCCTCCTCCTCAACCGCAGGCACAGGGAGCAAAGCCTCCTGCGTAGGCTTTTTGAGTAACTCATAACCTAGAGCAAAAGGAGCATTTACTTTGTTAATGACTAGCTCACTAGGAATGGAAAGGGAAGTAATAGGACTATCCTTCATAACTACCCCAACACCTGACTCAGCAATCATCTTCAGATTACGAGTAATTGTGCTGTTGTTGTAGATCATCTTCAAATTCTGCTTTTGCGCAGGACTACCCACGTAGAGCTGGTGAAACAAAAACAGATTTTTGGCTTTAACTTCACCATGAACAACAGAAAGTAAATCAAAAATGGTTTTAGGAGAATCAATCCTAATCTCGCTGGAGCGAATGAGTTTAGAAAATAGGGAATTGAGAATGGAGTAGACATAGTCTCGATTTTCTAGATCAGCTAAATGGAAACCTCCTCGCTTATCCTTAAAAAGATCATTGAGTTTGGCCTTACGAAGTTGCATCTCAAACCTAAGTACACCTTCACTTTCAATCTTCATGGCGTCAGCATATTCGCGGTTATACTCTCGCAAATCTCGAAAACCCTTATCAACATACTCAGGACTTTTGAGGTAAAAGATGCCTGAGTAGGCCTTGCCACGATAAACGATAGAGGTATCGTAATTAGCAGTCATTTTACGTGGGTAGCTATACCCTCGCAGACTATTGAGCAAAGATTGAGCTAACTCCTGAGTAGGTAGCTTCCATGCGTAGCAAAGATCTAATCGTTGTAAAACCCAATCATTGACCGGGACGTACTTTACATGAAACCAATCACCCATCTCGAGCCTAATCTCATTTAATAAAGCCATCAGATTATCGGGGTAGTACAGATAGACGTTCTGACCATAAACGAGTTTAGGAATGGAAAATTCAGCATATAGGTCATGGCGAGGAAGCTTCTCGTTGTAAACCATGAACAAGTGAATCGTAAAACTATTATGATATACGAATGTCAGGTTGCACTGTTTACAAACAACCTTTCCCTTAAAATCATGTTTTGTAGTAACTACCTGGTGCAAACTCATATCATCAAAATCAACGTGAGTTATGGGAATTTTTAGCTTAATCGTGTCAATCATGTGTCTCCTCAGCAGTAAATCTGTAGAGGTCTAGGAGGTACACGGCTAACTTTCTCGCCTCAATCAGGGTTAGAAGTACACCAAACCGCTTTTGATAATGAGTCTGAAACTCAATGACTGCCGAATCAGGTAAATTGCCAGCAGAATACCCACGATTACTCGCGTTAGCTAAATTCTTTGTCTGGGAATTACTTTCTTGAAAATTACACGACAAAGCTGGCGACTTATCGTCCCCATGACCCATATGATTTCATACAATGGATACCGCTTGTCTAGCACCGCCTAACCAACCGCCCAATTGGTAAGGTACTTTTACACCTATAGTGTCAAAAATGCAATTAAAATCACAAATTATAAAAAACTTAATATACTGAAACAAAATTCATGGTGAAAAATCAGTAAGCCTTAAGCTTAAGCCATATTTCCACTAAACCAAGGACTAAGGAACAAAACGCTGTAAAAACACCAACCACAACAGTGATTATTAGGATTTTATTTTGCTTTTTTAAAAGATCTAATTGCTGTTGAAAATTATTTTTAGATTCTTGTCGATCCCACTCTGGCTGCATTTGCTCGGATAAGGTCGAAACAGGGAATTTCCAATCTTGATACAATCTCTCAATAACATGACCTAAACTAAAAATCGCTCTTTCGATGGAGCCAATTTTATTTAACAATCGTTCATCAATAGACTCAGGCATATCAGATATCCTAAGCATCAAAAATAGTTATACCGAAAAATGATAAGAAGCGGGAAAAAAGTGATTTACTGCCAGATAAATGTTTAAAAACATAAGCATCAGGAGAATTGATTGCATAAGATAGATCCATAAGCAGATCAGAACGATTCTTCAGGGTATCAGAACTAGGAACCTTAACTATTCCTTTTAACTTTTCTTCTAGATCTCTCCGAATTTCTTCATTATCTGCTAGGATACTCAGAAAAACTGCTGAACCTGTTAATTGCTCAAAATAATCATCAAATACCTTTTGTTCTTTAGGAATGAAAACTAGTTTTTGTTTTTTTAGGTAATCCATGTTACTTAGTTTTTTCTGAGTTAGGCTTAGAAAAATAATAAAAACTATTACAAACGTTGCATTCCCAATATTCCAAAAGCTTCTCATTAGAAGGTAAAGGTATCCAAAAAATATGCCAGGTACTCCTACCAATTTTTTTTATAAAGGGAGTAATCTCCTTACAATTATCACAATGAGCCTTCAAAACCTCATCCTCTGGTGCTACCTCACCGCTCATTGCCGTACCAGTACCGTTAATTAATGAAAAATACATACAACAAGTATAACAGTAATTATATTACTTGAGTAAACTACCCCAAACAAAAAACCAAACTATGCCTAAGACCATTAAAGCTAATATTAAATATAAAAGTACTTTAAATATTTTGTGAAAAACTAAATAAGCATTTAGTAAACCATATTTTTTTAATAAATTCTCCCACTTATCAATAAAATTCTTTTTGACAATCGGTCCAAAATAACTTATCAAATAATACAAAACACCAACAAGACCAAGAAAAGACGCTTTTGCAAGAAGATCATTAGTCATAAATAAATTATACGCTAATTAGTCTCAAGATCCAAAAGCATAAGAAGAAGACGGAAAACTATAGGGATGGTTCGCAATCTCGTCCCATATCCGCAACACCTCTGGAGGCGGTTTAGGTCGTAAGAACCTGATAAACTTAAATAATGACCGAAACAACCCCAATTCCATTAGACGCAGTAATCTATGAACGTTTTAAAGAATTTGGGGCCATGCAAGCCTACGAATATCTTGATGGTGATAAAGCTGCAAGAGAAGTTCAAAAGAAATCGTTCTTGAGTGGGGAAATTGAAAATCCCAAATTAGATTACCCCAAAATTGACCTATCTTTACTAGAGAGTAGAGAGAATCAACTACTAGATCTCAAAGCTGATATTTTAAAAGATGAACCAAATGAAACCGTAAAGCAAGTATATCGTTGGAAAATAAACGAAAAAATTGCAGAAATAGGGTTAAGTGACATTTTGCGTTGGTTTTTCACTCCTGTTTCCGTTTCAGTAGTAAAGCAATAATTTGTCGCCTTTGAAGTAGTTTTGTGCCGCGATGATGATCTATTAGTCGTTGGATCTGGGCATTGATTCCACCCTCAATTCGGTTAGAGGTGTTTGGTATTTGTGGATAGCGGAGATACTGAAAAAGATTGGGGAGAGCATTCTTTAAATGCGAGTGAGAGGCATGGAGGTGACCGTGAGTGTAGTGCCACTTGCGACGCCCCGTGGGAGTTAGTTTTTCTTGATAGGTTCTCTCTTTGAGGAATGCCCGATACTGCTGATACCAAGATTTATAGGTGAGCAACCAAGTTCTCAAATCATCCTTGGATTTCACTAGGACGATTTGATTAACAAGGTATTTAAGTTTTCTAGCTGCCTCTGTTTCTGGGTGTTTGGTGAGGAGCAAGTTAATTTGATGGATCACGTGGAACTGGCACCTTTGGATGATCACTCCAGGGTAGCGGAGCTTGATTGCCTTAAGCATTCCTTTCTGTCCATCACATATAACTGCACGGGGAAAGGCACTGATACTATTCAAAAAAGTCAGCCAGGTGGAGGAGTTTTCTGTATAAGTGAAGTGCCAGCCAACTACTTGATTGAGTGGATTCTGAGCAATGAGAACGGTTGCACCATACTCAACATAGTATCCATCAATAATGAAGATGTCGCTTTGGATGAGGTGACAACTTGGAGTGATCTCCTCATCCCTAAAAGGGGTAAACCACCTATCTAGAGTGCGACGAGTGACTCTGTACGCCACCCCAAAGTCTGACAAAGTTAACTTGCTGAGGAGCCATTTCTGATACAGCTGACGGTGATATTTCTGAGTGAGATCGACTCTTAACCTCGTTTCATTAGACCCACAACGAGGACATCGGTAGTGTGCCTTTCCACTTCTATGGCTTCCCCATTTCTGCATCGGTTTTCGACACTTGGAACACCATTTTTTTTGCCATATTAATCTCCAGGTAGCTTAATTGTTTCTGATTATATCCTATCCATCCGTCAAATCACTCGATTTTACCAACGCAAAATGTCACTTAACCCCAGAAATACGCATGCTTCATGCATCAGAGTCAGGTGACATGAGGAAATTTAAAAAGTATTCCGAATTTGTATACGGGAAACCATCAGAAGATATTTTCGGATATACCGTTAACTCAATTCGATCCGAAGCAACATTAAATCTCGCAAGTGATGACGAAACAATTCAGGCAGCAGCAAGAGAGTTATTGGAAATACTACCAAGCGAATTACCTCATCATGAAATAAGTTTAATACCAAATGATGAGGCAATAGCAAGCATGAGACAGGCTACGCTTGAATCTGCAGGA
This sequence comes from uncultured bacterium, assembly GCA_903945195.1. Classification (GTDB taxonomy): domain Bacteria; phylum Patescibacteriota; class Microgenomatia; order UBA1400; family UBA12108; genus CAJAUT01. The sequence goes on from CAJAUT010000006.1 coordinate 15,288, forward strand.
GACTTAATAGAGCTCCCCGAAGGCACTACTTTCGATGCTTCGAGTATTAAGACTACTTTTGACAGTGCTCTAGAAACTCTCAAGGCTGATGGATGGCAAGTGGTAATAGATACAAGTAGTAAGTCTGGGATTAGTGTCGACCAAGAAAAACAACAAGTTAAAATACCTGAAGGAAGAACGTTGACTCCCAATAAGTTGCAAACACTGATAGTACATGAAATAGGAACGCACGTAAAACGCAGGGTAACTGGGGAACGATCCAAACTTAAGCTTTTGGGATTAGGCCTCGATAGGTATGAGACTGGCGAGGAAGGGGTAGCAACAGCAAGAGAACAAGCTATGTCAGGGAAAGTAGATGACTTTGCAGGATTAGACGGTCACCTAGCAATTGGCCTTGCGTACGGTTTAGATGGCACACCAAGAAACTTTAGAGAAGTGTACGAAGTACTGAAAAAATATTACAAATTAACCAGTCTAGTCGGAAAAGAAGCTAAGGAAACTGTTGAAGACAAATCTTCAGATAAAGCATGGAATCGTTGCGTGCGTACGTTTAGAGGAAGTGACTCAAAAACAAAAGGGGCATGTTTCACAAAGGACATCGTCTATAGAGAAGGAAATATTGGTACTTGGAATGTTATACGAAACAACCCACAAGAAATGGCGAGATTTGATGTAGGTAAGTACGATCCCAGTAACCCTAGACATATTTGGATACTGGAAACTTTAGGCATTGAAGACGCTGAAATTGTATAACCGATTTTTATACCAGGTTCTAACATAGTCCGTTACCGCCAACATACAAAAAGAGACGTACATATCCGTCTTTTTTTGTATAATGTAGATATAGTTTCGAACCGTAGGTTAGAATCACACATCAAGTCACGAAGTGACCTGAGAAATGTATCCAGAAACGAAGTATTCTGGGATACCTAGCTCGGCAACTTTACTGGATCAAAATAGATCATGTTTCAATTCGTCAGAACCTGATAAAATCAGTTTATGATAAATGGAGTAATTTTTGATATTGGTGGCGTATTAATAGATGATCCACAATTTAAATCATTCTGGGGAGAAAGCAAAAAGGGAGCTGAACTAAGGGAACTATTTGGTACGGGAAAAATATCACGAGAAGGTTTTGTTAAGGATGGAGCACATATTATTGGAGTATCTCCAGATATTTTTTTAACTCAATATATCGAGGCATATTCTCAAATGAAAAGAATCCCCCAGACAATGGAGGTATTCAATAGCATCAATAAACAAAAATATATATTTTCCGACACAAATCCAATTCATTTAGAAATATGTCAGAAATTATTCCCTGAAATATTTGAAAGTAGTAGTAAACAATTCTTATCTTATGAAATGAAACTAAGAAAGAATAGTAATAAAGCATTTCAACTAATGCTCAACAATCTCCCATATAAAGCACATGAGCTAATATTTATTGATAATAATCCTAATTACATAGAAACAGCAAAATCCCTAGGTCTAAACACAATATTATTTAATGCAGAATGCAATTTAACAAAATCCCTACTGCAAATTGATCAAAATATGTTTGATTGATACCAGTTTCTAACATAGTCCGTTACCGCCAACTTCACTAGATCAAAATAGATCATGTTTCAATTCGTCAGAACCTGATAAAATACCCTCATGAAAAAATATCAACTATATCTGTACGATTGGGATGGTTGTATTGCGAAAACGCTAAATATTTGGCTTGACGCGTACAAAAAATTATTCAGCGAATATGATGTTCAGATTTCGGAACAAACAATCATCACTAAGGTTTTTGGAGATTGGGAAGGACCGAAGAAAGTTGGAGTCAAAGATAACGAGCAATTTACCAAAGAATTACTTAACCTAGTAAACACAGGCTTTCAGACACTAGAACTTTACCCTAAAGCTAAAGAAACAATAGTTAAATTAAAGGAGCTTGGAGTAAAGATAGCTATAGTTAGCAGCTCCAAGTGGGACTCTATCAAACCTGCTTTCGAGAAAAACAACTTATCAAAGTTAGTGGACACAGTAATATCTGCAGAATCCGTTACTCATCACAAACCTGATCCTGAATCAATATATAAAGCGATGAAAGAGTGCGGAATTACTAACAAAGAAGACGTAGTTATAATAGGGGACTCTAACAAAGATGTTGTGTGTGGTGCTAACGCAAATATTGATACGATATTATTTTACCCACCTGAAAATCACAAATTCTACGACGAACAATACTTTAAACCATCAACATTTGTGATAACAGACCATTTGAGTATTGTGGAATAGTTTGATAATAGGTTCTAACATAGTCCGTTACCGCCAACAGAAACATCAATGTTAAATACCCAAAATATTTGTATTTGCTATAATTTCTCAGATATTACTCACAATTAAAAAGGAGTAACAAATGATAATCGCGATTTGTGGTGGCTCATGTTCAGGCAAGACGACAATGGCCAGGCAGTTTAGGGATGCATGCATTTTATCAATGGACGACTTCTACAAAGGTAAATCCGTTATGAAAGAACCCTACAATTTCGATGAGCCAGACTCTATCGATTTCAAAAAAATAGCTGACGTACTTCGAGAATTAAAAAAAGGGGTAAAGAAAATCCAAATTCCAAACTACAACATGAAGACGTCAGAGCAAGATGGTACAAAAACACTCACAAGCAATAAGTTGATCATATTTGAAGGAATATTTTCGCTTTACACTCAAGAGCTTAGAGATTTGTGTGATTTAAAAATATATCTAGATATACCAGTAGACGAAAGATTGCGCCGTCGTATAGATAGGGACGTAGAAAAAGGTAGATCTGCCATAGAGACGATGGAGTGGAGTAAAAATGTCGAGAACATGCACACCTTACACGTAGAATCACAAAAAGATTATGCAGACATGATCATACCTTTAAACTATTAGTTATTTACAATATTCTGATTAAAAATATCTAGCAGTATAATATCCTCATGCAATTATTTATCGACCCAGCAAACAAACAATATTCAAAGTGTCTAGTCCTAGTAGGAGGCAGTGGAGATACGCCAGAAAATCTTAAGCCATTGATCACAAGCCTACTGACCAAAATCACCGACTCTGCGATTTGCACTTTTAGTTTTTCTACTCACTCTGAATCAGAGAGTCTACTGGATTTACAATCTAGAGAACTAGAAGAAGTATTTAGCGAGTTAACGACAAAGTACGATTTTAAGGAGATCAATATCTTTACTACCAGCATGGGTGCGTATGCCACCACATATTTACTTAGCAACAACAAATACTCAGACATTATCAAGCACGTCATCTTTTATGACCCAGCAGACTACTACATCTCAGCTAAATTTGCGGGTTCAAACGATGTTACCTGGTCAGGAACTGATCTTTATCGCCCAAACAAAGAAGTCGTCAGCAACAGACTCAAATTGATAAACTCTCAAACAAAAATATCTGTAGTTCATCTAACACTTCGCAACTACTCAAAATCTGGCTATATCGACAAGAAGTTTGTTGATAGGGGGATAGATCATGAAGGTGGTTATCCTAGATTAAACAAGCAAATGGTCAAACACTTTTATCACTGTATACCCGATATTAATCGAGGAGAATATATAAAAGAGACAGGCGTTCCACACGCAATTCTCAGAGACGGGGAGATCACAGCAAATCTAGATAAAGTCACCTCGACTGTCTCATCATTACTTCTTTTATAAACATCCCATGCGCAAACACACATTGATCGGCACAAATTTTGAGTATTTTGTCCACGGTGCAAACCCATGCCTACTTTTGCACGCTGGCACCCACGGGGATGAGCATGAGGTCATAGACATCGTCACAAATGCGATTAAAAAATTCGAATCTCGCCTACCAGACTTTATTTATGTCCCACATGTCTCTCCCTCAGCAGTACTACATAAAACTCGACACAACGGCCACGGTCTAGATTCAAACCGCATCTACCTAGACGGTTCAGACATCCACGAAGTAATCTGGAATCAAGAAGTCATGATGATGTCTAGTTTCGACCTAGCTGTCTCTTTCCACGAAGATCCAGAGTACTCTACCTACTATATCTACGATGAAGGGGGGATTACAGACAAATCAGATTTAATCCACCTCCACAATGCATTTCTCACAAAAAATGATATCGCCCTCCTTACAGGACCAGATGATATTCACGACAAAAGTATCAACCAGGCACATTTTGTAGATGGCTACAAAAAATTTGAATTCAAAGAAGGTATATACATGGGCGATGTACTCAACTGGGGAATGAACAAAGGCATTATCAAACACGCATTGATTCCAGAAACTCCTGGCTGCCTCAGTATTTCCGAGAAAACTTTAATTATCGACAGTTTTTTTGAGATGGTTATTCTTAAATACTTTTATCGCTGAGTCTACAATTTTGCCAATATAGTCTTTAAACTTGATCCCTGGTATTACCTCCTCGTTTGGATCTGTGAGACTTCCGTCTCCGTCATATACAGACGGATTAGCATTTGTCTCAAGCATATATGGCACACCATCTTTTAGCCTCACGTCAAACCTAGCGTAACCCATAAATCCTAGTTTCTTAAATATTTCCATACTTGTCTTTTCTATGATTTCTTGTTCCGCTTTGTCTAGTTTTGCCACTACTACTTCCGAAGTCTTGTAATCTTTATGTGTCGTCTCCCACTTTGACTCATATGTCTGAAAAGCTAGGGGATTTTGATTGCTAAATATCACTTCTTCAATTGGTAGTACTCTGACATCGTCATCATCTTCTATCAGATAAACAAGCAGCTCTCTCCCGATGATAAATTCCTCTGCGATGACTATCTGGTGGAATTTATCAATTTGTCTTTTTACGATTAGTTTTAGTTCATCACCATTTTTCGCTATCGAGTCATAAGACAGTCCAGTACTACAGTGTTCGTAAGCTGGTTTTACGATCACAGGAAAATCTAGATCCAACTGCATATCTTCTTGTTCTGTCTCAAAATATCTGCCACGCGGGGTAGGGAACCCATATTTTTGTAACTCCGTCTTTAACCTAGATTTGTCACCACTAAGTACAAACAACTCTTTACTCGCACCAGTCACGGGTATATCTAGCATCTTGAAACAATCAAAAGCTTTCTCACTCAAATATATGTCATGCCCACTCCACTCTATCAAATTAAATATCACATCTGCCTTGATATTTAAAATAGCTTCAATATTATCTTCTTGAATTACATAGATGCTAGGAGTCATCCCATTTGCAGCTAGCCCTAGTACCACCTTTTCTGCAATTACTCTAGAGTCTTCATCCGTTTCGCCATATTGGGTAGCTAGTATTCTTTTTGAAGGTAGACTATACACAACCGCAATATTCATGATCTTCAGTATATAATATCTCTCATGAACGTCCACAAAGTCACTAGACAAGTCAAAAAGGTCTCAGATATCTACGCCAAAAAGTTTGGGATACGTCGCGATAGCAACTGGTACATCCTCAAACTCCAGGAAGAAATGGGAGAGCTCATCCAAAGTTACCTCATGATGACAGGCAGAGGTCGTCAAAAAGACAAAACCAAAGAACAGATCGTTGAAGATTTTCACAAAGAGATGGCTGATGTTTTTTGCCATGTCTTACTCCTGGCCAAGCATCACAAAATAAACCTAGAAAAAGAAGTAGAAGAAAAGTGGTTGGTCTGGGACAAAGACTAAAACTGTACGCCGTAAGCCGTTTGCTGTAAGCTATATAAATGAAGTCTTTTCTAAAGGTTCTATTGTGGTTCCCGCTTACTCTCATCACGCTAGTATTATCTATTACTACCTACTCTCATATCTCCCTAACTCGTGGTATCCATGGTCTCATCCGCCAAGAAGTCACAGACTTCAAATCTCAAGGAGTCACTTTTGCAGCCCTACCTAGAGTAGCTTTCGAGATCAGAACAGCTTTAGCTAAAGAAGATGCCAGACCTCTACTGATCAACAAATACTTCGCTCATTATGACTCACCCATGGCAGGGATGGGGGATTACATCGTCAAAGTCTCAGATAGATTCAATCTAGATCCCTATCTCGTAGTTGCCATCGCCCAACAAGAATCCAATCTAGGCAAACTTATGCCACCAGATTGTCACAATGCCTGGGGTTGGGGCATCCACTCTGCAGGCACACTCTGCTTCGACAGTTGGAACGAAGGAATCAATACTTTTGTCTCAGGTCTAGCTGAAAAATATGTCGCCTACGGCCTCAAAACTCCAGATGAGATCATGACCAAATACAATCCTACTTCCCCTGGTGGAGCCTGGGCCAAGGGAGTAAACCAATTCCTGGAAGAACTCAGGACAGGATCTTGGTAACTCCAGAGTAAATCTCACGTATTGACAATCCCATAGTCTGTGGTAATATCCGCAGACTATGAATAAAACATTGGTCCTAGTGATCTGTACCTTAATCCTACTTATATCTGGTACAAAAAAAGTTTCAGCAGTTGAACACGATCTACGTGCTGAGCAAATGCGCGTTGTACTTTCAAAATACAACTCACCCATGGTAGGCCTAGAAGATGTACTTATCAGTACTGCCGAAAAATATGGTCTAGACTGGACTCTCATGGCCGCTATTGCTGGCACCGAATCTAGCTTTGCCAAACGCATGCCTTACCAGTGCAACAACCCTTATGGTTGGGGTATCTACGGCAACAACAAGCTATGCTTTAAATCCCTAGAAGATTCCATAGAAGGCGTGGCTTCTGGCCTAGCCAAGAAGTACAATATTAGCTCTATCGAGTCTATCGCTCACACCTACAACACTGTCTCTACAGATGGCTGGATTATGCACACCAAGTTTTTCATGAATAAGATCAAAAATGCAGAAGTACCTGTATCTGCTCTCCCAATTGAGTTATAATCTCCACTAAGTAGCCGAGGTGGCCCGCCTGCAACGCTTGTGCGTAAGCACTGCGGGCAGGTGAAATGGTATATACACAAGTTAATAAGCAAATCATACTTGAAAGGGTATAATCTTTCTTGTATTAGCCGAGGTGGCCCGCCTGCAACGCTTGTGCGTAAGCACTGCGGGCAGGTGAAATGGTATATACACAAGTTAATAAGCAAATCATACTTGAAAGGGTATAATCTTTCTTGTATTAGCCGAGGTGGTGAAATGGTAGACACGCACGCTTTAGGAGCGTGTGCTTTACGGCATGGAGGTTCAAGTCCTCTCCTCGGCACCATACAGAACTTTTTAAATAGCTTTTCAAATTATCCCGATTTGACGAGCTATTTTCGGGTTCAAGCGGTCCACTTTTATCATTACTCTCTTTTGCACCCTTCTTTAACTTCAAAAAGATAAATCTAGGCTGATACTCCAGTTTTTGATCTAGTAAGATCGGGTTCAAGCCGATTGCCTTGAAAATGACTTTTTTGTCCTCTGAGTCACCGTTTTCAAACCTTTGATTTGCCAGTAGCGCAAACTCAAATGAGTCCTTTGCGATATCCGCCCAATCAGATCCATTCTTGTTAGCGTGCGTTAACTGTTGAGTAATATTATCTTTCTCTATCATCAGCTCCCGCTTTCTATCCGCAAACTCAGTATCAGACAGTAAACTCCCATCATTCTCTGGAGAAATCTTGAGTGCTATCAGATTATCAATCCTGCGGTTTACCCCGTCTAAAGCGGTCTGGAGAGCCTCTGATTGGATAATCTATAAAAACAGTTAGCTTAAGAGTCTATTCTTGATCAGAAGAAATAATCTCAGTCAACGGTAAATTCTCAATCATTTTTTTAATTTGAGTATCGTCTACTTGCCGAGAATAAAAAATTTGACGCATTTCTTGCTCTTTTTGCGTACCGATAATTGACCAATTATTAAGGATGTTGGCTTTATTGATCGTGTGTCTGATTTCTTTTTGTTTAATATACTTTATGATTTCAGCCAAATCAATTTTGTAAGAATTAAGGATGAGATAGAGGTCATAAAAATCCCTGTATCTGGCCCGATCATTTGTGGCTCGAATCTTCTCAGCACATATTTCTTTAATATCCATCACGTTTACTTCAAAATCTAAACCCCAAACATTAGTGTATTTCATCTTTTGAGGTGGAAGTAAAACATTTTGCAAGAAATCTATTTCAACCTTGAGTGAATTAGGCTGTAGGAGCGGGCCAGTATATTGGAGTTTTTCTAATTTAATGGTTGCGTTTGATAAAAAATCCTTCTTGATTGCCAAGAAATCAATCCCGGTAAACATTCCCCGTACAACCTCGAGAGTTAGATTGGTTTTGTTTGACGAAAAATCCAAATCTTCGGAAAAACGATATTGGCTGAGATAACAATGATGTAGTGCCGTACCACCCTTAAAGATTAAGGTTTTCCCCAAAGTAGATTTTGAGATAATCTGCATTACAATTGCTAAAAAGTAGTCCTTTTCAGCGATATGAAGAGGATAATGTAGTGTCTTCCTACTGATTATTTCCAATTGTTTGCGCGTAATCAGAGGTGAGGTCATTTTGATTGGTATTTTTCAAAATAAGGATTGTAGTATAGGCGCCATTTTGCATTAAACTTCGTGTCCCCTGGAATCATCCAATGAGTTCCACTTTTACTCTTCACAGTCTCATATAGCGTTTTCGAGTCAAACCCAATTAGATCAAACAATAATCCAAAAATTTTAATTGTGGTTAGTGAAAACCTAGCAATATATTCATTAAGTAGATCGATATTTAAATCTTTTTTGTGTTCTAGTAGTTTTTCGATAACCAAGTCAATTGAATATTGGCTCTTATGAAAATTTACTATATCTATTAAAGCCTTTTCCGGAGTAGCGATACGGGTAAGGTGACCATCTATACTTATTTCTTTCCAACCAAAGTAATAATCGGCTTTTGTTTTGATAAAGGAATATTCAACGGAGTGCAAAACAACTGACTTATATTTTTTTAACGAAACAGAAACTGTTTTGTCTGTTAGCTGGTCAAACATACCGTACTGCTGTAAGGCAGACTCAAATGAAACATAGGACTCAGAAACCAATAAATTGGCTACTGTTGAGGGGGTTAATGATAGTGACCCTCTGGTACTTAAGTCAGAAATGGCATAGAGACTACGTTTAATTCTAATAAGCCAGCCATTTTTGACTAGTTTGGTAATCAAGTTTTTAGCCTGCTTGTAATCCCAGTTCACCTTAGCTTCATCGTAAATTTGGTCAAATGTAACAATCTGGCTATGTTTTACGATCAAATTCTCGAGTAACTCGCTCTGCTTGGCTGAAAGAATAGTTTGTTTTGTAGTCATATAGTCATTAGTATGTGTGACTTAATATATACAGACTAAACCAATATTTAGCACCTGTCAAGGGGTTAGGGAAGAAAACACCTAAACTATAACCAACTAGCACACATCTTTAAAAAAGATCTGTTAAATTACCACCATGTTAAAGCGTAAAACAACATACGAGCAGATTGGCCAGAACTTGCGAACAATCAGACAACAAATGGGATTTATGCAAGTTGATGTAGCTGTAGCCGCTGATTTAAACAGAACATATGTCAGTAGAATTGAAACGGGCAAAGCTAGGATTACATTTAACCTGATCGTGAAATTAGTGCATGGTCTAGAAATATCCTCAAATGAATTACTTTTTTGGAAAGGAGATGAAACTGATCATGCGAAAATATCTTAAATGGGTTGATGCACCAATTTGGGTGAAAATTGGTAGGAACATAAGAGACTGTCGAAAATGGAAGGACTTATCTGCAGAACAAGTTGCACTTAGGTCAAAAATTGATTTAAGACGGTACAAAAGAATGGAGAGAGGTGTTACAAAAGACATAAACTTCGATGAGACACATCGAATTGCGTTAGCCATAAAAGTTGACGAAGAAGATATTGATCATCATCATTAAATTAACACTATCGAATACCTAAAAGATAAACAATATAAAATCTTCTATGCCCAGGGCAAATGGAAGTACCTGCCGGAAATAGTATGGAGGATTCCAGTATTCAGGTATATAAAACGGTGCAAATATTGCAAACGGCAGCAGTAGTAATCCTCCTAACAGCATTTCCCGTCGTAGATCCTTTCGTGCAATATAGATACAGACAAACGGTATTCCCAGAATCAGACTACCAATTAAATATCCGCTTTCAATTCCAAATGTCATATAAAAAGTATACAAACAATATTCACAATTGACAAAGCCGAACAAAGAACAATAAAACAAACCCCCGATGGCACCAATATAATCTATTGCCTATACACGAACGGACTTTCGATAATTACCTCGTTCTGGCTTTTCTCCGAGTCAGTGAGAAAATGAGAAGACAAGGTCTTTTCATCGTGTAGAGGGGTTGTAATCGAGTTTAGGTTGATTGATAACATCCATTAACCTGATAAAATGCACTAGGTAATTGTCGGAGAGTGGTTCAAAATAAAAATCGTCCTCCGCACTAGAAGAGATAGCAAAATATCAGCAAAGAAAATATTTCTGTGCCTGGTAGACAATATGCAAATACAATAATTTTGATATTTTGTTACAAAATTATTGACCAGGAGGACAGGACTTGAACCATTTTATTTCCTAGCCCTATACCAGAATCAACTATGGGTCAAGACGTGACAAAAATTCATTTATCAATTACAGAAGCTAGAGAAATACTTGGTGAAATCGCCGTCAGCATGTCAGATAATGAAATAGAAATACAACTTGAAAATTTGAAGTATTTAGCAGAATCCTGGATTGATAATTTCGAAAAATCAAATTTCTGACAAAATAGCTAACGAAAATAGATTGTGTAATATTGCAGTACGATTGCAAAATTGCACAGAAAGTGTATTATTAACTTAATATATAAAGCTATAAAAATATGTATATTAATAGAGCAATCAAACAACAAGTTTTAGAATTAAAAAAAGGTTTTCCTGTTGTGGTTATTACCGGCCCAAGACAATCAGGAAAAACTACATTTTTACAACACAATTTTCCAAAAAATAAATACTTTAACTTGGAAGATCCAATAACTTTACAAATTATTAAGGACGATCCTGTAACTTTTTTCAGAGACAATCCTAAAGATATAATTATTGACGAAGTACAAAGATTCCCAGAGCTTTTGTCTCATATTCAAGTTTTGGTTGATAAAAGACAGGAAATGGGTAGTATTCTACTCAGCGGATCACAAAACCTATTACTTTCAGAAAAAGTTTCGCAAACCCTTGCAGGAAGAGCAGCGTATCAAACAGTATTACCTCTAAGTTTTGATGAACTAGCAAAATCTAAATTTCTCATCAAAAATAGATTTAATCAGATCTTAAAAGGTGGATATCCTAGTATATACACCCGGGATGTGTCACCAAAAACATATTTTAAACAATATATAGCTACATACACAGAAAGAGACATTAGACAGATCAGAAATGTTAGTGAATTATCCCAATTTCAAAAATTTATGATTTTACTTGCAGGGAGAGTAGGACAACTCCTTAACGTTTCTTCTCTAGCTACTGATGCAGGAATTTCTCCAAACACAGCAGAAGACTGGATTTCTATTTTGGAAGCAAGTTATGTGGTCTATAGATTACAACCATATTTTAAAAATGTAGGTAAAAGGTTAATAAAATCACCAAAACTCTATTTTTACGATACAGGCTTATTGACTACTTTACTTAATATTCATGACAAAAAGATACTTCAATCTCACTATCTAATAGGTAATATCTTTGAAAACTTTATAGTTTCTGAATTTGTTAAAGAAATTAATAATAATGAAATTTCTGCACAACTGTATTTTTTCAGAGACAATCATGGCAACGAAGTAGACCTAATAATCGACAGTGGAAGTACACAATTACCTGTAGAAATAAAATCATCCGCAAGTTACAGTCCTGAATTTTCAAAAGGTCTAAATTATTGGAACGAGATAGTCAAAGGAATTACCGGATATATAATCTATGGTGGAAGTGAAAAGATTACAATTAAGGACAAAATAATCTTGCCATGGACAGATTTTGCAAAAGTATTTAAAAACATATCCAATAAATAGACTAGCGATGAAGATTACTTCTTGTGATCATTTTCTTCTCCTACAACTGTATAATCTTCCATCATTCTGGTAAAATGTATCAGGTATTGGGACGAAACGCTAGAAAGCGGTTCAAAATAAAAATCGTCCTCGGCACAAAATAATTCCCTCCCATGTATTACATGAAAGGGAATTATCTATATTTAACTTTAAGATTACTGTACTTCTAGTCTTGTACCACTTACCAAACTAGATCCAGTAGTGGATGTTCCTTGCCATTTGACAATCTTCCCAACAGCAATAGATCCAGAAATAAGTTTAATTTTTGTCTCTGCTGAAATTAGCAGTTTAGTATTACCTACTAATAAGTAGTCAACATTAAACTCTACTATTTTACCTTCTCCCTTATATTTCACCGCAACTGCACTAGGTGCAGGAGTTGGCGTAGGAGATGGCGACACTACGGCTGGGTTTACATTTACTTGTGCACCTCCCTGTACCAATAGGGCACCAGATGCATCATAGCAATCTATTTCATAGTTATACCCTGTAACTACAGTAGGATAAGGAGCTACAGCTAGATCTGTTCCTGCCAAGCCACCAAGGACTTCACCAGCACCCCATACTCCCCATTTTTTACAATACGCCACATTATTCGCGCTCCATGTAATATTTAAGGTATCACCTGCATTTGCGGTAACAATTGAAGACGCTCCATCGATTCCGTTTACAAAATATGAAACACTTGGAGAAAGATCTGTAGTAATGGCTGATACATGCCTAACACCTTTAATACCAATTATCGAAACAGCTGCTAAGAACACAGCAACTACTAATTTTTTCATACATTTTCCTCTATAAATAAATAATATATATAAATGTAGCCGTAACAAAGCTAAATTTATTACACATCATGTTATAATTCAGCAAATATGACAAAAATCACTCAAAAACCAGATGGTACAGTCTCATTTGAGATGGTCATCCCCAAAGAAACTATTGCTAAAGAATACGAACATGCACTTGCAGAAGTAGTCAAAACCGCCAGCATCAAAGGCTTCCGTCCAGGCAAAGCCCCAGCCAAGATGGTAGAAGCCCAGACAGACAGGTCCAGATTGCTCTCTCATGTCTTAAACCACGTTTTATCACCTGCCTACTCAGAAGTGATCCATGAACACAAGCTAGTACCCCTCATAGACCCCCACGTGAACCCCAAAAGCATGGAAGATGGTAAAGATTGGGTTATGGACGTGACCGTAGCCATAGCCCCTACAATTGATCTGGGAGACTACGAGAAGTATGTCCAGACGGGATTAAAGAAATTTAAACCCAAAAAAGACGCCAAACCAGAGGAGGTCAAAGACGAAAAGCTCAATACCATATTTGACTTACTCCTAGACAAAGCCAAGATAGAGGTGGCACCAGTCTTAGTTGACGAAGAAACCAGATCCGCCCTAGAGCGTCTAGCCAAACAGCTTAGTTCCCTAAAGCTTAGTATCGAAGACTACGCCAAGTCCATCAAGAAATCTACCGATGATCTGGTAAATGAATACAAAAAATCAGCAGTTTCCAATCTAAGACTCGAGTTTATCCTCCAAAAACTAATTGAACTCAAAAAACCAGAAGTCACAGAAGCCGAAGTGGCAGAGCTCAAACCTCAAAAAGGGCAGGAGTCATACGCCAAATACGTCATCCAAAAACGCAAGGTACTTGACATCCTAGCCGCATTATAGGATACTCCGTGTGTAAGTAGGATACACATATGACAAACGATCCATTCAAAAACTTTAAACCACTAAACTCCAAGCCTGCTCAAAAGCAGACTTCTAAAACCACCAACAACAATAGTTTTGTCGAATCCATGCGCGACATGGGTGGCTCAGTCATGAAATCACTCAAAAATGATGTAGTTAAAGGGACCGCTCAAAGTATCTTTGATCAACTCCTAGGCAGTGCTTCTACAGGTCGTATGCCTACTACTCCAGACCAAGCTATCAATCCAGATCTAGAAAAATACATTACTGAGCGCGAAAATGCCGCCGCTGAAGAAGCCAAGATGCAAGAGCGTGCTCGCCACGCTCCTTCGCACCTAGAAAACAAAGTTCTTTTCTCCTATGCCGACGAAAGTCTCAAAAAAGAAATCGATGGTGTCCGACAAGAGCTACAGATGCTCGTAGCTACCATGGGCAAAGTCGAAAACCAAATTGAGCAAGCCATGATGGACAACATCGTGGGTGGGGGAGTCTATCACCTCAATTACTTCCAAAAACTCAAAACCTGGATCAAGTTTATGCGCAAGAGTCTCGAAGACAGCTCTGCCTGGCTTCAAATGTCCTCAAACCGCAAAGGTAAAGGCTATTTCTGGACCCAGACAGCCGCCCAAGGCAATAAATACTCACAGTCCTCCGAGCGCAACGTCCAAATGGGTGCCGGTTAAGAATAACTTTTCAATAATTTTCTGTTAAAATACACTTTGTCCAGGGCGGTTAGCTCAGTTGGTACGAGCGCTACATTGACATTGTAGAGGTCGCGAGTTCGATCCTTGCACCGCCCACTTATGGCACAACATACACCAGATCAGCTCTTAGCCATGCGCCACAGTGCCGAACACGTCTTGCACCAAGCGATGAAAGAACTCTACCCACGTATCCATCTTGCCATGGGACCTGCAACAGATGAAGGATACTACTTTGATTTTGACGCTACCCCAGATGGTAGAGAACCAGTTACCGTAACTGCAGCCAACTTTGGCAAGATCGAAAAACGCATGGGAGAGATCATCAAAAAAAATCTCCCTATCACCAGGCATGAAATCGATATCGCTGAGGCTCGCACACTATTTGCTGACAATCCATACAAACTAGAATGGTTGGATGCGATCGAGGGTAAAGGTGAAAAAGCCACAGTCTACTGGACAGGTGAACCAAACAAGCTAGGGTCTATGGTAGATCTCTGCAAAGGTCCTCACGTTGCAAGTACTGGAGAGATCAAAGCATTCAAACTCCTTTCCATAGCTGGTGCCTATTGGCGAGGCGACGAGAAAAACAAAATGCTTACTCGCATCTATGGCACTGCTTTTTATTGCCAAGAAGATCTCGATACCTATGTGAATCAGCTCGCCGAAGCCAAGAAACGTGACCACCGCAAACTCGGAGTCGAGTTAGATCTATTTGCTTTCTCAGATTTAGTAGGCAAAGGCCTCCCTATGCTTACTCCAAAAGGGGCCACCATCAGACGCGAACTAGAACGCTTCGTGGTCGACGAAGAGATAAAGAGAGGCTATCAACATGTAGTTACCCCACCTCTAGCCAAAGTAGATCTTTATAGAAAGAGCGGCCACTACCCATACTACAAAGACACAATGTATCCGCCCATGATTGTCGACGAAGACGAGCTCATCCTACGTCCCATGACCTGTCCTCATCATTTCCAGCTATATGACTCTCGTCCACGAAGCTACAAAGAGCTGCCTGTACGCTACGCCGAACTAGCTGATCTCTTTAGATATGAAAAAAGTGGTGAACTTTCAGGCTTGATGCGTGTCCGCATGTTCTGTCTCGCCGACGCCCACATCATCGCAACTCGTGATCAAGCCACAGATGAAATAAACGGGGTATTAGATTTGATCGAGTACATCAACCAGATTTTTGGTATGGTCAAAGGTGTAGATTTCCGCTATCGTCTCTCTCTTGGCAAGCGCGAAGATACCAAAAAATATTTTAAAGATGATGCTGCTTGGGACCACGCAGAAGAAATCCTTCGAAACGTGCTCAAATCCAGAGAAGCTCCATTTTACGAGGCAGAAGACGAAGCTGCTTTCTATGGTCCAAAGATCGACGTCCAAGTCAAAAATGCTTTAGGCAAAGAAGAAACTGCCTTTACCTGCCAGTACGACTTTGTCATGCCCAAGAGGTTTGAGCTTAGCTATATAGATTCAACAGGTGCCAAACAAGAGCCTATCGTCATCCATCGCAGTAGCGTAGGAGCATTTGAGCGCACCATGGCTTTTCTAATCGAACATTATGCCGGCGCTTTCCCAGTCTGGTTATCTCCTATCCAAGTAACTCTTCTACCTATCTCTGAGCACGAGCTAGAATACGTCAAGACTATCGCTACTGCCCTGAAAAAAGAGGGAATTAGGGTAGAGATCGACGAATCAGCAAATACTTTAGGCAAAAAGATGGTCCGCGCTCGCGACCAAAAAGTGCCCTACATGGCTATCATGGGCAAACAAGAAGTAGAAAACAAAACCATCACCCTAAAAAATAGAGCAGGTGAGCAGATCACTCTAAATCTCGACGAAACTATAGCCAAAATCAAACAGGAAATCATAAGTAAGCTATAATAACCTCATGAAATTTACGGCAATCAATCAATTTATCAAAGCAGCAGAGCTCCGCGTTGTGGACGAAACCGGTAAACAGATCGGGATCATGTCTCGCATCGAAGCTCTAAATATCGCCCACGACAGAGGCGTAGATCTGGTAGAAATCGCTCCTATGGCAAAGCCTCCTGTCGCCAAAGTCATCGATTTTAAAAAATTCAAATATGTAGAAGCCAAAAAAGAACGCGATGCAAAGTCCGCTAGCGGTAAAGTAGAGATTAAAGAAATTCGATTCTCACCCTTTATCGGGACTGGAGATATGGATACAAGACTCGAGAGGATCAAGGATATTTTAGGGGATGGCGACAGAGTCAAGATTGTGGTAAAATTCTCAGGTCGCCAAATTACAAAGGTCGAGTTTGGACATGATTTAATCAAAAAAATTATGTCCGCACTTGAGGGTATAGCTACTTCTGATGGAACTCCCAAGCTCCAGGGTAAGCAGCTATTTCTTATTTTAAACCCGACAAAAAAGAAAGCTTAAATATGAAATCAACCAAAAGACGCAGCAAGCGATCACTTACTAGACGTGTCAAAGTGACAGCTACCGGTAAAGTTATCCGCCGCACTCAAAACATGCGTCATCGCAGAGCTCACAAAGGCAAAGCTCAAATTCGTCGTATGAAAGCAGTCAAATTCCTCACGGGTGGAACCGCACGTCGCATTAAAAAAATACTAGGATTAATCTAAACATATGAGTAGAGTCACAAACGGTCCAGCCAAAAGAGCACGCCACAAAGCAGTCCTAAATCGTACCAAAGGTTTCCGCATGTCCAAGCATCGCCTCTGGAAAGTGGCCCACGAAGCCTATCTCCACGCTCTTGACTACTCCTTCCAAGGTCGCAAAGATCGCAAAAGTAACTTCCGCACACTCTGGATTGTCCGTATCAATGCCGCTCTACGCGCACTTGACGCCACTTTCACTTATGGCCGCTTCATCAATGCCATGACTAAAAAGAATGTCATCCTAGATCGCAAGATCCTAGCTGACATGGCAGTAACAGATCCAGACACCTTTGCCAAAGTCGTCAAACAAATCAATGGTTAATTTTGCCCCCGTGCCCCTAGCGTAGTCTACCGACAAAGTGGGGCTTGCGTTTCATAGACTCATAGTGTATAGTTCCAATTTGCGAGAAGCAACCATCCGCACATTCCCACTAATAAGGGTTTGCTGACTGGAAGGTTGCTTTTGGCGTATCTAGGGGGTATATTGAAAACTATATGACACCTAAAAATCTAACTTCAGATCAAAAATTAGACTTACTACTTGAGAAGGTCTCCACGCTGGACTCCAAGGTCTCCACACTCGATTCGAAGGTCGAAGCGCTTACAATCACAGTCAATCGTATTGATATAAATGTTAAAGAGATCATTGCAACCCTCGCCGAAATTGCCTTACTCGCTGGAGAAACAGCTGATCGCGTCACCAAACTTGAAAATAAAAGCTCACCAGCCTCGACTAGCTCGAGTCTAGGCGGGTTTACCCCCTTTAAAAGCGGGGCGTTTGTAGCGTAAACTTTTCAAAGATTTTTACCCAAACCACCCCGCAAAGCAGCGGGGTATTTTTTTGCCCCGCAATTACAAACATATAAATTTAAGGAAACTATGAAAGAAAAAAGATTAATAATAATTAATAATACAGTCACACCAGACTCGAACGGGAATGACTTAGAAAAACTATCTGCACTACTAAATGAAGGAGTTGTGCCATCAGCCTCTGGAAATCTAGTATCACGTATAGCTCACGCATTGTCCAGGGTGATATCTGCAGAAGAAGCAGTACATAGAGCAACTCATCCTGGCGTAGATCATAGCGAAAGACCACTAAGTAAACCATTATCATGATGTTACAATAATCTTATGACAGAAGCATTGTATTTATCAGACTCCTACCAAACTACCGCCACTGCTCAGGTGGTAGAGGTAGGAAGTAACTATCTAATCCTCAATCAAACAGTTTTTTACCCCCAAGGTGGCGGTCAGCTATCAGATAAAGGTACTATCAAATCTATATCTGCGGAGCTACATGTCAAATCTGTCGAATACAATGGTGGAGAGATCAAACATGTTGGTACATTTAACGGACAGTTTACAGTAGGGGACAAAGTAACTCTGGAGATCGACTGGCCACTCCGCCTCAAAAATATGCAGCTACACACTGCGGGACATTTAGTAGATTTAATCGTCAGACAGATATATCCTACTCTCGTCCCAATTCGCGGTATGCACGGCATAGGTAAGAAACTCTTTGTAGAATACGAGGGAATTCATGATCTAGATCTAACCAAGTTAAATTCTGAGCTCACAACCCTAGTCGTTTTAAAACCCTCCATCAAAACCCAATTCGTCACACTAGAAGAACTAAAAACCATGTCCAATTGGATCCCAGAAAAACTCCCAACCAGCAAAAAACTACGAGTACTGAGTATTGGAGATACTTATCACGTCCCAGATGGAGGCACTCAACTAAAATCTGGAGAGGCTATCTGGCCGATCACAGTAGGTATGGTAGAGCACGCTGAAAATTCTACTTTGATTCATTATCTAGTCGCAGAGCCATTATCTAAACCAGTCATAATAGAAAAGTTCGATGGTTCGAACCTGCCTCGCGTCAAGGCGGGCCATCGAACCGCCTCACCTACAGATATCGATAGCTCGATATCGCAATCAGGCACTACTTTTGCAAACGATCTAGATACGGTCAAATCTTCTTCAGATCTAGACGCTCTTTACCTCAAATACTTCGGCAAGAAGGGTATCACCACAGAGCTACTAAAGAGCCTGCAAGGCCTGGCCTTGCAGGACAAAAAGACCTACGGTCCAGTCTTAAACGAACTGAAAAAATCCCAGGAATCTCAAATCGAACAAAAGAAAAAAGACCTTTCACTTCTCACATCCCATTTCTCGATTGATTTAACTATTCCAGGTCACGTCAAACCCATCGGTCGCCTCCACCCCACAACCGAGATCATCCGCGAGATGAACCAGTTTTTCACGCGCCAAGGATTTTCTATCGGCGAAGGACCAGAAATCGAAGATATCGAGTACAACTTCCGCCGTCTCAATCTGCCAGAAGGTCATCCCGCCACAGACTTGCAGGACTCTCTATTTATCGAAGAACCAAATCTACTCATGCGCACCCACACTTCTTCAGTCGAGACTCGCATGCTTAGTGACCACAAGCCACCCATGCGAGTCGTAGTTCCAGGTAAATGTTATCGCAACGAAACCACTAGTCTCACCAATGCCGCCTTCTTCTACCAGTACCAAGGGTTTGTAGTAGACAAAGGTATTACCATCGGGCATCTTAAAGATACCCTCACCAAATTCCACCAGTTTTTATTTGGTGATGATGTTGTACTTCGTTTCCGCTACAAATATTACCCCGAAGTTAGCCCTGGAATGGGTGTGGACATGCAGTGTCAATTTTGCAATGGATCTGGTTGCAAAATCTGCAAATTCCGCGGTTTTGTCGAGGTACTAGGGTCAGGCATGATTCACTACAATACTTTAAAAGCATGTGGTATTGATCCAGAAATCTATTCAGGTTTTGCCTTTGGCATGGGACTAGATCGTTTAGTCATGTCCAAATACGGCATTACAGACATTCGCAAACTCTACGGAGGTGAAATAGCATATCTATGAAAATCCCACTAATTTGGCTTAAAGATTATGTGAGTTCTGATAAATCAGCTAAGGATCTAGCCACTAGCTTCACCCAGCTAGGCCTCATGCTGGACAAGCCACTTGATGATTCTAATGTCCTAGATCTCGAACATCGCATGGACCGCTCTGATTGGCTATCCATCCTCGGCTGTGCCCGCGATCTCTCAGCTTTTGAAGGGATCAAGCTCAACTACCCCAAACTATACAACAAACCTGGGCTAAAAGTATCTGAAGAAGAAAAAATCAAAATCCAAGTAGATACCCCAGTAGTTAAACGTTTTGAGACCAGGATCTTCAAAGGTGTCAAGGTAGGCCAGTCACCTACATGGTTGGTAGATCGCCTCAAAGCTTATGGCATGGAGTCCATTAACAACATCGTAGATATCACAAATTTTGTCATGATCGAATACGGCCAAACTTTGCACGCTCAGGATATTGCCAAACTCAAAGGCAGAGATATCACTATTAGACAAGCCAAAGATGGTGAAAAAGTTACAACACTGCTTGGGACCGAAGTAAAATTAGACAAAGATATTTTTGTTCTAACCTCAGGTGGAGAGGTGACTGTAATAGGAGGCATAGTAGGTGGCAGAAACACAGGAGTTACAGACTCAACTACTGACATCATCCTCGATTCTGGCAATTACGATTCGCGAATTATTCGAAAAACTTCTCGTAGGATAAAGATACTCAACGAATCAGTCTCTCGCAACGACAAATTTCTGGACCCTAGAGCTATCGACTTTGCCCTAGACAGAGCCACTGGTCTCATCCTAGAGCTAGCAGGAGGTACCTACTACACAAACGACGATTACTATCCCGTTCCAGTTGAGCCAAAGACCATGACTCTTAGACTCTCCCGTCTAAAACTCTTGTCAGGCATGGATCTAAATCTGAGTCTTGCCTCAAAAATCTTAGAATCTCTAGAGTACAAAATCCTACAAAGCAACGAGGATACTCTCACAGTCGAGATCCCATATTTCCGCACCGATATAGAAGTCGAAGATGATCTAGTCTCAGATATTTTGCGTATCAATAACTACACAAATATTCCACTTACCCCGCTTTCTACTCCAGTTCCATTGGATTTAACCCCGGCTATTTATAGATTCGAAGAAAAACTCAAAGACTTACTAGTCGCCCAAGGTGCCCACGAACATATCACTAGTTCGCTGACTACTTCAGAGGGGCTTAGTGACGAAGTAGTCCTAGCCAATGCCTTGTCTAGCGATCAAAATGCTCTACGTCGCAGTTTAAACCCTGGGTTAGTTCATGTGCTATCTACCTACAAAAAACACAAAATAAAAAACGCTTTAGTCTTTGAAATCGGCAAAGTCTTCCGCAAAAACAATACAGCCTATTTAGAAGGAAGACTTTTGACCATCATGGGAGGAGTAGACTCACTTGCCACCTTACTTTCTTCACTGGGGATCACTAAATATTATGTAAATGACAAATACGAAATTTTATTAGACGACAATATTGTAGGGACAATCGATGCTGTCAGCTACACCTTAGTTACCACAGCTCTTATCTCACATATGACCCCATATACAGGCATCATTTCTGAGTATGGGCACACGACTTCTCTTGATTTATCCCTCTTAGTCAGAGCAGATTTAAAATACTCAAATATTTTAAAAGCACTTGAGTCAGTGAAAGGGGAGTGGGAGAGTATTTCCTGTAAATCCATGACCGTCATGGATGACAAAACTCACAATTATTTGATTTCAGTGTCTTGGGACAGTAGTACAAAATCAATAGACTCTGACAAAGATCTAATCCTAAAAACTCTGAAAGATAAACTAGAAATCAACTCGAAATCTTAAGGGGTTGCTGACGGACTAGCGGTAGGAGCGTTCCAGTCTACATTTATTCCAATGTTTAAAGTTGTTTCCTTTTCTTGTCCATCTTTAGTTCTCACCACGCCTTTTAGTTCATAAGTCTTATTATTGTCCAAAGTGATAGTAGTACTAACTAATTTTTCTGGGCCAAAACTTTCTCTTTGTGAACCATTTACATAAAGTTTTACCCATTCTATTTCTTTAGATGTAGTAGTACGCAGTCTCACTTCAAAAGTTGTGTTGTTTAGCTTTTCATGGTTTCCAGGTTTTTCAAATCCTATGACTGTATCTGTACTAGCACTACAATATTCAGTAGGCACTTTAAACTTGTCATTACTTTGGCCATTTATCCAGGCCTGTATATCATTTACCCAAGCAGTACTTTCTTGTTTTAGCACATAAAATTCTTTTTGGTCATAGTCGTCGCGCGCTATATCAGTCTCTGTCGCTAGTTTCGAGTTATCAGCTCTACACACTTTAACTTTTGTATGGATTGGATCAGGCTCAGTCGGAGCCGAGCCTTTTACAAAAAAGTCGGCACGTGTCGGATATCCATCATGTTCTGGATATCCAGAAATAGTATCCACCTGTCTACCTTCGACTCCAGCTGGGGTAGTAAAATCATCGCCTTTATATTTCTCCCAGGATTTAAGTATGATCTTGCGCCAAATAGGGGAAGCACCAGTTACGCCTGACGCCACTTCTTTCATAGCCGAGTTATCATTGTTACCTACCCATACTCCAACCACTGCTTTTGTAGACCACCCAATTGTCCAGTTATCGCGTTTATCATTTGTTGTACCAGTTTTTACAGCAATTGATTTTCCAGACATATTTAAATAACTATTAGCTCCAAACGTCATAAGTCGCGCATTGTTGTCCGACAGTACATTGTTTACAAGAAAGGCTACATCGGCTGTCAACACTCTTTGCTTTTGTGCTTGTTTAGCTTCATAGAGGGTACGACCATCTTTTACCACTTTCATGATCGAAACTGGTTCTACTTTTTCTCCACCATTGGCAAACGCAGAATAAGCATGTACTAGGTCAAATAGACGCACTTCGCCGCCTCCTAGTGCCACAGACAGGCCAAACCTGGACATATTGGCAGCGGTAGGTTGTAAGGTATTAAAGCCCATATCATAGGCAGTAGATAGCATATCTTTTAGCCCCACAAGTGATAGTAGTTTTACCGCTGGGATATTTAGTGATGAACCAAGTGCGTATCTCAATTGCACTGGACCATTAAATTTGCCATCATAGTTTTTTGGTTCATAAAAATCGCCTTCTTTAACACCAGGGAATTTGGTAGGCACATCAAGCAGCATAGTAGAAGGGGAGTAACCTTTTGCAAAAGCAGTAGCATAAACTACTGGTTTGATCGCACTCCCTGGTTGTCTTAGTGACAAGACTACATTTACTTGACCATCATAATCTGGGGCAAAATAATCTTTAGAACCAACCATCGCCAGTATTTCTCCATTTTGTGGATTCATCACCATCGCGGCACCATTTGTAACATGGACCTTTTCTAGTTTGTCTATCTCATCTTTGACCGCAGTTTGCGCATAATCTTGTAGTTCGGTATCTAGGGTAGTAGTCACTGTATAGCCACCTTCTTCTACAACCGCTTCACCAAGCAGATCCACTAGCTGATCTTTTACATAAAACACAAAATGTGGGGCTTTTAGTGCCGCCGACTGAGCTCTAAACTCTACAGTTGGCAGTTCTTTGAGACTTTGCTCCTCAGCTGCTTTATCTATATATCCATCTTCTCTCATGCGACGCAGTACTGCCGTCGACCTGGCTACGTAAGCTTGCTTATCACTACCATAAGGAGAGTAACGTGAAGGTGCTTGTGGCATACCAGCCAGTATTGCCGCCTGAGTCAAACTCAAGTCTTTTGGCTCTATGCCAAAATATCGCTCGCTTGCTGCCGCTATACCTATAGCGGTACCACCATAAGGAGCTTCATTTAGATACATCTGCAAAATTTCATCTTTAGAGAATTTCTTCTCTATCTGCATGGAGAGAACTAGCTCTTTGATCTTGCGGGTGATCGTGCGATCAGAGGATAAAAGTACATTTTTTACTAGTTGCTGAGTGAGCGTAGATCCACCAGTTGCACGTCCGGTGGTAACTAGTCGCACTATCCCACGCAAATACCCAGTCACACTAAACCCTTGGTGACTATAAAATTCCTTATCTTCTATCGAGATGGTTGCTTGCTGAATCACTTTAGGAACATCCGCGATCTTTACAGGGATACGATTATAATCTTGGTACAGTTCATAAAGGGTCGCCCCATTTCTGTCTTGGATGCGAGTAGAAAATCCGTCGCGTCGCACGATCTTGTTTGGATCAGGCAGTGTACGAGATACCCATACAAACATAAGAAACATCAGCACTATAGCTGCAATCGTCCCAAACAAAGCTGCCATACCCAGGTATTTCATGATTGATTGCTTATCAAAACGCATGCGCCCAAATCTAGACCTCGTCCTCATACTTCGCATTTTCCATGTCCGCAGCCAATCTTGCATAGATTTGAGTATATCACTTGATGTACAATAATCATTATGAATACAAATACTGATCTACTTACACGTCGGGTAGCCAAGATCCTTCCTTCCAAAGAAGGACTAGAAAAATTGATCTCAGGCAAAAAAATCCGTCTTTACCAGGGATTTGACCCTACCTTCAATCAACTTCACCTTGGACATACCATAGGCTTTCGCAAGCTCATGGACTTCGCCAGAGCTGGCCACGAAGTTATTTTTCTCTTTGGCACTGGCACAGTCTTAGCAGGAGATCCATCTGAAAGAGATACAGGTAGGAAACTCATCACTCAAGAAGAAATTGACGAAAACATCAAAAGCTGGAAAGAACAGGTTAGTAAAATAGTTGACTTTGATCTAGTCAAAATTAGACAAAATGGAGATTGGCTAACAGAGCTCAAACTCAAAGATATTATCAAAATAGGCAGCAATATCAGTGCCACCCAGCTATTCAAAAGAGAAAACTTCACAAGACGCATCGCAAAAGGTGACGTGGTCTGGTATCACGAAACCATGTACCCCTTACTGCAAGGTTACGACTCAGTAGTTATGGATGTTGACCTTGAAATAGGTGGCACAGACCAAGAATTCAACATGCTTATTGGTCGTGAACTCCAAAGAAAAATGAACGATAGAGAGAAATTTGTCTTAACTACACCTATGATTAATGGTGTCGACGGCAAAAAAATGAGTAAATCAGTCGGCAACTGCATTTGGTTGACCGATAAACCAGAGACAATTTATTCCAAAATAATGTCTATGGCCGACGATATGATCACAACATATTACGAATTACTTACAGATATCCCCATGGACGAAATAGCCAATTTAGATCCTTCAAAGCCTATTGAAAACAAAAAACGTCTAGCCTACGACATTACACGTCAACTACATGGGGAGGCTGGAGCCAAAATAGGAGAATCTCACTATAATACTGTCATTCAACCAAAAGCAGCTCCATCAGAAATGCCAGAACTAAAGATACTACCAAATACCAGTATTTTAGACGCTCTAAAATCTGCTGAGCTCGGAGTAAGTAACGCCGACATCAAGCGAACACTTGAGCAAAATGGGGTAGAAGTGGACGGCGTCAAAGTGTCTGACCCACAAGCAGTAGTCACCGGCCAAATCCTCAAATTCGGCAAACGCACCTACCGCAAAATTGTTATAAAATAACTTGATGGACTTTATAAACTTGAAAGACTTGAGGAACTAAGATATGACTCTAACTAAAAATCAGCGCAAAGTATGGACAATCATCACCGCAGTAGCTACTGTAGCCCTCCTTGCCTCCTCATTTGCTCCATTCTTCATGAACTAACTGTCTCATGTTATACAATTGAGTCATGCAACTCAAAGAAATACCAGGAATTGGAGATAAAATCGCCTCTGTTTTAGAAAAGCACGAAATCAACACTATTCATGATCTATTATTTCATTTCCCTCGCACATACCGTACATACCACGCGACAAATGTACTAGATGCCCAAATAGGGGACTGGGTCAGTTTGGTAGGCACATCATCTCGCCCTATTTCAAAGCATGGTGCCCACGTGACCAGCCAGCTCGCCACTTTCAAAGATATCTCTGGTTCCCTCACTCTCCGCTGGTTCAATAGTCCCTTTATCGTCCGCACTGTCTCACCAGGTGATACCTATTTGGTTCGCGGCCAACTCACCATCTTTGGAGGCACCCGCCAAATTGTTTCTCCCTCCCTCAAAAAAATTGATTACGATTTCGTAGGTCAAGACGAGATGATGCCAATTTATCCCACCCTTGGCACCCTCAAATCAGGAGGAATCCGCAAAATCATCTACTCAGCCCTAGACCACGGGGAGAGGATCGAAGAAACTCTATCAGATGATATTCGTACTAGTCACAATCTCATAGATCTGGGGTCGGCCATAGAAATCATTCATCGCCCAGATTCCAAAGAAGATCTAGAGTCAGCCATCCGCCGTCTAGCCTTTGACGAGCTCTATACCCTCCAGCTAGAAAGTCTAGAAAATTCCGAGTTAAACAAGGTCGCCACCGATCCTCTCCACTGGGACACTGGATTACTGGAACACTGGATTGCGAACCTGCCATTTACCCCAACCAATGCTCAGATTAGGGTTATGGGCGAGATCTCTGCCGATTTATCACGTCCTATCGCCATGCACCGCCTCCTTGCTGGCGAAGTGGGTTCAGGAAAGACTCTTGTAGCCGCCTCAGCTGCCCTTTCTGTACACCTAGCCGGCAAACGCACCCTAGTCATGGCTCCCACTCAAATTCTTGCCGAGCAGCTATATACCTCTATCAAAAACTTTATGGGTCCGACCCTTAAAGTCTCTCTTATCACCGCGACTCAAAAAGGGGACGAGGATGCAAATATAGTCGTAGGCACCCAGGCCATCTTGTCACCCAAACACAAATTTGAAAATGTAGGACTCGTCATCGTAGACGAGCAACACAAATTTGGCGTCAAACAAAGAGAGTATCTTTCACTTCTTCGTCCTGCACCCCATGTCCTTATGATGACTGCCACGCCTATCCCTCGCACCTTAGCTATGACCATCTTCTCAAACATGGATATCTCACGCCTTGATGAACTCCCCAAAAATCGTCTACCTATCAAAACCTTCTTCCTAAATCAGTCCCAAAGAGACAAAGCCATGGACTGGATCAAAAATGAGATCACAACAAAGCAAAACCAAGCCTTTGTCGTAGTACCACTTATTGAAGAAGCGGAAGACAATGAAGGGGATCCCAAAAAATCACTAAAACTCCTAGAGACAGATCTAAAGAATCGCTTCCCAACCCAAACCATTGATATTATGCATGGCAAGATGAAAGAAGCTGAAAAAACAGGTCATCTCAAAGCTTTTAGAGATGGTGTTACAGAGATCCTAGTTGCAACCAGTATGGTCGAGGTCGGTATCGATATCCCTGGAGCCAACATCATGGTTATCGAGGATGCCGAAAGATTTGGTCTGGCCCAGCTCCATCAGCTCCGCGGCAGGGTAGGTAGGGGGGACAAACAAGGATATTGTTTGTTGTTTGCCCACGAAAAATCATCATCTTTGGCTAAAGAACGACTAAAATACTTCGTCAGTGAAATAAATGGGGAAAAGTTGGCCCTCTATGATCTGGATAGCAGGGGTCCTGGAGAACTCTTTGGAGAGTCCCAACACGGCTTCTTCAATCTTCACTTTGCTTCCATCTATGATACTGAGTTATTGAAAGAAACGAGTGAAGCTGCTAAAATAGCTGGATATGACACCACTACCAAAAAGAAAATGGTCCACAGCCAGACAAGGCAAGAGAAGAGCTAGTATCAAATTGACGCTACCTACTCTGGTCAAATGCACAAACTGCGGTCAAATGAAAAAATCCCACACCATCTGTACCAACTGTAATCAATAATGAAAACATCAACTGACCCTAGACACAAAAAACGCGAGTTAAAAGTCGCCAAGCTATTTGCATCTAGTTTTATCCCAGGATTTACTAGTCCCCTAGATGATCACATCAGCAAAGCCGCTCCAGAGTGGCCGCTCAAAAATATCAATCGTATCGATCTGGCTATTTTAAGAGTTGCCACAGAAGAGCTGCTAATCTCAGATACACCAGTCAAAGTCATCATCGACGAAGCAGTCGAAATAGCTAAAAAATATGGCGCTGAAAATTCTGCTAGTTTTGTCAATGGTGTCCTAGGTACTATATTAAAAAACAAATAAACTTATGAATATCGCATTAACTAAACTGCTAACTACCTTAGGCCTAGAGATCAAAGACGAGCATCTTATCCAAAATGCCTTCGTACATAGATCATATTTAAACGAATCGCATGAATACAAACATTCAAATGAACGACTGGAGTATTTAGGAGATGCTGTCCTAGAACTGGCTACCTCAAATTTTCTTTATGCCACTTATCCAGATTTTCAAGAAGGCATGCTTACAAATATGCGCGCCGCTTTAGTTCGCACCGAGTCTCTTGGAGATACAGCAAGCAATCTAGGCTTCTCCAAACTACTTCTCATGAGCAAGGGGGAAGAAGCAACTGGAGGTAGAAGCAATAGATCTATCCTAGCCGATACTTTCGAAGCTTTTCTAGGCGCTGTTTATTTAGATCTGGGTTTTGAGACTTGTGTCAAAATACTAGAATCTCATCTTTTCCAAAAAGCCGCAGAAGTCCTTAAATCCGAAACCTACAAAGACAACAAATCACTTTTACAAGAGATCGCCCAATCTCGTTTCAAATCTACTCCAGAATATAAACTCATTTCAGAATCTGGTCCAGATCACGACAAAGAATTTGTCATGCAGGTCGTAATAGCTGGTACAGCTTATCAAATAGGCAAAGGCAAGAGCAAGCAATCGTCCCAGGAAGACGCTGCCAAAAGCACTCTTGAGATGATTACTCATTCCTGATACAATACGCACTATGCTAAAAATCAAATTAACCAGAATCGGTAAAAAAGCTCAGCCACAATATCACGTGGTAGTAGTCGAAGACAAAACCAACTCAGGTACACGCAGTGTCGACAATATCGGTTATTACAACCCATTATCCAAGCCCAAAGAATTCCGTCTAGATGTCAAAGCTTACGAGTCATGGATGGCCAAAGGTGCCAGACCCACAGATACCGTCCGCTCTCTTGCCATAAAATCAGCCAAAGCTACCAAATCTACTAAATAAATATACAAGGAGTCTTCCATGCAAGATATATTGTCCTTTATCCTCAAAAACATTACTACAGTCCCAGACGATGTCAAAATCGAAGTCGAAGACCAAGAAGGTACCTCCAACTATATAGTTACAGTCAATCCAGCTGATGTAGGTCGTATTATCGGCAAAGAAGGCAAAGTCATCAAAGCCATCCGCACCATCATGCGTGTCATCGCCATCCAACGCGGCGTCCACATCCGCATCTCAGTAGTATCTGAAAACGATATGCATCCGGCAGGTGAATCCGTAGGGGTCGACACTCGCGTCGAACAGGCAGTCGAAACACAACAGCCTGTTGCAGAAGATGATGGCAGTATTACTGTAGAGGTGTAATTCCCATTGGTGCAAATAAATCAGCCTTACCAGAAGTTGTATCCATAGGCACAGCAATAGTATCAAATTTTCGGTAACTAGCCAGTTGTGTAAAAACCTTATCTTCCTCAGCACCAAAAAGAGTAATTGGTCCTTTTACATCTGCCGTACCAGCGTCAGCCCACAACATACCTAAAGTCAATGATAACGAAAGTTCATTGCCCCCAGAGAGCCCCACTTTAATATCATTAATTTGCATCAGAGGCAATACCGTTTCAATAGTACGTAAAAAAGTATAGATATTATCTTGATTTCCCCTCATTTTAATTTCTGTTTCCAAACTCTGCAATCCAGCCACTTTTCTGGTGGCAGTTTTAGCGCTTACAGTTTTAGCAGACTCAGTTGCTTCAGTAATATTGCCTGGTGTCAGCGACAATCCACCCAGAGTCAACCCAAGCTCACTAGACAATCCATCAATCGACGCCAGATATAAAAGGATATCCTTCCTTGGCGGCAAAGCGTTATCCATCGTATTCATTCGATCTTGCAATACATTTTGGTCTAACTTTGAAAGAATTGAAACTTTGTTGGTTACAGCGTCCAATTCTGCCGATCTAGTTTTAACTTTATTCAGGATTTTGCTAGCATTTTGATATATTGGCAACGCTGCTACAAAAAGCAACAATAGCGAAGCAAGTCCTACAGTCATTGCTTTAACCAATAGTTGATGAGTTTTCAACCACATATTATTTTGATGCCTTAGGTAGAGTTAATAATAAAGATAATTGGTAACTACTATCGTCAGCCCTAGAAACTCCCGTACTTACTACTTGAGGGTAATAGCCAGTATCGCTTTCATAGTACTTCACTAAATCACTTAAATTTGCGCTATTACTAGCCACATACGATACACCTAAAGTTGCATCATCAACAAATCCTAAATTTGATAAATGAGTTCCCGCAATATCGGTAGACAAGATCTTTTGCAATGATTCTCTAGCCACAGACCGATCTGACAAGAAACCTGTCAGCAAGTTCAATCTACTTTTCAAGTATATTTGCTGAGCACTAGCTTGAGAAAGTCCTTGCATCTGTTTATTTGTAGATGTTATGGAATTTTCAATACTTGAAAGTTTTGAAGTCAAGACAAAATTCCAAATTGAAACAGCAACAATAACCACTACTACCACAACTAAAGATACTATCGAAAAGCGCAAATAATTCTGTTCTTTTTGGTATTCTTTTTCACTCAAAGTTCTTCTATTTTTAAGAAGATTTGTTTTTATATCTACCATTTAAAATATCCTTTGTGATAATCCAGTTGCCACAGAATACACGGCTTTCTCTCTAGGTATTACCGCCCCTTTATTGACCTTTCCTTTAGCAAAAGAATCAGCCACAATGACCTCTATACCACCAAATACTCCAGATAGGTGTGACCCCAGTGATGGCAGATACGCTCCACCACCAGACAACACAATTCTAGACACGTGAGATTTTCTGGTAGTTAAGTGATATTCCATAGCTTTTCTCATTTCACTAACTATAGTATCTAGTACTATCAACAAGCCAGATCTAACTTTACCTTCCAACTGATTTTCATCTAGACCATACGTGCGCTTGTATTCTTCTGCTTGGGGCAGGGGCAAAGCAAGAGACTGAGCAAGAGCTCTGGTCAATGCAACTCCCCCAGATTCCACAACATATGAAAAAGTCAAAGCGTTAGTATCCACGATAGCTAAAACACTTGACATAGCTCCCATGTGTAAGATGAGGGTAGTAGCTCCAGTATCTCCAAAAGTTAACGCTCTAGATACAGCCACCATCTCACTTTCTATAGCAATTGGCTCTAAACCAACGCTTGTCAAAAAGTCTACCATAGCTTGTAAATATTTTTTGGGTGCAGCTACGAGATAAACCAACATTTTTTTATCTTCACCAGGAATTGATGGTTGTAAAATTGAAAAATCAAGTTCAACCTCACTCACTGGAATCGGGACAAATTGCTCAGCTTCCCATTTAATAGCCGATGCTAGTTCAGCTTCTGACATAGAAGGCATTGTCAAAATTCTACTAAAAACTTTTGACTCAGATATTGATACCACTACTCTTTTATCTTTGATTTTCAAATCTGCAAGTAACTGTTTTAATGAAACTTTCAACTTGTCAGAGACTATTGGGTTAGAAAAATCTACAGATCCAGCAGGGTTTACCACTAGTCCAACAGAATTAACTCCAAATGTTTTTGCTCCCATCATGGTTGTCTGTACAGCCTTTATGCTAGAAGATCCTATGTCGAGTCCAAAATATGCTGTCATGGGCAGTAATCTCCTTGTTAAGTAATGTATCTCATTTTATTATCGTTCCAGCACTAAATACTGCAAAATCAAAAATAGTAGGAGGAGCATCTAGCCCTCTCTTTAGTTCAATTTCTTTTTGTGCATCACCACCAATTGCCCTAGAGTTGATGACATACAA
Source organism: uncultured bacterium (assembly GCA_903945195.1). Lineage (GTDB taxonomy): Bacteria > Patescibacteriota > Microgenomatia > UBA1400 > UBA12108 > CAJAUT01. The sequence continues at coordinate 47,252 of CAJAUT010000006.1, forward strand.
TTGATTTGGTAGACCAATGCCAGACACAGAGATCGTTGCTCCAGCATATATTGGTCTAATCCTCACAGTATCCGCTCCACTTATTGCAATTGTTGCTTTACTCAAATAAGTTGGGCTTCCGTCAATTGAGTTAACAAATCCATTAGAAGGAGAACAGCCATTTGGGTTGTAATAATATCTATCTATAGCAGCTCCACTAACTACCGAAACCTCAATAGCTGCAGGCGCCTGACCAGACGCATCTACACACGCTTGGATATTTTCGGATGAATCTGATTTCTTTGTCCAAAAAATATTTATATCACCAATAAAACCCTCTACGTTAAGATGGGAAGTTTCTAGTTCCTTTACAAAAAGGCCAAAAGTAGTTGTCTGGGCAACTTTATATTTCAACGATTCTGAGATTGTGTACTCTCTAGTGGCATTGTCGGGATTACCAACTAAAGAGCTCAGAGCATTCTCAACTCCAGTTTCTGCCAAAGAAAAAGCTGTACTACTTTCTTTTTCTTGTCTAGACAAAACAGTATCAGAAAAACTTTTTGAAGCTATAGATAGCACAAGTGCCACCACAACTCCCATGACAACCAGAAGTAACAACCCTATTTGACCAGTTCGAATATTTTTTATCATGCTTCTATCATTGCAAACTTGACGACATTCGTCAAACTGTCCATACTGATCGTATGATAAAGAATAAATTAGGGTTCACACTTGTTGAGTTATTGATCGTTATTGCGATTCTCGCTATCCTTGCCACCGTTAGCTTTGCCAACTTTACTACCTCAAGAATCAAGGCAAAGGATATCTCGCGCAAATCCGATTTACAAACAATTGCCAAGAGCTTAGAAGCTTACGTCAACGACCATCGAGCATACCCTAGTTCTGATGCAAGTGGCAGGATAGTCTGCAAACCTACCGGAACTCCTTCATATTGTGCATGGGGAGAAATATTTTCAGATTCTACCGGAACCATCTATGCAGCCAAATTACCATCTGATCCAGGCGGATACAACTACTACTATGTTACAAGTGGGACTGGCTACAATCTATACACACATCTAGAAAACGCACAGGACCCCAATCTCTTAGTTACGCCTATCGCAGGCTGCGGAGGATCAGGTAGCACGTGCAATTACAAAGTATCAAGTAGCAATTTATGATAAATATTTTCAAAAAAGGCTTCACATTAATAGAATTACTAATTGTCATTGCCATCATTGGGATTCTCACGGCTTTAGTTACTACCAATCTATCTGGAGCTAGATCTCGCGCCAGAGACACTAGGCGAAAATCAGATTTAAGATCTATAGAACAATCGTTACGTCTTTATTACAACGACGCCAAAAAATTCCCCACAGATGACGGCAGTGACAACATCAGCATCGCCAGTTGGGGATCACCATTTGCTGTAGGATCTACAATCTACATGTCCTCATTGCCCAAAGATCCAATTTCTACTGCTACCTCAACAGTAACCTACAAATATGATTCTCTTGGTGATGATAAATATCTCATCATAGCTGTACTGGAAAATGCTTCAGATCCAGACATAGCAGAATCTCAACTCAAATGTACTAGTAATTATAGTAGTTATATCGGGGTCAAAACAACCACAGATTATCTAGTCTGTGCTCAATAAATATGAACAAATTAAAGGGCTTTACATTAATAGAACTATTGGTAGTTATTGCAATTATTGCAATTATCACAAGTATAGGTGTTGCCAATCTCATCACCGCTCAAAAACAAGCTCGTGACGCTGCGCGTCGTGAGATCATAGGCAATGTCCAGTCTGCTTTTGAGCAGTACTTTGCAGAAGAAAGTCTCTATCCAACCGGAGTAGAAGGATCGGCCTTTGAAGGTGGCTCCAAACCAAAAGACCCAAGAGATAGTAGTACCCCCATCATCTGGAGCGTAGCAAATTATACATATTGTGTCTGTGCTACACTGGAAATGGGCAATGGCAACTCATCTACTAGCGCCTGCGCGTGGTCAGAGCTTAGTACAAACAATTATTATTGTGCCATGAACAAACAATAAATTATGACTAAAACAAAAGGGTTTACTTTAATCGAGCTATTGGTAGTTATCGCCATCATTGCAATACTTATTACGGTAGGAGCTGTCAGTTATACTAGAGCTTTAAGACTATCGCGTGACGCCAAACGCAAAACAGACATAGAGCAAATCAGGCAAGCATTAGAGACATATAGGTCCGAACTTGGCTCTTATCCAGCTACCAAAGATTTACTAGATCCCGATTATATTTCGATCGTACCATTAGATCCAAAAAATCCTGACTACTTATACGTCTACTCAAAATTATCCGCTACTACCTACACTCTCTGTGCCACCCTAGAAGCTGGAGATGTCGCAAGTTATTGTTTAACACAACCATAAAAACTCATTATGAAAAAAGGCTTTTCGTTAATTGAGTTGATGATAGCCATAACTATCATCGCAGTCATGACAACTCTAGGCATCTCTGCCTACAGCAAAGGCAGTGACAAACAAATAGCCAAAAATTCAGGAGAAACAATAGTCTCAATATTAACTGAAAATCAAAAACAAGCAAATATTGGTCACGAAGATTGTACTGGCAAATACTTGGGACAACAGATCTCAATTAGTTCAGGTGGCAACACTATCACAGCAGTTAGTCTCTGCACAATTTCAGTAGGGGAGCCTTTAGTAACAAGCATAGACAACATTACCTTCAACTCATCTACAACCATGGTATTTAATCCTTTATCTCAGGGAGTCACAGATGCTAGCTCCATCACTTTTACCGGACCAAACGGATCTATCTACACCGTTCGCGTAGACAGTTCCGGCACGATCGAATATAGCGGGGTGCAAAAATAGTGAAAACAAAAAAGGGGATGTCAATCATTGAGATTGTGATCGCAACAGCCATGATTAGCATGGCGGTCATTGCTGCTTTGTCTCTCACCAGCAAATCTCAAAGTCAAAATGTATATTCGAGACAATCGGCAGAAGCCAGTAAATATGCCACACAAATCATAGACTGGGTAAGATCAGAAAGAAACTTAAAAGGATGGGCCACTATCAATGCCAAAGCAGCAGGAACATATTGTCTCAACACAATACCCTCAGATTTTACTACTCTCAGTCCCGGGGCCTGCCTCGCTAGTACATATATTTCAAATACTATTTTCACCAGGACCATGATTATCACAAAAGATGCGGGCAAAATCATTATTAGCGTAGAGATCACTTGGGATGAGAGAATGCCACGTTCGACAATCATCAATTTGGAGCTTACACAGTGGTAAAAGGTTTTTCACTCATTGAATTAATTGTGGTAGTAGGACTACTTGCCATCCTTATGCTCGCCATATCATCTTCTATTCTGATGAGCGTCATTAGTAGCAATCGTATTCGTACGGTCACCATCACCAAACAAGCAGGAAACTACGCTCTAGATCAAATTCAAAGCATGATTAGAAACGCCAAAGACATCAGTATCTGCGATCCCGCCATAGTATCTATAGTTCATAGTGATGGCTCAAGTTCTGTACTTAGTACTCAAACCAACAATGGTGTAAATAGAATCATCTCAAACTCAGATGTTTTTTTAACACCTGCAAACGTCTCTGTTTCAGATTTTCTTTTTTCCTGTCTGCCTGACCAGACTCCACCAGCTAGCAATCTAGGCAACACCGATCTTATCAAAATCTCCTTTAGTCTTAAAAACACCACGGTATCAAGAACTTCCGAAAATCCTACACTTCATTTTGAAACTTCTATAAACCTGCGTAACCAATGATTTGATTTCCCCACAACAGAGTTACAAGTATAGCTATTACCATAAACGGTACAAATGGCACTGTATCTTTACGACTTCTAAGTTTTGTCGCTATTAGTATCACTCCAACCACAGCACCAATTATGAAGCTGCCCATGATAGCTACAAGCCCCTTTGGCCACCCAAGAAGTATACCCATGTATAAAGCCACATACATATCTCCATCAGCCATTCCTCGGCCTTTCGTTATTTTCCACAAGCTCCAAAAAAATGCATAAAATCCAAAACCAGTGAGTATAGCCAAATAGAAATCAGTAGCTTGATAGGCTCCAAAACATCCAAGCAGTAAACGGTAAACTAGGGCAGTGGCACATCCAAGCCACACTACATTCATTAACACTACCCCGTAAAACAAATCAGCAAGGAGCAGGATCAAAAGAATCACCCCTGTAAATAGCCAAAAAAGTGGCTGCACCACTGTCAGTGGTGCACTCACAAGCCGGAAAAATACAAACCCTACAATCATCCACCACGCAAACAGCAGTCCCACAATCGTCTCGACTATTGGATACTGAAAAGATAGGGGAGTACGACAACAACGTGACTTGGCACCATACATGACAAAACTTAGAATTGGGATCATGTCATACCATGCCAGGGTCTTGTGGCAGTGATCACACTCTGATCTACCTCGCACCCAGTCTCGTCCCGAGATCGTACGATCAATCAGTACATTTACAAAACTACCTACCGCAGCACCAATAAAAAATGTGAGGATGAAATACATCATCCTCACATTCTATCAGTTTAATCCTGAGCTTGTCGAAGGACTATGGTAGACAGATATAACAATCAATTGCTAAATCAGAAGAACTAGCAGTTGCACAATTAGCTGTGACTGGACATGCACCAGGTGGGAAATCTCCAGGCAATACATTGAGCACGTAAGAGCCACTTCCTGGGGCCGTCTCTGCTGCACAACGTTTCCAGGCTTCTTCACGGAAAGAGTTAGATTTTGGCTTGAAACATGCGTAAGTACTTTCACCAGACACACCATCGTTGTAGATCGATAGATAGTTGGAAGCAGCTGCATCAGTAATACGAGTTACAAACGATGCTTTAATTTCGGCAGTGCCACCAGAAGATAATAGGTCTAATATATCTTTAGCATCATCACCCAACAACAGTCCTGGAGCATTGATCTCTACCAAATCACCCGCATTAGCCACGCCTACAGCTGTTCCTGCTGGATCAGTCCAAGTATTGTCACTTGTTCCATTTGTCATCCAAGGATAATATCCTTTTGCCGCATAAAATCGATCAGTTGCAGATATCAGTTGCTCTGCATCAGACCTAGTTCCAGTGTCACGTCCTCTATTGATTTGTTCGATAGGGTTAATAGCAGACAGCACGGCCACAGCCAAGATACCTAGTACCGCAATCACGATTAAAAGCTCGATCATGGTAAACCCTAATTTCTTTAAACTGCTAAACATATGTATCTCCTTAGACTTTATAGTATCTATCTCTATAACATCATATTAGAACGCGCTCGTCAAGTTGTATATAGGTACTATGATCGCAACGATGAGGAATCCTACTCCCAGTCCAAGCAGTACCATGATAATGGGCTCCATAGCAGTTGAGAGGTTTTTTATCACATGTTCAGATTCATTTTCAAAATATCCCGCCACGCGGTTCAGGATTTCATCCAACTTTCCAGTTTGCTCACCAACCGAAGTCATCTGTGACACAAGCATGGGAAATACTGGATGCTTGGCCAATGATGTAGCTAGGGCATTTCCTTTTTCTACATCTTTTGCTACTTCATCAAGCGCTCTCCGCATGACTTCACTATCTGCCACTTCGCGCACGATTCCTAAAGACTCAACTAGAGATACACCAGCCGAGGCCAGTAGCGCCAATGTCCTACTAAACTCTGCCATCAGGACCATAGACTTGATCTTGCCAAATACTGGCAACTTCAAAACAATAGCATCCCATTGGTATGATCCCATTTTTGTCTTACGCCAGGAATTAAAGCCATACACAGAGCCAACGATAGCTACTCCCATAATGTACCAAAAATTCACCATAAAATCAGAAACACTTATTAATATCCTCGTAACAATTGGTAGTTGAATATCAAAATCTTTATACATCACGGTAAGTTTTGGCAACACAAAGATCATCATGACACTGGTGACCAATGCCATACCTATGAGCACAATCACAGGATAGATCATGGCTCCTTTAGTTTTCTCTCTAAATTCGCGTTGTTTTTCTAAAGTGTCAGCCAGTCGGATCAAGATAGTATCTAGTACTCCAGCAGACTCTCCCGCACGAACTAAAGCGATATAAACTCTAGAAAATGTTTCAGGATGATGCACTAGAGCATCGGCAAAAGTCGACCCACCCTCTATTGATCTCAAGATGTCTGCTACTTTAGACTGCAAAGCTATAGGCACTTGCATCTGCAAAATAGACAAAGCATCAGTCAAAGGTAGTCCAGCTCCAATCATAGTTGAGAGTTGACGGGTAAAATTGACTACATCGTCAAATTTTACTTTCTGACCCATAGAAAAAATAGATTTGCCTACCGCTATTGGATGCAACTCTACGATAATCAGTTTTTGATCCCTGAGTACTTGTACGGCAGTCGTTTCACTTTGAGCCTCAACAATACCTTTTCTCAACTCTCCATTGTCTGCTCTAGCTTTAAAACGAAATCGTTCCATATGTTATTTACTCCCCACAAGTCTATTTAATTCTTCTGTGTTAAGCGCATATTCCCTAGCTACTCCTAGACTAATCTTGCCGCCTCTATAAGCTTCAACCAAAGCCATATCCAGTGTACGCATACCTACATCAGTCGATGTCTGCATCACATTTGTAAGCATGTGCGATTTTCCGTCACGTATGAGTGATCTCACAGCTGGAGTAGCCAGCAATACTTCTGCCACAGCAATACGCGCCCCGTCTTCAGAGGGTATCAATCGCTGCGCAATAATGGCTTCAAGTGAGAGCGATAGTTGTCCGCGGATTTGTTGTTGTTCTTTTTCAGGAAATACATCAACGATACGATCAATTGTTTGTGCTGCAGAATTTGTATGAAGGGTAGCAAACACTAAATGTCCAGTTTCTGCGATAGTCAGGGCCGCCTCGATAGTTTCATAATCGCGCATCTCACCAATCAGCACCACATTTGGATCTTCACGAAGCACCGATTTTAAAGCGACCCCCCATGAATGAGTATCTGAATGTAGTTCTCGTTGAGAAATAATACTCTTGATTGGAGTATGTACGTATTCGACAGGGTCTTCAATGGTCACAATATGTTCACTACGTTCTTGGTTTATACGCTGGATCATTGCTGCTATTGTGGTTGACTTACCATGTCCAGTTGGACCAGTCACAAGTACAAGACCTTGTTTCATTTGCGTTAAACTGCCAAATATTGGTGGTAAATGCAGATCTTCCAATGTTTTAATTTGTGCAGGAATATAACGCAAGGCCGCAGCCACATTTCCTTTTTCATAGTACACATTTACACGAAATCTCTCTCCTCCAGGGATCATGTAAGAAAAATCAAGTTCTCGGTCTACCTTCAACAATTCTCGTTGTTGTTCATTTAAAATACTGTTTACAATTTCTTCAGTTTGCGTAGGCGTAAAAGCAGTAGTTTCTGGTACGGTCAACAATTTGCCATTCAATCTTAGCATTGGCGGAATACCCACCATGATATGTACATCCGAAGCTTTGTATTGTACGCAGAGTTCCAATATTTTCTTTATTTCCATATTTCTCCTTTATGTTTTTGCAACGCGCATAACTTCTTCCAAAGTTGTAAGTCCATCAAGTGCTTTAATATAGCCATCTTGCTCCATTAGGACCATCCCATCTAGTACAGCTGCTTTTTCTATCTGGATAGCCGGTGCACGCTCTAGTATTAGTTTACCAATTTTTTCAGTAACTTTAAGTACTTCAAAAATAGCCAGTCGTCCACGATATCCCGTATCCCCACATTTATCACATTTACGACCCCTAGTCATCATCACTGGTTTGCCATCCAATTTACTAACGTAAGCATCATAAAGTGGCCCAAGCACTTTCTTCATTTCTTCAATCATGATAGGAGTTGCAGCATATTGCTCACTACAATTATCACAAACCTTACGCAGGACACGTTGAGCCGCCACGCAGGTCATAGAAGAAGCTAGCAAAAAGGGCTCTGCTTGCATATCCAACAAACGTGGCAAAGCACCAGAACTAGAATTTGTATGAAGCGTTGAAAAAACCAGGTGACCAGTAAGTGATGCTTGAATAGCCAAGTCAGCCGTCTCGTTATCACGGATTTCACCCACCATGATAATATTTGGATCTTGACGCAGGAATGAGCGCAGGCCAGTTGCAAAAGTAAGACCTGCTTTTACATTGATCTGCACTTGGTTCACACCGTCTATCTGATACTCGACTGGATCTTCAAGAGTCACAATATTTACACGAGGTGTATTTAGAATATGTAGGACCGAATAAAGTGTAGTTGTTTTACCAGATCCAGTAGGTCCGGTGATTAGCACAATACCATGCGGCACTTTGATGGAATCCTCAATGTTTTTTAGCGCCATTCCACGCAGTCCTAGTTCAGACAAAGAGGGGATGTTGGATGATTTACGTAGGAGACGCATCACAATCTTTTCACCATCCACCGTCGGAAGAGAAGACACACGCAAATCTACTTCTTGATCATCCGAGCGAAAAGAAAAACGTCCATCTTGTGGCAAGCGTCGCTCATCGATCTTGAGCTCAGCCAAGATCTTGATACGAGACACCACAGCATCATGCACTTTTCTTGGTAGTACTAGTTTTTCTTGCAAAATACCGTCAATTCGATACCGCACACGAGTATGAGCTTCAAGAGGTTCGATATGTACGTCAGAGGCACGAGCCTTGACCGCAAACTCAAGTACTGTGGCCACAATTTTTGCAATTGGAGCCTCACGTATTACATCCCCAATCTTTTCCACATCAATTACCCTACGATTTGCATCAGAATCAACAGATTCTTTCAGGACCTGACTAACTTCAGCTGATAGACCTTGAGAGTAACGTTTTGGAATCTCTGATACAAGCTCGTCTTTCATTGCCATAAATGGCTTTACTTTGGTCGCGGATTTTGCCTCAAGAAATGCGATTGTCTGTAGATCCAGAGGGTTAGCCATTGCGATAGACAACAGTTGTGTTTTTGCATCAAATTCAAAAGGCAGTGCTTGATAATGCTCTGATACTGATTCAGGGATTTTCGCTAGCGCCTCAGGAGAAGAGGCTAGTTCTTTCAGCGTTACAAAGGGGATATTGTACAAAGTAGCTTTTGCCTTTGTAAGCCCAATAGAATCCACCACTCCAGATCGCTCGACGATTTCATCCAAGCTCATACCAGTGGTATAACTCTCAGTTTCCAGGCGCGAAAAATCCGCGTCAGATAATAGACCATCCTTTTTTAGGATGAGGGCAAGATCCTGCATACTTTCTATAGTACATTAAAAATTAATCGATTGCATTCTTTACAAAGTTACGATCTTTGCAATAATAAATATTGATGTCAAGTATTTGCTATCAACGCATTTTTGTACCTGGATGTTATTACCACATCTATAATCGCGGTGCCCACCAACAACTAATCTTTAAAGATGACAAGGACTATCAAACGTTTGTAGATATTCTCGGATACTACCTGACTCATCCAAATGGTATTCCTCTGAGTATATTAAGTCGCAAATCCGAAAAAAACAAAGTTACGATCCTTGCAAAAACGTCACCATCTTGCTCTCTACTTGCATATTGTCTTATGCCGAATCATTTCCACCTTATGCTAAGACAAGAATCGAGCGACTTAACAATCTCTGATCTTATGAGAAGAATTTGTGTTGGTTACGCAATGTATTTCAACGAAAGATATCATCATTCAGGAACTATTTTTCAAGGAAGATACAAAAATATACTTGTTACAAATGAATATCAATGGATATACCTATCCAAATATATTCATCGAAACCCACTACATTTGCAAAGTTACGATCCTTGCAAATTATCCAAATACAGATACTCTTCATATCCTACCTACTTAGGTCTAACTCAAACAAATTGGCTAGACACCTCAACTATTTTAGACAGACATTACAAAAACAAAATCAGTGAATATCAAAAATTTGTTGAGAACGGAGGAGACGTAGGCAATATAGAAAAAATCACTATTGATGTAGAAGAAGATCAAGAGTTGCAAGGATCGTAACTTTGCAAAAAGATGCCTTATACTACACATATGCACGCATATCTATTATCCGGCGGAACAAAAGAGGACAGATCAACCTATCTCAAGGATCTACTGGATTTAAAAACCGAGCTTATCCATGTCATAAACGAAAAAACCACGATCACCATCAAGCAAATCCAAGATTTAAATATCCCACTCAGTATCGCGCCACGCCTCCCTCGTATTGTCTGGATCGAAGAATCGGGCCTCATGACAATTCCTGCCCAAAATGCACTCCTAAAAATGCTTGAAGAGCCACCAGACAACACAACTTTTTATCTCACTACAAAATCTGCCATGACCATGCTCCCCACAATTCGCTCAAGAGTCAAAATATTGTCTCTCGAAAATCAACAAACTAAAGAAGATCCTCAAGTTCTCTCAGATTTAAAGCTAATTATGGCTATGACAGCAGGGGATAGGCTCATTAATATCGTAAAAAGAGATAGAAGCGAAAGCATCCTCTGGTTATCAGATATAGAGCGCGAAATTAAGGCCAAATTAAAAGATAAAAACATAAATGAAAAAGGTTTGACTATGTTAGCTAGAATCGCAAAATCAGCCCAAAATGCGCATTCTCAATTGTCTAGCAACTGCTCAGTTTCTCTAGTCACCCAAAACTTCTATCTCTTACTACCTCATACCGGATCCCAGACCTAGACTGCCTAGTCTACCCCTGCTACAATCAAATGTGTTATAGTTTTCTTTTGCTTACTTTATAAACTTGATAACTTGAAACTTTATGACCAATTCCTACAATGCTTCAGACATCAAAGTACTTGAAGGTTTAGAACCAGTCCGCAAGCGTCCCGGCATGTATATCGGTAGTACCGACGAACGTGGTATCCAAGAACTTCTCAAAGAAATCACAGACAACTCTGTTGACGAAGCCATCGCTGGTTATGCCAAAAATGTCTACATCACTCTCCTTGAATCAGGTTATGCAGCCATTTCCGATGATGGTCGAGGTATCCCTACCGACATGCACCCTTCAGGTGTCTCCGCCCTAGAAATCGCTATGACCAAACTCCATGCCGGAGGCAAATTTGAAGAAACTGCCTACCAAGCTTCAGGTGGTCTTCACGGCGTAGGTGCCTCTGCCGTCAATGCTTTATCTACCCACATGTCTGTGATCGTCAAACGCGATGGCAAGTACCATATGCAAGCCTATCAAATCGGCAATCCCGATTATCCAGTCAAAATCATTTCAGAAGCCGAAGTTAAAAAGGTCCTAGCTCCCGGCCATGAACATCTCTTAACAGATACTACAGGTACCTACACTACCTTCATCCCAGACAAATCCATCTTTAAAAAAACAATTGAATTTGAATATCGCGGTATTAAAACTCGCGTCCGCGAACGTGCCTATCTAGTACCCAAATTATACTTTCATTTAAATGATGAAAAAACCGGTGACAGTTGCGGTTTCTATTTTGAAAGTGGTATCAAGTCCCTTGTTGCTCACCTAAATACTCACAAAAAAGCTCTCCATGATGTCGTTTACATGACAGGTTCTGAAACAGTCGATACTCTCAAAATAGGAGTAGAAGTAGCTTTCCAGTACAACGATAGTTTCTCCGAAAATATTTTGTCTTTTGCCAACGTCATCCGTACCTACGACGGTGGTACTCACCTTACTGGTTTTAGGACCGCACTCACCAAAGTCATTAAAGATTACATGGCCAAAAAAATGGGTGATAGCAAAAATAAAATAGAGTTATCAGGTGATGATCTCAAAGAAGGTTTAACCGCCGTAGTCTTTGTCAAAATGAGCTCAAGTGATATCCAGTTTGAGTCTCAAACTAAATCCAAACTCAACAACATGGAAGCCCAATCAGCTGTCTATGCTGTCGTCAAAGCTCAGCTAGAAACTTACCTCGAAGAGCATCCATCAGAAGCCAAGAAAATGCTTGAAAAAGCCGAACTTGCAGCACGTGCCCGTATGGCAGCCAGAGCTGCCCGCGATGCAGTTGTCCGCAAAGGCGTACTAGAAGGTACGACACTCCCAGGCAAACTGGCCGACTGCCAAGAAAAAGATCCCGCCTTGTGTGAAATCTATATCGTCGAAGGTGACTCAGCCGGAGGAAGTGCCAAGCAAGGTCGTGACCGACGTTTCCAGGCCATCTTCCCACTACGCGGCAAGATTCTCAACACCGAAAGGGCTCGTCTAGATAAAATTATTGCTTTTGAAGAACTAAAAAACTTGATTATTGCACTAGGTACTGGTATTGGCGAAACCTACAATGCATCACGTTTGCGTTATCACCGCATCATCCTAATGAATGATGCTGATGTTGATGGAGAACACATCACGACCCTAGCACTTACTTTCTTCTATCGCCACATGAAAGAAGTCGTCGAAGGTGGCTATCTCTATATCGCTATGCCTCCACTTTTCCGCATTGAAATCGACAAAAAAGAACAATATGTTTATACCGAAACAGAAAGAGACGCCATCCTAAATGCCAACAAAGGCAAAAAAATCACCCTTCAGCGCTACAAGGGTCTTGGAGAAATGAACCCCGAACAACTCTGGATGACCACCATGAATCCAGAACATCGCATGTTAAAAAGAGTCCGCATAGACGATGCCATGGCAGCTGACGAAATCTTTACCGTGCTCATGGGCGACGAAGTGCCGCCGCGCAAAAAGTTTATCCAGGTAAATGCCACGCAAGCGACACTCGATGTATAAACTAATAAAAATTATGTGTCGTCCTGAGCGAAGTCGAAGGACCGCGCAGACGTATAATAAATAAAAGGAGAATCATATGTCCGACCAAAACATGCAAATCAAAGTCTATATCGAGATCCCAGAAGGATCTAAAGTTAAATACGAACGTGATGAAGAGACGGGTATGCTTATGTGCGATCGTATCCTCCACACTCCTATGGCATTTCCTTTCAACTATGGATTTGTTTTAGAAAGCAAAGGCGAAGATGGCGATCCAACAGACGTAGTTGTCCTTACCTCCGAAGCTATCGTTCCTGGCGTAGGCATGAAAGCCAAACTTATCGGTATGCTTGAGATGTCCGACGAAGAAGGGGTAGACACCAAACTCATCGCAGTACCTGTGCAAAAAGTCGATCCACTATTTGGTACCTGGAACGATATCACCGATGTCCCAGAGCATACCAAAAACAAGATCAAGCATTTCTTCGATCACTACAAAGATCTAGAGCCAGGCAAATTTGTCAAAACAGGCAAATTCTTGCCAGCCGCTGATGCTGCTAAAATTTTAGAAGCCGATATGAAAAGAGGACAGAAATAAATGGCTGACGAATCGATCGTAAAACCACTAGACCTAGACGAACCCGGGGATCAAACCCCCGAGGTTGAATCGTCCTCTGTGATTGAAACCTCGGGGGTTTCAAGCGTTCCCACCGACGTGGTCACGACCGACCGCACCTCATTCCTCACCGTTGGTGCCCAAAAACCTTGGGATATCGAAGAAACCAAATTTGGCAAGATCGCAACCGTCGGAGTAGTTGATGAAATGAAAAAGTCCTACCTAGACTACGCCATGTCTGTCATCGTTTCACGCGCACTACCTGATGCTCGTGATGGTCTAAAACCAGTCCATCGCCGTATCCTGTATGGTATGAAAGAGCTCGCACTTTTACCACCAGCCAAATACAAGAAATGTGCCCGTATCGTGGGAGAGGTCCTAGGTAAATACCACCCACATGGTGATACCGCCGTTTACGATGCCTTAGCTCGTTTAGCCCAAGATTTCTCTATGCGCTACATGCTAGTTGATGGACAAGGCAACTTTGGTAGTGTCGATGGTGACAGTCCAGCTGCCATGCGTTACACAGAAGCACGTCTAGCCAAGATCACAGGCGAAATCCTGGCCGATCTAGACAAAGAGACAGTCGATTGGATCGACAACTTTGACGGTACTTTCCAGGAACCTACCGTCATGCCAGCTCGCCTACCAAATCTACTTCTCATGGGTTCAGACGGTATTGCCGTAGGTATGGCGACCAAGATCCCAACTCACAACATTGGCGAGATCATCGACGCTGTCACCACTCTCATCAGCATGGGCACTTCTCCTAGAGCCAAAGAGCTTACCAAAATCGAAGAAGATGATATCCAAAATATTTCTTACAAAGAATTAACCGGCGACTTTACCTCGCAGGCTTCCGTCGACGATCTCCTCAAGCATGTCCAAGGACCAGATTTCCCTACAGGCGGCGTCATCTATGATGCAGCAGCTATCCGCGAAGTCTATGCTACCGGCAAAGGTCGCGTCGTCACCCGCGCAGTTGCCGAGATCGAAGAAACAAAGACTGGCAAATTCCAGATCGTCGTGACCGAGATCCCATACCAAGTCAACAAATCCAAGCTCATTCAAAAGATCGCTGATCTAGTTCGCGACAAAAAAATAGATGGTATCTCCGATCTACGTGACGAATCCGACCGCGAAGGTATGCGCATCGTCATCGAGCTCAAAAAAGCCAGTAAACCAAAGAGTGTCTTAAACAATCTCTACAAACACACAGAACTACAAAATAGCTTCCCAGCCAACATGGTCGCGCTAGACGAAGTGGGTACTCCTCACCTCATGAACTTAAAGACCATTCTTTCTCATTATGTTAAACATCGTCAAACTGTTATAGTTCGTCGCTCACAATATGAGCTCAAAGAAGCTAGGGCTCGCATCCACATTCTCGAAGGTTATATCAAAGCGCTGGACCACTTAGATGAAGTCATCAAAACTATCCGCGGTAGTAAAGATACAGATGATGCCAAAACACAACTCATCAAAAAGTTTGGTTTTTCCGAGATACAAGCAGTTGCCATATTAGATATGCAACTTCGCCGTCTCTCCGCATTAGAGCGTAAAAAGATTGAAGACGAATATAACTTACTCATGATCAGGATCAACGAACTTTTGATTCTTCTCAAAGATCCTATTTCGATCTTAGGCACCATCACCAAAGAGCTAGCCGAACTTCGTGAGATCTATGGCGATCCTCGTAAAACCAAAGTCATCAAAGGTAAACTAGGTGAGTTTAGTGAAGAAGATCTAGTAGCTTCTGAAGACAATTTAGTTGCAATCACTCGCGATGGTTACGTCAAACGTATGCCTCTATCTACCTACAGAACTCAGCGTAGAGGTGGCAAAGGCGTTGTAGGCATGACTACCAAAGATACCGACGAGATCCTCCACATGACTGTCGGCAATACTCACGACTTTGCCTTATTCTTTACAAACACAGGCAAGGTTTACAGTATGCGCGTTTTCGAACTTCCAGAGGGTAGTAGAACCGCCAAAGGCCAAGCTATCATCAATCTCTTAAATATAGAGCAAGGGGAGATGGTCCAGGCAGTGCTCACTGTAGGCAAAGACTTGATCGGCGACAAAGGTCACTTTATCACTATGGCCACAGCCAATGGCATGATCAAAAAGACCCCACTTTCTGAGTACTCAAATATCCGCGGTAGCGGCAAGATCGGTATCTCACTTCGTGACGGTGACCAACTCATCAAAGTAGAGATCAGCCACGGTCAAAACTATTTAATCCTAGTGACCAAGGGTGGCAAATCCATTAAATTCAAAGAAACAGATGTTACCGCCACCGGTCGTGACACCATGGGTGTCAAAGGTATGACCCTCAAAGCAGGTGACTCTGTAATAGCCATGGAGACAGTCGAGATCGCCCCGCCAAAGCCAGACGACAAAAGACGCAAATTCTTTAGAGAAATCCTCGTAGTCACTCAAAATGGTCTAGGCAAACGCACAGACGTAGGTGAATATCCAGATCAAAAGAGGGGAGGACAAGGTGTCAAAGTAGCCGAGCTATCCGACAGAACTGGAGAGATTGCTGCCGTACGCATGGTGACCGAAGATGATGAGCAAGTAGTCATCACCACCAAGCAAGCTCAAGTCATCAAGTTGCCTCTCAAAAATATCAAAGTCCTAGGCCGCTCTACCCAGGGTGTCATCCTCATGCGCCCCGCCACAGGCGATGTGGTCACCTCTGTGACCACTCTCCAGGAAGCCGAAGAAGAGGAAGCTTAATAGATTCTTAATCTAGCTTCAGGTAAACTGGTATCTATGGATATTACTTTGCTAGTACACATCGCGACCTCAGTAGCTACTTTGCTCATCTCCAGCTTTGCTTGGTATAAACCCAGTATCAACATCGAATCATATCTAAACAAATTTTCCCTCATCTCTATCATCACAGGACTTCTGGTAAGTCTAGGACAGCCACTAACTTTGGCTTATTGTGCTAAACTGGGCCTGTATCTGAGCGCGATTATCGCTACAAAATATATGCTTTTTATACAAAGCAAAAGGAACACATATGATCAAAATAGGGGATAAAGTCAAAGATCTTTCACTCGACGTTTTTTACGAAGAAAATATCAAGAAAATAAATCTAGGTGATTACGCGGGCAAATGGCTAATCTTACTTTTTTACCCAGCCGACTTTACTTTTGTTTGTCCCACAGAGTTAGAAGATGCCGCCAAACATTACAAAGAGTTTAGTGACCTAGGTGCAGAGATCATCTCTATCTCTACAGATACTGCTTTCGTCCACAAAGCTTGGCACGACAATTCCATCGCCATCAAAAAAGTCACTTATCCCATGGGAGCAGACCCAACCGGCAATATCTGCCGTGAATTTGGTACATATATAGATGATGAAGGTTTATCCCAAAGAGCCACATTTATCATCGATCCAGACGGAAAAGTAGTAGCTTACGAAATTCACGACAACTCTATCGGTAGAAACATAGAGGAGATCTTGCGCAAACTCCAAGCCGCCAAATTTGTGCGGGACAATGATGGCGCCATAGTGTGTCCTGCGAGCTGGCACCCAGGGGAAAAAACTCTAAAACCTGGTGTCGATTTGGTTGGGAAAATCTAACTTATCTTCTTGCCGCTGATCATCACAGTCACCATCTTGCCTTGCTCACTAAACTCAAGTGTCAGGTCGTGCATCTTACACATATCAGAGACAATAGACATACCTATACCGTGCCCGGCAGTCTCACCAGTCTTATATTTTCTTTCTACTATTCGTGCTTCGTCCAAATTATTTTTAGTCGTATTTGATAATTGAATTTGCCATTTATCTTTTTGCATATTGGCCTTTATAATAATTTCCCCTTTATCTTTATTGTGCTTGATTGCATTATCTATCAAGTTTCGCAGGATCACTTGTATATGTGAGGAGGGTAGGGGAATCATCATTTTTTTCGGCACTGACATAGATACTTTCAAAGTACTTGGAATCAGTTTAAACAAATGTTTAAGCAC
>CAJAUT010000007.1 GCA_903945195.1 uncultured bacterium
TGTTGCCGTTTGGATCGGTGCTGCGAGTCCAAACAAATTCGGGGCGATTGTCGCCTGTAACTGTCCCATCAACTGGGCTGATTAAAATGGGGAGAGTGGGTGGCGTGTTATCTCCCGCTGATGGCGAGGTAGAGGGAATTTTGGCTGTGGCTGAGGTGGTCGCGAGTTGAGGATCGGTGGCGGCATGAGCTGGGAAAGGGAAAAGTAGGAAGGTCGAAGTCAGAATGGATAGGTAAAAACTAGTCAGTAATAGAGAGCGTGATTTGGGCATACACTCTAGTATATCAAGATTTAGATATGCTTGTTTTCCATCTCTACGATCTTGCGTTTGAGCTCGTCGATCTCTTCATCTCTGTGATCAGATCTGTGAGCTAGATGTCTCTTGATTGAGATAAAGATGGCAAGTAGTACCATAAGGACGACCAAGATAGCAGCGATCAAGCGATAAGGCATGATCCAGAAATACATGGTTCGAGTAGCGACTAATCCTGGACCATATGAAGAAGTAAGAGTGGCGGAGTAGCGACCTAGACCCCAGACGTTGTCCCAGCTACCTTTTAAGGTGCGAGAAGTGAAGGGGAAGATGTTTACATCTGAAAGTTTGATCTCTGAGAGTTTGCGACCGATCATGTCGTGGACGACTATGGTAGAGCTAGGTGAGATGTGAGAGTCTGATTGGTTTTCGATGGTAGCACTAAAATCTACTGGGCCAAATTCGAAGACATTTTTGGAAGTTTTGAATTCTTTGATTAAAGCATCGTATTTGATATCACCTGGAATTGTGACGGAGAAGAGTGAGCCCACTTGGGCGGAAGTATAGGAGACTGTGCTCTTCATGTTTTTGGCTGGAACTGGCTCAAAGAATACACCTGCATAGTGACCGCCTGGTAGGGCATCTGCTGGGATATTGATGAGCACTACTAAACGCTCAGTTGTCTTGGGTGGGATCACGAGCTCAGATTTTTCTAGAGTGAACCAAGGAGAAGCTAGATATTTGCCGGCTGTTTTGTCGTCTACTAAAATAGGGGTGCCTAGATCATCTTGTACGATAAAGTTTTTGACATTAATTTTTAAAATGACTTCTTGATCCTCACTGTTGTTGGTGATTTTGATGTTTTTTTGGACTACTTCTCCTGGCTTACCATCGATCATGGTGCTTGGAGGAGAGACAACAAGGGAGAGTTCTTGAGCGCGGGCGGAGGAAGTAGAAAGTAGAAAGTATAAAGTAAAAAGTATTATGTAGAAGAAACGGGGCAGTGAAAGTTTCATATGATTTTAGAATGTTCCTGTAGCGGTGTAAGTAATTTGGTTTTCGTAGTCACCTGCAGCTTGGGTGGCTCCTACTCCTAGGCGATAGCAGACGTAGATATCCTCGGCGTTGGCTATTGTGGTAGAAGACATGATGGTCTGAGGTGTTTCTGCACCTTGGATATCGGCAAACTGTCGGGCACAGAATGTGCCTGTACAAGCGCCGGTGGCTGTCGTGTACTGGAATGGTACTACGGCGGCATCTAGATTTTGGATGGAGAAACCAAAGCCGTTGATAGTAGTAGTTGTCCATTCGGCGAATGTAGACTCGGTCATGCCAGCAGCATTGCCGGTAGAGTCAGGAATAAACGGAGTAGTAGTGCCATCTTTGCCTAGCTGATCATTTTCGGATGCTGTCACGACATAGCCTCCTGAACCATTGGTGGAAACGGTGAGTTGGTGGGATAAGTTTTTGAAGGTGTTTAGAGCCATGGTACCAAAGGGTACGGAGGAGACTGTGGTTGTCACATCAGTTGTGACGCCGCATCGAGACTGACCTGAGGCAACGCCGGTGATAGCGAAGTTGATGGTTGGGTCTACAGTAGCTGAGACTCTAACTGGCTCGATGTGAGCAAGACGAGCATTGGTGTGATCAACAGCAGCGGTGACGTTTGGATTGACTCCGGCAGCAAAGTTGTTGACTATGATAGGGTAGGTGTCGGCGGTGCCTTCGGTATGTGCAATGGCAGCTGCAGGAGAGACGGGAGTATTTGTGCCGTTTGTATTGCCGATTGTGATGGAGATGGCTTGTCCAATGCTGCCGTTACCTGAATAGTGGACTTCGAAACAGTGATAGTTGGCTGGGGCAGTGCAGCCTGTAGCACCTGCTGCAGTAGCTACGCCAGTAACAAAGTCGTAGACACCTACATCTGCCGCAACTACGTCGACAGTGGTATTGAAATCATATCCGGCATCATCTGGCAAACCATTGTTTGGGGTGGTAGTGTCGGCTGGAAGTAGTACCTGGAAGAAACCATTTGGGACAGCGGTAACAGTACTAAAGGCAACAGTGTGCTGGGGTTTGATTTTGACATACACTGGATCGGTGTTGTCCGTGTCGCCGGCGATCAAAACTGGAGTGACCGTAAAGTTTAAGGAATCACTAACACCTACTACAGTATATGTATTGACGCCAATAATGACTGAATCGCCTACACCAGCGCCGCCAGCTTTGAGACCGATAGTACTAATGGTATTAGCTTGACTGGTAGCAGAGTCTAGTCCGGTGGTGCCTAGGAGTTTGACGTTTGAACCACCAGTGATAGTGCCTGTGGAATCTACACGACCATGGAATGAAAGGCGAGAAGTCTGTAAAGTATCTTTGACACTAGTTAAACCGACTGAATCTGTTTTTTCTAAAGGGTGGACGAGAACTGCGACAAGGGCCAAGGTAAAAACTGCAATACCTAATATTTTTTTCATATCTAAGTATCTAATGTAGTGGGTTATTTGGACCTTGTCAAGCGTGAAATGATGATAGTTAGGAGAAAGAGAATAATTAGAGCGCGAATTGGTAAAATCCAGAGTAATTTTTCTGTTTCTGAAAGCTTGGTCCCGCCTTGGGTTCTGATGCTAAGGCGTATTTTGTGGGGACCTATATTTGACCATTTTGGAGACCAGACAAAACTTTGGGGTAGAGAGTCGACCATAGTTTGCAATTTACGTGATGAATCTCCTAGAATTAAGTGGGGATACAAATCTGCTGAAAAGACACTTTTGCCAGACCAATTTATGATCTCATATTTACCTTCTGGACGGATCATGATGGGAGTTTTGTTTTCTAGAAAAGGATTTGTGTTGAATGGAAGCCAAGAATCGTGGATAAAAGGTAGCTCAAAGTCTTTGAGCTCGAGGTTGATGGGGAGGATGCCGTCGCTTGTGATTGTAACTAAAATAAGTGCGGATATCCCCGGTATGGCGGTCGAGGTAGAGAGGTCGTCTTTTGAGCTAGCTTTAAAAACTAAGGCAAGATATACGTCTTGAGAGACATCTGAGCTTGCGGCTTCGAGGGTGAGGGTAGGGCTTGTATTTGGTCCTGACAATTTGATTGTGAGAGGGAGCGTAGAGGGGACGATGGGCTTTTGATCGATCTCGATGTGACCAGTAGAGTCGCTAGGTTTGGCAAGATGAATCTCTGGAGTAATCTCTAGATCATTATTGTTGGTAGTGAGGCTAAAAGTCTGTTCGACCTTTTTATTTGGGGCAAGTAAGATCTCGACAACTGGAGGTGTAACGGAGAGGTCGATAGATTGGGCGTGAGCGAAGGAGGGGGGAAGTAGAAAGTAGAAAGTAGAAAGAATGGTCGAGAGTAGTAGTTTTTTCATAGATTTAATATACAGGAGTTGCGATGTAAACTATTTGGGTTACATAATCGCCTGCGGCTTGGGATGCATTGGGAGAAATTTTGTAGGTGACAGTAGCTGTCCTGTTTCTGCCAGCAACTGGTGTCGTCATGATAGTGGAGGGAGCTTCGCTCAGACTGGCATCTGGGAAAGGCCGGAAGTAGCTAGAAGAGATAAAGTCTGGCGAGACATCGTTGCCTGTCAGATTGAAACCAAAGCCATTGTTGGTGGGTGTGTTCCAGACTCCGGCTGATGTTTCTGTACAAATACCAGAGTCGCAAATGGTATCTGGGATCGTGTCTCCGTTTGCATTTTTTAGTTTATTACTTTCGATTGCTGTGACCGAGTATCCTTGACCTGGGGCGGTCACCATGAGCGTGTGACTGCCTGTGGAGAAAGTGTTTAGTGATAGTGTACCCAGGTTGACTGCTAAAGAAGAAATGGCAAATCTAAATTTGTCTAAAGTATAGATGTACTGGAAGCCGGCCTTGACGTGATAGCCTGTGCTACTAAAAAATTCTGCAGCGATCTGACCCACAGTATCTGTCAAGTTGTATGAGGTAGAGCTTTTCATACCAGAGGTCATGTTGAAGTTGCCTAGTCTGATTTTAAAATTGGGGGAGATGAGAGTCTCGGCGTGGACGGGGGAAGAAAGAAGGGGAATAATCAATATTGTTAATATGATTTTGGCAGTGATAGATAGTATGGTATGTCGGTGCATAGATTTAGTATAGTGTATTTATTATGGATAGTAGATATATAGCGTGTGATGATGCTAAATTTCCGACTAAACTACTGAATCTAAATATCAAGCCGAAGATAAAAGGGCTTTGGTATAGGGGGGAGCTCGGTAATAATTTGTTTGAGAAGACGGTGGCGATCATTGGGTCGCGTAATATGAGTAGATACGGGGTGCAAGTGTTAGCTGAAATTGTCCCTAGGTTTGTGGAGGCAGGGTTTACTACGATTTCGGGATTTATGTACGGCATTGATACAGAAGTGCATAGATTGACACTGGAAAATGGGGGCAAAACAGTCGCCATACTGGGGTATGGAATTGACCATGATATTGATATAGAAAACAATAATTTGTATCACAAGATGATGGAAAGTGGTGGGTTGATAATGTCGGAATATCCGGGGATGACTGGCGGTCGCACATGGACATTCCCCCAACGCAATCGGATTGTGGTGGGACTGTCTGACATGGTGGTGGTAGTAGAAGCTGGCACAAAGTCGGGATCGCTAAACTCTGCTAGTTGGGCACTGAGGCAAAGTAAACCAATCTTTGCGGTACCTGGGTCAATATTTTCTATGACCTCAGAAGGGTCCAATATCCTGATATCTGAAGGCAAGGCGATATCTCTGACATTAGCCAGGCTATATCAAGCCCTAGAGAAAGATGAGGATTATTTATACTCACAAAAAGCACGGATAAATAGCCAAAAGTCGCGTTTGTCTGATCCCGAGAGTACTTTAGTTGCACTACTGAGACTGCAGGGGCCACAGATGCTCAATGAATTATCTAGGTCGTATGGCAAGCCAGTAGGGGAGGTATCGGCGATGCTGATGAGTCTACTACTGAGAGGTGAAGTAACTGAAGAAAGGGGGACATGGGGAGTTGCCAAATAGCTTATATTTTTTGCTATAGTTAATTTATGCTGGCGCGGATCAAAAGTGTAGCAACGGTTGGACTAGATGCTCAAGAGGTGGTAGTGGAAGTAGATGTGGCAGAGAAAGGATTCCCTGGTGTTACGATCGTGGGACTACCTGACAAGGCGATAGGGGAATCTAAAGAGCGGGTCAAGAAAGCGATTCAAAATAGTAATGCAACATTTCCTGACAAAAAAATCACGATCAATCTGTCTCCGGCGGATCTACCTAAAGTGGGCTCAAACTATGACCTGCCGATTGCCATAGGGATACTGCTGGCGAACGAGGAATTTGAGGCGAGTGTTGAAGAAGCATATTTTTACGGCGAGCTAGGACTGGACGGGTCGCTAAAACATAGTCGCGGGGTACTACTGGCTGCAATGCTTGCAAAAGAAAAAGGTATCAAAGATCTGTATGTCTCTATCTATAGTGCCAATGAAGCCGCGGTTGTTGAGGGGATATCGGTTTATCCTGTGCGAGATTTGACTGAGCTGATCAGACATCTGCGAGGTGACAAACTGATCTCTCCTTTAAAAAATATTGAGTTATCACAAGTACTTGATGAAGTGGAACCTCTTGTAGACTTTAGCGAAATATCTGGGCAAGAGATGGCCAAGAGGGCAGCGGAGATCTCGGCGTGTGGCGGACACAATCTACTGCTTGTGGGGCCACCTGGTGCAGGTAAGACCATGCTGGCAAAGGCACTACCGTCGATATTGCCACCACTACTACCGGAAGAGTCGCTAGAAGTCACTAGGATATATAGTGTATCTGGGCTGATGGAAGTGGGAGGGGCACTAGTACATCGGCGACCATTTAGATCGCCACACCATACAACGAGCATGATAGGGCTCATAGGTGGCGGGTCTAATCCGATGCCTGGCGAGGTGTCTCTAGCTCATTTGGGTGTACTATTTCTGGACGAAATGCCAGAATTTAGCAGGTCGGTCCTCGAAGTACTGCGGCAACCCATGGAGGACGGCAAGGTCTCGATCACGCGGGCATCAGGCCGCGTAGAGTACCCAGCTAGCTTTATGCTAATGGCAAGTGCCAACCCGTGCCCTTGTGGATACCTAAATCATCCAACGAAAGAGTGTGCTTGTGGGATGAGAAATATAGCAAAATATAGACGCCGAGTGAGTGGACCAATCCTAGATAGGATAGATCTGCATGTCTGGGTGGATCCGGTTGAGGTCTCGAAGTTAAGCGGTGATACTTTAAGGGTCGGACCCTTAAAGTCGGAGAGTTCGAAGGAGATCAGAGAGCGAGTGATAAAGGTGAGAGAGATCCAAAACGAGAGGTTTAAGGGGGTAAAAGGCATGTATACCAATGCCCAGATGGGAAATAAGCAGGTGAAGCTATATTGTCCATTATCTAGTGAGGTTAAAACTTTTTTAAATACTGCTGCCAAGAAGTTTGATTTGTCGGCAAGGGCTTATTTTAAAGTAATCAAAGTGGCTAGGACGATCGCAGATATTGCGGGAGAGGCTGAGATACTACCCTCGCACATCGCCGAGGCGGTGCAGTATAGGGAGAATGTGTGGTGATTACAACATCAAACTCCCGGAGTTTGATATGAAAGGAGTGTGGTATGCCGAGTAGAAAAGTTCCTCTTGTGAGTGGGTCGTATTACCACGTGTTTAACAGGAGTGTTTTTCAGAATCCTATATTTTCTAATGAGAGAGAGACAAAAGCATTTGTAAAAGCTTTAACATACTACACCTTGATCAAACCTCCAAGAAGTTTGTCTTTAGAGAAAAGGTATAAAGAGAATATTATGAATTATGATGAGAGACTCGTGTCTATACTTTCATATTGTGTAATGCCAAATCATTTTCATATCGAATTGAAACAGGAAGTTGATGGGGGAATTTCTACATATCTCCGACGGTTAAGCTTGTCTTTTGTGAGATATTACAACTCATTACATAAACAAAAGGGGTCGTTATTTGAATCTCTTTTCAAGTCAGTATTAATCGAATCTGAGAACCAGCTATTGCACGTATCTAGATATATACATTTAAACCCAACGAGCGCAGGACTTGTTGATGATCCCATTAAATATCCTTATTCTTCTTTCCGGTTGTATGTTCACGGGGGAGAGAAGCCCCCGTTTGTCTTTGATGATATTCTGCGTTCTAAAAAGCGAGCATATTACGAGAGATTTGTGTATGACAATATGGAATATCAGCAGACCCTGCAGTTCATAAAAAACCAGTTGATAGACCACGAGATCTGAGTATCAAACTCCGGGAGTTTGATATTCCTATGGCCGCTGATTGCTTTTGGGTGGACGAGGAGGAGGGTTGAGAAATAAATTGGCCAAGATTGCTAAAATAGAGAACTGGGCGGTATTCCATAATATTAATAATTGCTCAGGATTGTGAATACCAAGTTTTTCAAACATGTTGGAATTTTCCCAGAGAGAGAGCTGTGTCAAGGTGGTGGACACAATATCAAACTCCGGGAGTTTGATATTGGGGGACAGTATGTTTTGGTATAATGGAGGTATATGGGGAAGCAGGGGAATAAGGTCACAGGAAACAAAGGGGAGACGCTCGCGGCGGAACATTTGATGATGAAGGGATATAAGATTTTACAAAGAAATTACAGTAGTAAATGGGGTGAGGTGGATATAATTTGCAAACAGCATATGGCAAACGGCGTACAGCAGGATGTCATCGTGTTTGTGGAGGTAAAGACCAAGACGACAGATAAATACGGGGAGCCGTGGGAGATGGTGAACGCCTGGAAGATAGAGCAAGTAAAGAAGATGGGGGAGACGTGGTGCAGGGAATATGCTTGGGAGGGAAGAGTGAGGGTGGATGTGGTAGGGGTGTATTTAGATGGTGAAACGCCGAGGATAGAGCACTGGGAGAGTGTGACGAACTAATTTCAGATTGAAAATCTGTCGTTATCCCAAGTCGAAAATCGGACATATTTTGCTGGTGCAAAATTGTCCTAGTTCTCGGCCTACCCGGCCTGCGCAATTTTTTCTTTTGGAACAATCGACAAATTTTCTTTAGAAAATAGTTACTTACTTCTCAAGTAGTAATTTCTTGGAGAAGATGATGGTGGTAGTGCGTGGAATCGGTGAGAGCCAAGGCCTAGCGGTAGCAAAATAGTCAGAGCGAGAGGAATGGAGAGGGGAAGTTAAAAAGGTATCGTTGACTCCATCATGATGATGGAGACCATCAATCAGTGGTGAGAGTTCGTCTTGAGACACCTCCGTCATTTTGTACTTGCCCTGATAAATAGTGCCTTTTACACCGTAGGTCTTGTTGTAGTACATAGCATAGCCTACAGATAGGCGGCGCATGAGATTTGAAATGCCTGGCTTGCTCGTGCCTAGATTTTCGCGCAGGACTAGGTGGAAGTGATCGGGGAGGAGAAGGAATGAGTGGAGAGTGGTGGGGGTAGCACCTAGTTTAGAATCGTTTCTTTTGTTGATCACGGTTTGTGGAGTCAAGCGCTTGACCCAGGATAAAGGGGTGGCATCTGGGAAGCGCAGATAATAGGAGAGAAGTAGGATAAAGGTCTTGTAGTCGGCTTCGTTTTGGAAAAGAATAGTATCTTTTTTGCTCTGGTGGCGGAGGTGGTAGTATCTGGTGGGTTCAAAATTTCGAAGTAAGAGTTTGCTAGGCATGTATTAAACATAACTTAGGTTAACTATCCTTGTCAAGTATCGGTATACGTTGCCTGCCCGCAGTGCTTCAGCACAGCTGATGCAGGCGGGTCAATGGTTGGATATGCTATATTTGATGTAGGAGGTAATATATGCTTAAAAAAATGCTTGAGATCGTGATGGTAGCTGTCATAGTAGCAGGAGTGGCGGGGGCTTATTTTAGATGGATGGGAGCACTACCTATTGCTGTGACTCAAACTCAAAAAATGTCTAGTTTTGATGTAAGTGGCGAGGGTAAAGTAGTAGTGATCCCAGACCAAGCTGTGGTGAGCATGGGAGTACAAGAAACTGGAGGTAATTTAAAACAGGTACAAGAAGCTGTAAATAAAAAAATGACTAGTTTGAGTAAATCTTTAAAAGATCTAGGGATAGCTGAAAAAGATATCAAGACTACTGGCTATAATTATTATCCTGATTGGCAAAATAAATCAAAGTTTGTGGCATATGCTTCTTTGTCTATCGTGATCAGAGATATGGAACAAGTATCACCTGTCATGGACCTAGTGGGATCTTTGGGACTCGACAATGTCTCTGGGCCAACATTTGGACTATCTGAAGATCTCATGTCCAAAACAGTAAAAGAAGCTAGATCGCTAGCCATAGACAAAGCTAAAGCCAAAGCGGAAGAACTCTCGGGCCTAGCAGGAATGAAGCTAGGAAGAATCGTAAATGTAGCAGAGGGTACAAATAGACCACAAAATTACCTAATGAGAGATGCGCTACCTATCACGGGTGGTGGCAATTCAGAGCTAAAGACAACAACTCCAGTGGAAGTGGGTAGTAGTGAAGTAGTGGTGGATGTAACGCTATCTTACGAAACTCTTTAATCAGTTTGTTTGTCTATGGTCTCTTCGAGTTCGCCTGCCGAACGATAAAGTACTCTGAGATCTGTATAGAGTGTTTCTAGATGAGATCTGACATCTTTGACTTTTTCTTGTGGGATAACTAGAGAAAGAGTATCTAGTGCTGATAACAAAGTTTTTTTGAGATTGAGAGAAAGGAAGATAAGAGTGTCTGTTTCTTCTTTGGCAATATGAGAGTTGAGGATCATTTTGGCTTTCTTTTCATCTAAAGTTGTCTCATATTGGTGGCCTGTAAAGATGGCAAGGGGAGTGATCATGATGAGCGCGATGATCTCTGTGAGATGTGAAAAGTCCAACAAACTGGTGTTTGGAATGAAGAGGAAAAACAAAATCAGGACACCGGTCAAGACTAGGGTGGCTTCGATTTCATACAACATGGCTACGCCAAATAACAGGAAGTAGCAGAGGAAGAAAAATGGAGAGGTTAAAGCGCCTGTTTCTGTAACCAGTAGGAGGATCATGGCAGTGAGAATAGTAATGTCCATGGTGATGCTAGATTTGTGAAACCAGAGGGGTTTGTGTTTGCGAAGATAGTGAGAACCTAGATAAAGTAGTACCAAGATGGCTACAAGTTGGAGGGTGTAAGGGAGGAGAGTGGGGATAGATAGCCAGAAATAGACTCCAAAAGTGGAGACTAGGAGCAGAATAGTGTGCAACAAAAACTTGGTGGGCATTGGATCTAGTATCACCCAAAAACAATCAAGTATCAAGCTATGAGTATTGAGTGTGTACAAATATATTGCTATAGGCTATAATAATCACCTATGTTAGTAGCTCATGAGGCGACGGTGCCTCCATCAAGTCATGTATTTACCATCGATAAAGCGCCATGGGCACAAAATATATGTGGACCTGATAGTTTGCAAATTGTAGAGGAAAATTATGGCTATAAATTAAATGTTTCTATTACGTGTGGATCAATTAATGTCACAAAACTGTTTTCGATGATTGCGGAAGTGTCTGGTGCAACAGATTATGTAGCAAACCCAGCTTATTATAATATTTCAGATGGGAAATTGATCCAGTCTCCAGAGGGAGATTGGATATTTTCTAAATTTGATTCTTCTGACAGGATTGATGTTAATTTTTCTGGTAATCCAGATTCGTATGATTTTGTATTGCCAGCTCAAGATGGTAGTACCCATACTGTTAGATTGACTAAAGATCAGGTGACTAGTGTATTTGCGGCCTCTTTAGTTTCTGATGGCAATGGAGTCGATCTTGGCTCCACGCCTACTCTTGAACCATTGTCTATAGTTACAGAGTCAATTGTCGAAATTCCTGAGGCGTTGACTGTTTCCCCTCAAGTAGATAGCGCGACATCTCAGGAGCCAAGCAGCAAAGAAGTGAATAATCAGTCGGAATATGATTTTCTTCTCTTCATAAGAGGGTTATGGACTCCTGATGAAGTGACGAATATGAATGTTTTAGAAAAGTTAGGATCCGTTTTTGGATTATTATTGATGATTGAGATAGGCAAATTGATGATAGTTTCAGGTGAAAGATTTTTAAATGAATCAGATCAAGTAGTAGGTAAGAAAACTAAAATAAATACTGGAAATAGTGAATATGACATCCCAGAGGCAAGAAGGCTGGAAAAGGGTCAATCTAGAAAGCCTGTAGCTTCAATAAATCCTAAAAGTATGTCGTCTAAAACTACAAACTCTGATTCTGGACTTTCGCCTGAATTTAGAGAGCATCTAGCTAAATGTGGAATAGTATTACCTACTCCTGAAGAAAAACAACAACATATAGAGTTATTATATAGTTTGTCACAAATTGATAATCAAAACGTTGGAGATGATACTAAATCCTCTAGTAGAGAATCTTTAGGTAGTAAAAAACCTACCAAGCCTGTGGGTGCTAGCGTGCTTAGCGAAGAAGAGGAGGGAAGGCTGAAAAAATCGGGAATCAATGACATTTTGGACAGTATATTGAAAAAACATGACAGTGATAATAAGAAATAATAATATTTTATGTTTTAGTATAAAATAGCCCCATGGCAAAAGATAAGACATATGTACTAGGCATGTTCCCGTATCCCTCCGGAGAGGGGCTACACGTAGGTCACGGCCGTATATTCTCGGCAGTTGATGTGATGGGACGTTATTTTAGGATGAAAGGGAAGCAGGAATCGCAAAGTTCCGATCACTCGCCTAAAATCGCGCAAGGATCGGAACTCGGGGGACAGGTTCTTTCTCCTATGGGTTGGGATGCCTTTGGATTACCTGCAGAAAATGCTGCGATCAAGGCAAAAAAGAATCCGATCGACATGGTGCCACACAACTACGGTAACTTCCGCGCTCAGATGAAAAATTTATCCTTTGATTTTGACTGGAAGCACGAATTTGCAACAACTGACCCAACCTATTATGGCTTTACTCAGTGGTTATTTTTACACCTATATGAGGCAGGACTGGTATACAGAGAAGAAGTGGCTATCAACTGGTGCCCAAAGTGTCTCACGGGGCTAGCAAACGAAGAGGTGATGGGAGACGGGACTCACGAGAGATGTGGGACTGTAGTGACTAAAAAAAGTATGCCCCAATGGGTGATGAAAATCACGAATTATGCAGATCGTTTATTAAACGATCTAAGTGCTCCGGTTATCCAGTCATCCAGTAATCCAGTAGATGACAGGAAAACAGGAAAACAGGAAAACAGGAATACCAACATGGGATTGGATTGGCCACGCGGGATCCTAGAGATGCAGAGGAACTGGATAGGGAAGAAAGAGGGGGTACGAGTAAAGTTTCAAGTAGAAAGTCCTTCAAGTTTATCAAGTTTAACTGCACTCGAAGTGTTTACAACTAGGATCGACACAATCAACGGAGTCACTTTTATCGTGGTGGCACCAGAAATAGCAGATGGGTGGATCAACGGTGGATTTGAGGCAAACGAAGAAGTCAAAAAATATATAGAAAAATCATTGCAAAAGAGTGATCAAACTAGACAGGAAGGCGAGAAAAATAAAACTGGAGTAGATACAGGACTGAAAGCGATAAACCCGTGGAATCAGGAAGAGGTGCCTATCTACGTGGCTGACTATGTGCTACCTGATTTTGGGACAGGGTGCGTCATGGGCGTGCCACAATATGATGAGCGTGATTTGGCTTTTGCTACCAAATATAATCTGGAAGTTAAAGATTTACCACTTGATAAATACGAAGATGTTTTAGCTAAACTCACAAAAGATAAAGTGGCAAACAGTGAGACAAATTGGCATCTGCGTGACTGGGTATTTTCTCGCCAGAGATACTGGGGAGAGCCGATCCCACTGGTATACTGCGAAAAATGTGGGGACCAAAATGGTGTGGTACCACTGACAGAAAAAGATCTACCACTTGAGCTGCCATATTTAGAATCATATGAGCCAACAGATACTGGTGAGTCACCACTGTCTAGAATAAATGAGTGGGTAAATACAAAGTGTCCAAAATGTGGAGGTCCAGCCAGACGTGAGACAGATACCATGCCAAACTGGGCTGGATCTTGCTGGTATTTCCTGGCTTTCCCTTGGTGGAGTGAAAAGACCAAGACACAGCTAGATGAGTTTAAAAAGAAAAGTGAGACTCCATATACGAATTTTTGGAAAGAAGTAGCTAAACCCGAGATAGACAAATGGTTGCCTGTTGACTGGTACCTGGGCGGGGCAGAGCATGCTGTGCTACACCTGCTTTATGCCAGATTCTGGGTCAAGGTATTTCAGGACCGTGGACTACTAGATTTTTCTGAGCCATTTTTAAGGCTTCGTAGTGTGGGGATGGTACTGGCAGAAGATGGTAAGAAAATGAGTAAATCCTTGGGTAATGTGATAAATCCAGATGAGATGGTAGCCAAATTTGGATCTGATGCGGTAAGACTTTATGAGATGTTTATGGGGCCATGGGACCAGGCGATATCTTGGGATACGAGGTCACTCATAGGCCAGAAAAGATTTATCGAGAGAATTGGGGAAGCGGTGAAGAAGGTGGGAGACAAGACCTCGCCAATACTTAGCGTAAACCTAGTCAAGCTAGGAGAAAAAGTGGAGAAAGGCATAGTAGAGCAGAAATTTAACACAGCGATCGCATCTATCATGGAATTTGTGAATATGTGGCGTGGATCTGATCTCGTAATGAGTCAAAATGACGTAAATAAGTTTGCACAACTTTTGTCACCATTTGCACCAATTTGTGCTAAATCGATTTGGGATCAGGCTGAAACCGCGAAGTGGCCGACCTTTGAAGAGGTGAGTGAAATGGCTGAAGTGCCTGTGACTATAGCTGTGCAAGTAAATGGCAAGCTGAGGGCGACGGTTGAGTTAGAAAGTAGCAAGTCAAAAGTAGAAAGTGAGGTCATGAAGATTGTCATGGATAATGAGCAGGTGAAAAAATGGGCGCCAGGCGAAATAAAGAAAACTATCTTTATCCCTGGAAAAATTGTGAACTTAGTGGTCTAACTATTGGCGTATTGATGGAGGATAGATCCTACCATAGTCTGGTATCCCAACCCTAGTTTGGCGGCTTTTTTCTTTAGTTTGGCGATAGTAATTTTTGAGACACGGATGTTCATATTTTTGTCTTTTTTAAGATCTAATAATGTGTCTTTAGCCATACGAGAGAGTCTATTCAATTCTTTTTTTGGTAGGGGTGTCAGATCTAAGAAGTCTGGAAGATTGTCTTCTATTTCTTGTTCGTATTCATCAAGTACGAGATTTTTGAAGGGATCAAATTTCTTTTTCATATTTTCTCCTTTTTATTGTATTGTTTTTGATATTTCCTACTAGGATATATTGTTTTTAGAAAAATATAATTTTTTTCTTGAACATATGGAACTGCATATGTATATTTGTTTATAATTACTATAAATATTTGTTGATTTTTAAATTCTCGATGATTTGGATGGGGGATTGAAATAGTGTTTTTGTTAAATTGTAATGCCTTTACTATTTCATCAAACCCAATTCCCCTGGTTTCCTTGAGTAGTTTGTTTTTCTCCTCATTCCAACTAATATTTGGCATTAATAGTAATATATGACTTTGTATTGTCAATGTCAATACATAATATGTATGAGATAATGATTTGATGAGCTGGCAATTGTGGGTGCTTTTATCTGGTGTACTGACGGGTCTTGGGCAGATGATCGGCAAGTCTCAGATCCACAAAATCTCGGCCATCCAGATGGGGCTAATCCGTGATTTGACTGGGCTATTTGTGGCCGTGGGGGTCTGGGTATATTTTGGGATGCCATATGGCGGATTTAACATGATATACGGCGTGATGAACGGGGCGATGGTGGCTGTGGGAATAGCTTTGTATTTTATGGCAGTGCGCACAAGCTTTAGCGGGGCCTCGGTCTTTGGATATCTGATCTCACAGGTGATGATAGTCATTTCTTCGGCGGTGATTTTTAGCGAATGGGTATACTTTGACCCAAGTACTGTGAGGGGACTAGGTAATATCATCGTACTAGTTTTGACTGTGATCTCTATGCTTTTGTATATGAAGAGTCTCAAAACTACGAACAAGTGGATGGGGCTACTGATTTTGTCGGCACTAATTAACGTGACGGGAAATCTGGTAGCTAAACATTTTGTATCTGGAGAGATGAGTGTGTGGAGCTATTTTTTGTCTGAACAGATCGGACTGACAACAGCCGGTTTTATCCTACTCAAGCTCAGGGGGCAAGATTTGAGGATAGATAAGAAAGAGATGAAGGTGGGGATATGGCAGGGGCTCGTGGCTATCACCGGCCCGATCATATATTTAAATATTTTAAGTACCGAGCCACTCTCTTTAGCTAGTTTGGTCAGGAGAATTGCTGCCATCCTCGTGACTTCAATATCTGGATTATTTTGGTACAAAGAGGGTAAGACGCTCGGGGCACGTGGTGTATGGAGTCTGATCATAGGGTTTGTGGCGTTTGTGCTTGTGATGTGGGTAAACAAATAGTTGAAAGCACGCGAGTGATTTGCTAGGCTTTGAAGCAGCGGAAAATGCTTGATTTGCGTTGACATAACGGCGGAAATAGAGTATATTGTGTAATATGATCACTAGAAAATTACAGGAACGCATCAAAAAACAACTAGCGAACTTGGATCTTCCAAGAGGGGTGATTTTGTATGGTCCTCGTCAAGTAGGTAAAACTACTTTAGTCCAGGCGATAGTGAGGGATCTTGGACTAAAAACACTAGTCCTTAATGGAGATCTACTTGGGAGTGAAATTAAAACTTTATGTACCAGAGATATACAAAAGATAAAGCTGTTGTTGTCTGGATATGAGATGCTTGTGATTGATGAAGCCCAGCGAATAGAAGATATAGGGATAATTGCAAAAATCGTCATGGACTTTATCCCTAACTTGAAGGTCATTTTGACCGGTTCGGCAGCGCTTGACCTGGCTTCTAGAGTAAGTGAGCCTTTAACAGGACGTGCCTATAGCTACCATTTGTGGCCTTTGTCGCAGCAAGAGTATAAAGAATATGAAACTTATGCAGAAAGACTTCGCAATTTAGAACAACGAATAGTATATGGCAACTACCCAAAGGTAAATAGTCTTGAGGGACAAGATGAAAAGAGGGAATATTTAACAAACTTGATTGATAAATATTTGTATAAAGATATTCTAGAGTTTGGAGGAATGAGAAATTCTAGCAAAATACGAGATTTGCTGAGATTATTGGCATATCAGATAGGAAACCAAGTTTCTATTGCGGAGCTTGCAGCTAGATTAGAGATTAGTCGAGACACGGTAAATAATTATATTCATCTACTTGAGGCATCTTTTGTGATATTTAGACTTCATGGATTTAGTCGCAATTTGAGAAAAGAAATGCGCAAGATGGATAAAATATATTTTTGGGATACT
The DNA here is from genome assembly GCA_903945195.1 of uncultured bacterium. GTDB lineage: Bacteria > Patescibacteriota > Microgenomatia > UBA1400 > UBA12108 > CAJAUT01. The sequence goes on from CAJAUT010000007.1 coordinate 16,702, forward strand.
GGAGTTCGAAATGCACTCTTAAATCAATATGCTTGGCTGGCTGAAAGACTAGACTCAGGCGCGTTGTGGGAGAATTTTATGATAGTAGAGCGACTAAAGAGGAACGAATATGAAGGGTGGGGAGCTAATCATTATTTCTGGAGACTAAATTCTGGGGCAGAGCTAGACTTAATAGAAGAGAGGGGTAGTATGCTCACTGGCATTGAGATAAAACAGGGCAATAAATACCCCAAGTTGCCTGATACATTTAAAGAAGCTTATCCAGATGCAAAATATAGGGTAGTAAATATAGATAATTGGAATGAATGGGTAGTGGAAGAATAGACTTTTGAAAATTCTATTGTTAAGTTTTAGTATATTTGCTAGGCTTTAGGTGTGGAGAAGATAATCCAGTTTTTGAAACAGTATGGGATCTTGGTGGGAATCGGATTGGTGGGGGTCGGAGTTTTGATTTACGGGGTTTATCTAGAAGTGAGTGCAGAGAAACCAGTGGTGGAGATAGTAAAATCAGGGGCACAACCTGTAAGGTCTGACCTCGTAGGTTCTGAAAATGATTTGCAACCTACAAGATCAGACCTTGGGGGCAACGAAGTTGTGATCGATGTGGCGGGGTCGGTGGAAAAACCGGGTCTTTACAAACTTACATCTGGATCCAGGATCGGGGACGCACTGGTGATGGCGGGGGGACTTGCAGCTGATGCGGATAGGGAAATGGTAGCCAAGTCAATAAATCTGGCAGAGGTGTTAAAGGATGGAGGGAAGGTATATGTGCCAAAAAAGGGAACAACTGAGAGGGAGACACCCTCCAGTGGTAAAGCGGAGGGAGTCACCCTAGGGAGCAAAATAAATATCAATACAGCGAGTATGAGTGAGCTAGACGGACTAATGGGGATAGGGGAAGCAAGAGCGAAGCTGATCCTGGATAATCGACCTTATAGTCAGATAAATGACCTGGTGAGTAAAGCTAAAATCCCTCAGAGTGTGTATGAAACGATTAAAGATAGCGTTAGTATTTATTAGTTTTTATATCATTCGTTGGCTGAGTTTAGGGTCGGCTTTGCCACCGAATTGGACACCAGAATCAAAGATCAGATTTACCGCAACGGTAATCGAACAACCGGAATATACTGATACAAATACGATCGTGAGAGTAGGGGTGTGGTACATCAATTTGCGGGGTTATGCTACGATTATACCTGGTAATCGGGTGAGCTTTGTTGGCAAAGTCGAGCCAAAAGTGCTAGGGAAGATGACTACTAAAATTATCATGATGGATCCTACATTTGAGGTCATATCACACACCGGGTGTGTGAAGTCTTATGCTCCCGGATGCATGAGAATATGGCTACTATCTATGAGGGAAAGATGGGTGCGGGTACTGGAAAAATCTTTGCCTGAACCTATGTCCAGCTTGGCTGCGGGAATACTGCTTGGGGTCAAAGGTCAGATGCCTAAAGATTTTTATACCGCACTGGTCAATACGGGCACACTACATATAGTAGCAGCTAGTGGTTATAACGTAACTATAGTGGCAGCGGTGATCATGAATGTATTAAATGGGCTGGTAGGTAAGACACTAGGAGTAGCGTTTGGGGTGGTGGGGATAGTTGTGTATGTTTTGATTGCTGGAGCAGGGGCATCTGTCGTGCGAGCTGGGATTATGGGGAGTTTGACACTAGTAGCTTTTTATTTTGGCAGACCTACAGAAGCCAAGCGACTACTATATATAGCTGCAGGTATCATGCTACTCCTTGATCCGGTGATGATCTTTGATATTGGGTTCCAGCTGTCCTTTTTAGCTACGTTTGGACTACTATACCTGGAACCAGTATTTAAAAAGTTGCCTAAGCATTCATTTTTGGCAGAGTACCTGTATCCTACGTTAGCAGCTAGTGTAGCTACGCTGCCCGTCATCCTTTACCAGTTTGGGAGAGTGAGCTATATCTCGCCACTTGTGAACATGATGGTGCTACCTGTTGTGCCACTGATCATGGGGATCACAGCGATGGTGATAGGGGTGGGGATGATCTTGCCTGGGTTAGGACAAATCATTGCTTGGTCCCTTTATCCTTTACTCTCTTATATGGTGGAAGTGATAATGTGGTGGGGATAGTAGAATACTATCTATGTCTAAGAAGTTGTATTACCTGGTAGGGTTGATGATAGGTTTTGTGGTGATGGTGGTGATGCAGCTGCCAAGTGATAAAGCTAGGATGGTAGTGTGTGATGTAGGGCAGGGGGATGCAATCCTGATAATCAAGGGTCGATACCAGGTACTGATAGATGGTGGGCCAAGTCGCGAAAAAATCCTTTCCTGCCTGGAAGAGCAGATTCCATTTTATGATCGGACTATTGAGCTCATAGTACTGACAAACACAGATCATGACCATATGAATGGTTTAAGTAGTGTGGTAGAGAGATACCAGGTGATACAGTTTGTAACATCTGATGGGGTACATAGTAGTGATGCGCTCGTGAGATTGAGGGGAGTACTTGCTACTGCTGGTATTGTGCCGGTACCCGTAGAGCAAGGTGACCAAATACGAATAGGTGACACTAATGGTCTACAGTTTAATGTCTTATGGCCACCAGATACAAATGAAGAATATGTTGCGGTGATAGGTAATGAAATGGATAAATCAAAACGTGAGCAGATACTGGGTGTGAGTGCTAAAAGGGGTAACCTTAATGAGCGGTCGGTAGTACTGCTTTTACTAGAGGACAATAAGAAGATTCTCTTGAGTGGGGATACTGGTGACCAGGCAGAGGGTGAGATGCTCAAAGAGGGGGTGCTGCAAGATATAGATATACTCAAAGTAGGTCATCATGGATCAAAGTATGCAAGTACTGGTGAATTCCTGGAAATGATCAAGCCTGAGCTGGCGGTGATCTCTGTGGGCTCAAAAAATACTTATGGTCACCCAACACCAGAAACTTTAGATCGACTCTCAAAGGTTGGGGCTGTGGTAAGAAGGACGGATGAGGAAGGTAGTATAGAGATAGAATTGTAAATTATTCATTTTTACTCGAATTTATATTGAATTTATGGAATTGATTCCACAAATTTGGTCCAATTTGTGGAAAATTAAGAACGCTTGTACTTATTGCCGTCCAACCCAGTAGGTTCTGGATCAACTCTCAAAGATCGGGGCTAGTGTGAGAAGAACTGACGAGGAGGGGACAATAGTCCTTGAATTATAAATGATATTGCCTACGAGGATGATCCTTGTAGGGTCATTCTAGATCTATTGTGATTTTGAGAATAGGGGTTATATCGTTAGGATCTGATTCTTCGACAAAATTCTGATAAGAACAGCGTGGGTTAGTTTTAGAAAAATAAATTAATATATCCTTCGTTTGAACCCAAGATTGAGAAAACATATTTAGATAGTTGGCATAACTTGAATATTTGTAGAAACTAAGTCTGCGAGGATCATCCTTGAAGGTAGGTAACGAGATTGGATTGCGGTGGATATACTTGGTCAAATATGTGAATTGAGACTCACTTTCAATCCGAACTGCTTTATAGATACCTTGGAACAAATGTCCTGTACGTTCGTATTTGGTGTTAAAGTATCTAGAATATTTTGTAGCTAGTGAGCGCATGAAATGATTGATCCCAAATTCAGAATATTGTTTGACCATAAGATGAAAGTGATTGGGCATGAGACAGTACGCGATCAATTCGATTTCACCTTTATAATTCTTTAGTTGTCTAGAAGGAGAAACCTTCAAGGATGATCCTTGAAGGTTGGTAGCAATTTCTGGAATTAGGGGAGGGGAGAGATAAAACTGAAGATATGATAGAAATGTTGAGTAGTCCTCTTGATCTTTGAAAATAAGTCTTCTGTTTACGCCGCGATTGTAGATGTGGTAGTAGCCACCAGCCTCATATCGTTTGAGAGCGTTTTTACTAGGCATTGAGATAAGTATACTATTTTTGAAATTGCTTAATAGACCTACGAGGATGATCCTCTTAGGGAAGATAGTAGTAGTGATTGCTACTACTAGTTATAGGCTTGACAAAGATTTTACCAGGTGTAAAATATTTTTATCATTAGATAAACCAATATTTGGTAGTAGTATATGCAACTAACAGTCAGGCCAATACTTGAACAGCTGGGACTTACGGAGAACGAGATAAAGGTTTATGAGGCATTACTCAAGCGTAAGAGTGTCGTAGCCGCTACTCTAGCTCGTGAGATAGGGCTAGATAAGTCGAGTACTTATAGAGCGCTTGAATCGATGACAGAACAGGGGCTAGTGATAGTAGAGCGCAAGAAGCGTGGGACGACATACCAGATAGGGAGTCTCCAGATCCTCAAAGATAGTCTCCAAAAAAAGATGTTAAGTTTGAAAAATACTGAACGAGGGATTGATGATGTGATTGAAAGTATCAAGAATCAAGCGTTGACTGGTGAGAGGGACACATATATCAAAGTGGAGAAGGGAATTGATGCACATATTTCATTTATGGAGAGATCACTTGAGGGAAAAGAAAAGATAAATCGTGAAATTTTCCCATCTACTTCTGGTACTTTTTTCAAAGATCAAATTTATGATAACTTTTCTAGAAACTTTTTATTGAAGCGGGTATCAAAAAATATCTACAATAGGGCTTTGTATAGATTTTCAGGAATTTCAACGCACAAGGATATCATGCGTACATCTGAAAAATTAAAAAAAGATCTAAGAATACTCCCTGATAGTCTGGATAATTATAATTACATGCTTGTATGGGATGATAATGTGGAAATTTTAAGTTTTACTGAAGATAAATCTGATTTTGTGGTAATTCAAATCAAAGATCGGGTGGTAGCAGAACTTGTGAAACAATTGTTTGAGTACGTGTTTGAAAGAAGTGCAAAATATTATAATCAACAAGTATTACCTATTCGAAAAATACGAGAAAGAATTGTCCCTGTTATTGGAATAGGTACCTGGGGCATAGGTGGTTATGCAACACAAAATCCTTATACAAGAGTAGTAGAGGAAGTGGATAATCTTAGATATGCGCTTGGTACTGGTATGACTTACATAGATATCTCTCATGCATATGGAGCTGGATATGGACTTCCGATAATTGCAAAGACTATAGCTAATTACTCAAGAGAGGATTTGTTTATTAATGCAAAGATTGGTTACCAAGTAAAGAAGTTATCAGATGTGGAAAAAATGGTAGATAGATATTTGAGTGAGCTAAAAATCGACTATTTGGATCAAATAATGATACATTCGCCTCTGGCAATAGATTTGCCTATACGCGATGTCATAAAAGAGATGGAGAGAATGGCAGAGATAGGGAAGGCAAAGTACTTGGCAGTGGCCAACTTTAATATTGAGCAACTAAAAGAGGCGCAGGCTGCAAGTAAATATGGTATATCAGCCCATGAGTTACACTACAACCTCATGATTAGAGCAAATGAAGAGAATGGGGTCATTGATTATTGTCGGAAAGAAAAGATTATGCTGATTGCCTACCAACCGCTGCGTCGAGGCTTTTTGGCAGGAATAGAAGATGATACTCTGCGGTCCTTGGCGCAGAAATATGACAAAACCCAGTCACAAATTATTCTCAACTGGATGGCGAGTAAGGAGTACCTGATGTTTCTCGTGAAGGCCACAAGGGGTAGTCATATAAATGAAAATGTGGCAGCACTTGGATGGAAAATGGACAAGAAGGACTATAAACTGCTTGATGATTGGCGGATGCCGGGATACGTGACGCCAAAGTATGATGTGACTGGCAAGAGTAAAGATGGTCTAAAGATTTGGAAATTGTGAGATCGATAAGCTGTAAGTATTGATTATCTTTGCAACAACTAATAGTTCATTTTATATCTTGACTTTGGCATAAACTGTGATATTGTTGCAATATCATGCAACAAAAAATAGTTGAAAAACTAGTAGTTTCGGGTTTGACGGAAAATGAGGCCTCGATATATCTGGCACTCCTTCATGCTGGGCAGCAGAGCCTGTCTGGGGTAGCAAATATACTGAGACTAGATAGATCCTCGGTATACCGATCTTTGCTATCTCTGGTTGAAAGAGGCCTGGCAGAGTATGAGCCCAAAGTAAGGGGATCACTTTACAGAGCAAAGCCGCCAAAATCCTTAAATTACCTGATTAGAGAGCGAGAAGAATCTACTAGAGTAGTGCAAAATGTGGTAAAAGATGTGATCCAAGAACTAGACGCTGCGAAGGATTACCCTAGTCTTGAATCCAATACGATAGTTCTTGAAGGAAATAGGGTGATAGAAGAGATTTGGGAGGATATGTTGAGGTCTGACGTAGATACTCAAAGACAACTTATTAGATGTGATGTCCAGACATATTTGGTTGAACAGCATGGTATCAACTATCATAGAGAATGGGTCACTAAATATATAAAACGTAGAGTTGCTCGTAAAATTCAATTAAAATATCTTACAAAAAAAGAATGGTTTAATGGTGAATTTACATCTAGTGATCCTAAACTTTTTAAAGAAGTGCGATGTCTCCCAGATAGTTTTGAGTTTTCTACAAATCTGGTGATTTATGGAGATAATATTGCTACACATACCATAGAAGACGATTATAAGAAAATCAAGGGCATTATCATCAGGGATAAGGCTATTGCAGCTACACAGCGAGCCCTATTTGATAATTTATGGGAGCAATCTAAGTGAAAAGAACAATTGCAGAGTTATCATTAAAGGGGCTAACCTTTGACTTGGTAGAGTTTGCGGGTGATCACAAGGTGGAAGGGGAGAAACTCTTTATAAATATTGGGCAAGAGCCGATTAATTTGATGCAGGATGAAGACATTGTAAACAGCTTGAATTCGAGATTAGTAAATGACGCAAGATTTGTATCTAGATCTGGTATAGGGCTCGAAATAGCTGCTACTGATAACTCAAATTATGATGTGACTAGTAGTTTGAAAAAAGAAATCATAGCTAAATGGAGTAGGGCAAGTGAACTTTTCCCTCAAGTGGAATATTTTCAAAATTTAGAGATGTATAGGTCGCCAAAGGTAGATCTGGGGCTGTATCAGGCAAACTTGTGGTACTTGGAGGCTAGTAGCCAGGGGCGAATACATAAAGAACATGATTTCAGGGAGATTCATACCCAAATACTTGGACTTGGGCAAATGGTCAAATATTACAAACCAGAGTATGACACGGCTTATGAGCGAGTTTTTATGGCCCCAGGATTTACGCATTTTGAGTTTTTTGATGGAAATAGGCAGTATCCGTGGCATTCGTACAACGCTGTAAGCGACTGTATCTGGCTAGCACTTGAGCGACGTTAAAGATTTTTTACTCTTAAATTTTTCATTTTGTGGATAAGTGTGGATAACTATAGAGTAGTCGGGATAACTCAATATAGACCATATGGACCTATTGCATAATATAGAATATATAGATATTATAGAGTGTATGGAGAAACCTTTTGATAAACAGCTAGGCAAGATGTCTAGGAACCAGCTACTGGTCTTACGGTACATGCTAGGTAGAGCCGATACTATCGTGACGACTATGGATATCGCTAAAAAAACTGGGGTCGTAGAGAAGCAGCTGGGCGGCGTACTCTCTGCCCTCTCCCGCAAACAGGTCGAAAATATGTGTTTGGTAGAGATAATGGGTCGCGATGCCACAAACGGACTGAGGTATAAGCTTAATAGCAAAGCTATCACCGTCTTGCTAGCAGACAAACAAGTGAGATCGCTACTTTTGAGTTACAAATAGCAATTGGTCGAGTTTTTACTAGTTTTTACAAGGTTGTAAAGTTTGGGAAAAGAGTGAAGGTTGTAGGTCTTAGGTCATAGGTCGGAGACAATACGTGTTAGTACATTATGGGGTTCATGGTTCTAACATGAGTCACGGAGAGTGTATAAATTTAGTGTTTGGGGTCGCATAATTGAGAATCCCTGAAATTATCCAGGTATGTATCTTTAAATATGTGAGTAATAGAATTGTACGATGATTCCTAAAACCTTAATATTTTGTGGTTGTGATTACTAAGATATGATCCGTTTTGATACAAAAGACCAATTAACTACAGGGTTTGTAAGAGGGGTGTGAAAGAGTGGTAAAGTCTTACATTTTGCCTGGTAAAGTCTTTATATGTTAGGATGATTCATATGATGGAAATGGGTTTGTACTCGGCTGTGGCACCTTTGCTCTTGCTACTTGTTAGCTCGGTGTGGCAGTACCCTGCAGTGCTTGAAGAAGCTGTGAAGTGGGGGATAATAAGGGTTGCAGCCAACAGCCAACAGCCAACAGTAATGAAAGGGGCGGTCATAGGCTTCGTGTTTGGGCTGTCTGAGGCGATCCTGTACAGTACTAACTCGTGGGCAAGTGGTGACTGGAACGCTATGCTCTACCGTATAGCTTTGACCGTGCCTATGCATACGCTGACCGCTATGATGACGGCACTGGGGATGAAACGAGGGGTAGGGTACATAGGGCTCATCGTCGCGATGGTGATGCATGTGATGTTTAATGGTTTCGTAGGGTGAATTAGTAATTGCACCAGTTTGACGTAAATTTTGTACTCCGGTATTATTTTGGATACGATGCAAAACACTTGCCTGCTTCGCGTCGCATGTTTTGCTTAAAGGTAAAATAATAGTGTCGTCAAAATCTAGCCAAACTGTTGCGTCGTCTATTTTTCGACGATGAATTTGATGTTGACCCAATAACCTTTGGTTGTGTCTTTTTCGCTGAAGCCGATGTTGCGCCACTCGCCATCTTCTTTGAAGATTACGATGTCCTGAGATTCTTTGAGGGCCATGATGATGTCGGCGCTGCTACTAGGTTTGTTGCGGATGTTTACAGAAGAATCTGAAGGCACTTCGATGCGATGGGTCAATAATGGCTCAGAAAGTTCCGATCTATCCTTCGTTTCACTGCGGACCGCTGAAAGATCGGAACTAGGGGACGGGGAGGGCTCTATACTAGGAGAAGGAGTGGGGGTAGCAACGGGTGAGGGGATGATAGAAGGAGCTACCACCTCCGCTACTTGTGGAGAGGTTGGTTTGCCACCAGCCATGCGGGTGAGGGCAACTGTAGAGACCGCAGTTACAACTACGACTGCTGTGATAAAGGATGGCATCTGCCAGAATGATTTGTTGCCACCTGAACTAGAGGGGATGATAAGAGGTGAGAGGCGGGGAATAGAAGAGATAGAGGTGGCCTCATCTGCGACTGATTCTAGGGTAGCATTGTTTGCGAGTGCTGGAACAAGCCTCTTGAAGTAACTAGACATAAAGACGAATCCTGCCACAACTACTAGGATGATCCCAAAGACTGCAGTAGTTGAGACGCCGCCCACAAAACCCATGATGGAACTATTGCCGGTGGCTTGGGCTACCAAGTTTTCAAGCTGCGTCATGTTGGCACCGACTGTAAGGAGCTCTAGCTGAGCTTCCCTGTAGAGCTTGATTCTATTTTCGGGCTTGGTGGATTTGATCTGAGACGAGAGGAGTTTTTGCACGGATGATTCGATATCGCCTTTGAGCATGATTCCTTGTGAAAGTAGAGCAGATTTTTCTAGGGATTTGGTGAGATCTGCGGCTTTTTTGGTAATACCTGCGAGCTCGTCATCACTAAGCTGCCAGACATCATTTACTTCTACTGCAACGATTTTGGTGACGCCAGGCTTTAGATCAAAAGTACCTGTAACTGCTAAAGAGTCAGCAACTGTGTCGTAACCGGCAGAAAGCATGGAATCGATAGTCATGATGTCTTCCATCTTGAGTTCTTTAGGTAGGAAGAATTTGATGGGGGCAGACTGGGCGATGAGACTACTTGGATTGGTGATGACAGCACGGAAGATAATACTGCCTTCTTCTAGCCAGAGTCCGCGCACTGGTGAGTCGACTGCAGAAGCTAGACGCGCTCTATTTAAACCTGCTAAACCTTGTAGACTAAAGACGAGATTTTTAAGAGCAGCTTTGCCGGTGGCTTTTTTGTTACTAGGTTCGACGACTGATTCTCCACCTGGAAATTCGTTGATGGCGAGAAGTTTGTCCTGCGAGTCATTGATTTTTTTCTTTAAAATAGATTCGCCTGTTCCTTCCCAGTCGTCTAAAATCGACGAGAGTTTTTGGGATTCTGTGAGGAAGAGCTCATCTTTTTCGCTGACGGCTGAGAGATAACCGTAGAATGTTTGATCGCTACTATCGCTAGTGACGTCGCCTAGGGCATCTTCGATATCAGAGAGTGATTTGACTGCTGATAGAAGGGCGGCAGGAGCGGAGTTAGATTTGGTAGCGCTACTTGATAAGAGCGAGGTGAGGGAATCTTTGACAGTGGCACTTGAATCTGCGATCGAAGTCACTGATTTGGTATTCCAGGATTTTGATAAAGAGGATATAGTCTCTGGATTATTCCAGACTTGGGAAAGACTCGTGATTTCTTTAGATAAAGCATCTGCTGATAATCTAGACCATTTTTCATCTAGAGTCATAAGGCGAGATTTGCTACTTTGGACGGAGTCATATAGTAGGCCTGCTTGTTTTTTGCTGTCTTCTAGTTTTTGACTAAGATCTGGAGTATTTGAGTCTTCTAGTTCGAGTGTGACAACTGGCGCATTGACGAGTTTTTCTAAGATCTCTCTTTGGCGGGTTTGCTCGGCCATGATGTTTTGAAGGGTGCTTGGGGCAGGGGTAGAGCTAGTGTTAAAGTCAAAAGAAGTGAGAGTCTTGTTTGAGTATCCCCAGACATCGCTCACCAAACTACCAAAGCTAGTGAGCGAGCGAGTGGAGTAGTTCCATATATCAGAGATGAGGGTGCCGTAGCTAGTGAGCGTGCGATCGGAGTAGCTCCAGATATCGGCCGGAGTGGCTCCTGAAACAACTGGTGTTTTTACTTCAAAACTTTTGTCTAAACACATCAGACCTGAGGCAGGGGTGCAGCATATCGTGGTGGTATACAGGCCCGTGGTGGTGGAGAGTGTTGCGTCGTAGCTATACCAACCGTCGCTACGTCCAGTCATGGCAGCGGCGGTGACGAAGGGGGTGCCGTCTGGGTTTTTGGCTGTTATCGTACAGCTAGCGCCAGTTAAAACAGAGTAGTCGTCGTTGTACAAAAACTCGCCGATCGTGCAGGTAGAGCTAGTTTGACACTGCTGATACTCTGTGGCTTTGGCAGTCGAGATGAGGAGGGCAGCAAGTAGCTCTAACATAGTTTATGATTTTTTCTTCGATTTGGTTTTTTTGTCTTCTTCGTCGTCTTCGTTTAAGGCAGTACGAAACTCGCGCATAGCTTGGGCAATGCCTTTGGCTAACTCGGGGAACTTTTGGCCACCAAAGAGTACCATAAGCACGATGGCAATTACTAAAATTTCACTAAGACCTAGATTTTGAAACATAAAAAAACCTCCTATCTTTCAGTCTAGAGAGATAGGAGGTTTATGTCAAGGAATTGGGGATTTTTTATTCTTCTTTGAGGGCGCCGGTTAGATCCTTGGCCGCTTTTTTCATCTCTACTTTTGATTCACCTAGACTCTTACCCATTTTGGGAAGGAATCGGGCGCCAAAAAGTACGATGAGTACGACAGCGATAATGATAATTTCTGTGGTACCAATATTGGCAAACATAATTTACTCCTTCTTGTCTTCTTTGCTAGCTTTACGAAATTCCTTGATACTTTCTGCGATACCTCGCATCAGTTCAGGAATCTTTTTCCCACCAAATAAAACGATGATCAGAAGGGCAATGATCACTATTTCGGTGGTACCTATGTTTTGGAACATGTGACCTCCCATTCGGCTTCGCTCAGGGCTATAGCCTTTTTATATAATAATTATGTTGTAGTCTTTTTACCTTCGTCCGTCAAGGCCTTCTCGAGTTCGGCTTTGGCTTTTTTGAGTTCGCGACCAGATTGACCTAGTCCACGAGCGAGTTCTGGGAGTTTTTTGCCACCAAAGAGGATGAGAAGGACTACGGCGATAATAATGATTTCGGTGGTGCCTAGATTTTTGAACATATTATTTATACCTTTCTGTTCAATAGTAGCGTTATCTCAAATAGAAGTAAAGGGGGGACAGAGAGGAGGGCCAGGGAAATGATATCGTTTGGTGGTAAAAATGCCACAAAGATCAGGATGGCGGCGTAAATGACCTTGCGAGATTTTTGCAAAAATCCTAGTTTGATGATTTTAAGTTTCAGAAGAGCAGTCAAAACTATCGGCAGTTCAAAGATTAGAGCGAGTGAGATGCCGGTCATGATGATTTGGTTGAAAAAGTGTGAGACGTCCCAGAGGTTGTTGACTGAAAAATCGAGAGTGGTCTGGCTGTAGAGATTGATGATGAGCTGGATGATCCAACCGCCAAAAAAGAAGCCGACTACAAAAAGGACAATGGCGAGGGGATAGAGACGAATAAGTAAATTAAATTCGCGTTTGGCTAGGGCAGGGCGGACAAAGGAGATCAAGAAAAACCCAAGTAAGGGAAGAGCCAAGATGAGTCCTGTGAGAAGGCCAGTGTTTACTGCTAGGTCAATAAACTGATAGGGGCTAGTAAGGACTAGGTTGATGCCGTCCATTTTGAATAAGTGCATAACGAAAGAGAGGATTTGCTGATAATAAATAAAGCCCAAAACTCCGCCGCCTAAAAAGACGGCAAAAACGATAAATAATTTGGACTGGAGCTCTTTTAGGTATGGTGTGTATTTGATGATTGCTGCGTCGAGAGCGGATTGATCTTCCATGAAGTTAGTATATCAGTGAACCAGACAATCGGAAAACTCGGAGATCCAGAGATTTTGAGAATCAGATAATCATATCTTGCTTTCCAGGTTCCGACCCTGCAAAATTTTATTTTGACATATCACTGAGCACTGCAGTGGCTAGGCAGGTTTCGGAACAACCTACTTCTATACATTCAAGTATTACTTGCCAACCATATTCCCCTTTTTTTTACTATCATAGTACCCTCATGATTTGCGTGAGGAGCTACATCGTAGTGAATGTCACCTTCTTTAAGACTGCTTGGAATAGTATGACCTAGCCTATTGTCAGTTGGAAGAGTTTGAATATAAATACTGGGTAGAGTTGGCATGATTGCAGCTATTTTAGCATATTATTATTTGATACTCGCCAGAGTAGCTTTCTTTTTGGCGTCGCGGAGAGTGCGACCTGTGGTGCCTGAGGTCACGTGGTCGTCGATGAGTTCGTTCCAGACTGCATCAGCAATGTCTGTAGTACTGGCGCCGCCTGCTGGGGTCTCGATGTAGGTATCTGTGCCTAGATCTAGGGTGTTGGCTGTCGTATTGTTGGTGATGGTGTTGCCGCCGCGGATCGTGGTACGGGCGACTCCTGCGCCAATTGTGACACCGTAGGCTGTGTTTTTGTAAATCAAGCTATTTTCGATGATGTTGTCGGCGAGGCCAGTGCCTGATAGAGAGATGCCATTTAGATTGTCATTTATGATACATTTACTTGCCAGAGTTTGAGTGGTTGTGTCTGAAAAACTTAAGCCGCTTCCTACACAGTTTTCGATGACGTCTGTCAGGAGGCGCAGACGCGCTGAACTGGTGACAGAGATGCCATTCCCCTGGGATGCTCCGATCCAGCAATCGCGAATAAGCACATTGTCGCCGTTTACACTGATCGCATTTTGGCTCCCAGTGGAAGCTGTTTCTACATAAAAACCTGAGAATTCGATATGTTCGGCGGTGATGTTGACTGTAGGAGTTATGGTGGTGGAGGGGATAAGTTTGACGGATATTCCTGGACCTCTGATTTTTAAATTGTTTTTGGTGATATTTAAAGTTTCTGTGACAATTGTAGTGCCTGATCCTCCAGTAGGTCGGCAAAATATTACGTCGCTACGACCAGATGAAACGAGAGTGTGGGCAGCTGCAAATGTTTTAACGGCAGTAGTAGGGGATAGCCCATCATTTACATCATTACCCAAATTTGGGTCCCAGAAGAAAGTTGTGCCCCAACCTGGGTGCATGTTGCGTAGGCTTTCGACCAAATACACTAGGTTTGTATCTGACGCGGCAGAAGAAACTAAAGCAGCGGAAGTGGACTGAGAAATAGTGACCTGGGTAAAGGCGGTTGGGGCAATAGGGTTGGCTCCTGCTTCTCCGACGAAGTTACCACCAGAAACAGAGACTGAAACTGTATTTGGACCAGGGCGGGCTTCAAATGATACGCGCCAACCATCGAGTAAAATAACGGTGATACCTACAAAATTACCACCACCTAGATCTTGTTTACCAAAGGCATCCATGATTTTGTCATAGCCCATTCCTGGGAGAAGAGTACCTTCCGCGTTGCGTACCTCATTTACTAAAAATTGAAGATCAAGGGAAGTGTCTGGTGCAGGGACAGTGATGATTTTTGTAGCGAAATCAAAAAGTAGTGATGATGGCATGTGACTATTGTACTATGACTAGGTCACGATACTGTCTGTTGTGCGGATAGCAGCAACTGAGAGACCGGACGTTGTGACAGTACCTGAAGTCTCAAATGGTAGAATGCCTTTTTTGCGGACACGAACAAGCACGTCTTTATTGCCGTTGACCGTATCGTATAGAACTGTCTTGCTGACTGAAGTAGTAGTGGCTGTTTCGTCAATGTATGGGACATAGAGAGTGTCTGAAGCAGTATAAACAACTGGGAGATTGTTGAATGAGTAAGCGTCACTAATTACCCAGTCATTACCAGTGCCACCAACAAGTGGAGTATGGGTTATTTGAGTGTTGCTATCGACGGTGATGACGTGGCCCCAAGCTCCATCCGATGTATTGCGGATTAGGTCACCTGGTTTGACGACGGCACCAGAGACAAATGATGCTCCTGAATCGATTAGAATCCTACCTGTAACGTCAGCGGTAGTAGCAGTGCCTGTTGGGAAACTACCGGTAAGTGTGAAAGTTGAGCCGGTCCATGAAGCATAGCGGAAACGATGTTCTGTACCAGCTGATACATCTACGACGCGAATAACACCAGAGTCAGGTGTATCTGAAGCGATGGCAGGGGAGCCATCGGTGACGATTGCTGTAGCACCTAAAGTATTACTTGAGGTGTGTGATTGATACATGTTTTTATTTACCAGACTAGCACTAGTCACAAAGACAGTAATGCGATCGCCAGATACAACAGATGACACAGAGATAGTGATGGAAGCATAAGGTTGGCGACCTGTACCGTTGCTGTCGATAAATTGGTATGACTGAGAAGCGGCAAGACCTTCGATCCATACGCCTTGAGCTCCAAAGAGCGTGCCTCCAGCGAAAGTGCCAAAAGGAGCTGATTTGACTGGAGTATATGCTGTGTAAGCTTGGATATATTCTTCACCATCAAGGATAGTAATTACTGAAGATACGACGGTGTACATGGAGAAAGTTGAGTTCTCTTGGGTAATGAATTTGAGATACTCGTAAACATTGGCCATGGTGCGGCCTGCATTGTAGATATCTCCTGCATTGATAATGATGTCGTAGGGGAAGGGGGATTGCTGAGTAAAGTTCTTGGTTAGAGTATGAGCTGAGGTTAGATTGGAAGTTAAGACCGCAGTTCTTCCGGATATTGCACCTGTGATTGTAAGTCCAGTAATAGCTGTAATTGTGGAGTTGCCTAAAGTAATAGTACCTGCACCTGTTGTAGTGGATTGATAAAGGACAATAGCAGTTCCGCCAGTGAAGGTCACTTTTTCACCGTAGGTAAACTGAGCACTGATGGATGAATAAGTTGCTGTCCCGTTTACGAAAGCGATAGTAATATCATCCCATCCAGAAACAATAGTAGTACTAGAGGCAGTTGTATTTGTGTAGTAGTTGGCGGGAGTACCGCTTTGTTGGATTTGTTCACCTGTAGTGAAGTTTTTGTAGTATACATTGCGACTAGTACCAGTAATCGTAGTATCAACCTGAAGAACTAGTTTACCTGTTGAACCGTCATCTTGGACTCCGCGCAAGATACGACGGGCAGTAGAAGTGCCACCAACCATGGTAGTGCCAACTCCTGGTGGCGTACCACCTTCGGCAGTATAGGTAGTGTAGGTATCGCCAAGACTACCATTTACCTGGGCAGTACAACCTGAGGCAGTTGAAGAATATGCTTTGAAGTAGTGATTGTTGGCAGGAGTGCCTTTAACGTTTGTTAGCTTGAGGGTTCCGGTTGTGCCATCATCAGTAACGGCAACAATTTGCGCTGACCATCCACCAGCTGTAAAGTCATATCCCGAATCTGTTTGGGCGATGACTTCTCCAACGTTAAATGGACCTGAAGCTTCGGTTTTGTACATGAGGTAATAGTCACCTGAAGTGTAGTTGAGGTCTGTGGCGGTTGATAGAGGGACCGCGTTTCGACCTCCTGAGGTTAGATCAATACTGAAGTGATCGTAAGAGTTGCCACCTTGGCGTGCAAACACAGTGATGTTGGCGCCGTCGATTTCGGTACCCATTTCTTTGACACGGACAAGCACATCGATTTGACCACGGTCCCAATTGGAAAGGGTAGACCATTCTGAGATACTACTGCCGTTTTGGAAAACGTAGATTTGGGGGTAAGGGGAGGACTGGATGGTACCGAGGGTATAGACGTTGGCCCAGAGATTTTCACCGCTGGTTGCTGCTGCGGCAGTACGCGGGATATTTTGCGTCCCACCTGTGATATCTACGTTGTGAGCACCGGTTGAATCAAAGGCATTTCCTATTGCGGAACTATCTGGGCGAATCCAGATGATTTTGCGTGTAGCATCAATAAATAATACTGTGCCTGCATCAAGATCTGTCTCTTCAACAATTGGTAGTCCAAAATCAGATGCGGCAGGGGAGCCAGAAGCATAAACGATCTGGACGATGCCGGTATTGGTGCCTGTTGCACGCAACCATCCATCAGATTTGAGAGCACCACCGGTTAAGTATTTGATACTAACTTCGTCGATAAACCATTCATTGATGAGCGTGTAGTCAGTAGGCGTCTGGGCTGACATTGGGACTTTGTCATCCATTTGGCCTAGCTCGTCAAAAGTATCTTGGAGATAGGAGTAGAGCGCGTTGACTGAGAAAACTGTCTCACCAACTCCACTTACTGTAACTGCGTGAGTAAATCCTGCATTGACGTCTACAGCGTTGGTACAACTGCCCTTGGATTTGTTGGTAATCGTAACTGTTGCGGTACCACCATTTGCTGCTGTAAAGTCTTTGCTAAAGTTGGCTGCGCCTATTGCAGCGACAGTAGCTGTTGCAACTTGGATTGCAGTGTCTGTTGCACCAATTAAGACTGGAATAGCAGTTTTTCCGACGGGGGCAGGGTCACCACCGCCACTAGCTTTGTTGTACCAAACATAATATGGAGTCTCGTCTTTGGCGCTCCATAACAAGAAATAGTCTCCGGATGTAATTCCTGAAGCTAGAAGACATAGAGCGGTCTGAATCTCTGCGACACTTGAACTAGTGCCGTTAATTTCATCCTTCCAATTGGCATGATAGATTTGTTTGGTAGCGTAATTAATTGACCAATCGTCAGCAATAGGCATATTTTATTTAGGCTTTCTTTACTGCTTTGGCAGCTTGTATTTTTTTACGTAATTCGTTTTCTAAACGAGGGTTTTTTGAAGGTGTGGTGATTGGTTGCCCCACTTCGTCCTTCGACTCGCTCAGGACTACGCTTGGGGTCTCATCTTCGATTCGAGGATTGATGATTTCAATTTTTTGAGATTTGGTTTCTGGGTCAGCTGTAATAATGCGAGTCTCTTGTGTGAGTTTGGTTGGTTTGCCAAAGAGGGGTTTGCCGATCTTTAGCTGAGAGATCTCATCTTGGCAAAGCTCAATTTGTTTATTGATGTCAGAAATGCGATCTGAATTGGTTTCGGTCAAAAGCATCTTCTCGTACTCTTCTACCATTTCCTGTCGTTGCTGAATTGCGTTGCTATAGCTCATAGCTATAACTGTACTTTAGAAAGAGAGATAGTGTCAATAGATAAAAGTGACTATTTGGTGTATTGACGAGGTGCTGGTTTACGTCCTGCCTTAATGTCCATTTTGCGAGCTTTTTCTTCTAGATTACGTAGTTCGGTGATAGGTAGGATTTGGCCCGAAGGAGCGGTGTTTGTGGGGAGAGTACGAACTATCGCGTACTGCGAGTCTTTTGTTGGTTTTTTGTCCCAAGGTTTGTCGATATACAAAACTGAGGCGTTGTTTTTTAGGATGGTACGCGTTGTGCCGTCTCCTGGTCCTCGAGAGATCCAGAGATAGTAGCCGGCGTAAATATTTGTGTCCCAGCTGGCTGTCTTGTCGATGAGAGTATCTTTGCCTGAGCCTGTGGCAACACCTGAGATTTCTTTAGCAGGTTCTACCGAATGACCGGTGAAAAGATCTTTTAGTCCAGGATTTTTTTGAGCAAAATCGGTTAGAGGCATCCACTCAATTCTTTTTTTAGCGGGATCTGATTTACTTTGAAATTCGACTGAAGCGTAACCTGGCCAGGCGGGATCTAGGAATACGCGTAAACATTCTCGCTCTCTGTCATTGATGTCGATGATTTGCATACAGATAGTATATCGGACAATCAGATAACTCGGAAGTGTCAGATAAATCTGATAATCAGATATTCTGATTTGCTGAGTATTCTGACTGTCTGAACTTAGTCGTCTTCGTCGTCATCTACATCACTCGAGGTGTCTGAGAGTGAGCCGATATCTTTGGACTCAGTCGATTTTGGTTTTGCAACTGCGCCTTTAGCAAAAAAGAATAGCATAGGCAAAAAGAGGGTAAGGCCACCGAGCGCAAAAGAGATCGCCCATTCAAGCGGGATCCCGACAGTGCTGCTGGTAGCTGTAGCTTGGACACCGTAGAGCTGGATGAGGACAGAGACAACTAAAAGCGAGACGGCTTTAAATTGCCAGGCTTCTTTGATAAATGAGAGTAACCATAGGGGAGTGATGAGGATCGCGAGCGAGCGCACCAAGATGACGGCTGAGGTAAAGGGGACTTTGGAGATCATCTCCATGTTTAAAAATCCGTAGGGACTGGTGAGAGGAAGTGATAGTGGGTCAACGACGGCTTCTAGGAGGTAGGCGAGGAGGAAGAGGCCAACGATAAGGACTAGAACATATTCTTTTGGCATTTTCATATAGGACGATTATAACAAAATTATTTCAGAGTGTAATATGTGGAGGGACCGGCATTGTGACGGATAAGAAGGCCTAGATTCATTAGATAGCTAAAGTCGCGAGCGCGGGTTGAGTCACCACGCTTGACTATTTTTTTGTATTCTTTGTCGCTGATTGTGGAGTGGTTTTTTAGGTAGTCGAGGATTTTACGATGATGAGGTCTTAAATCTTGAGAGTTTTTTGTCGAGGCAGAGAGAATCTCTCCAACTCGGACCAATTCATCAATGATGCCGTCGGTAAAGTAAATGAGCCATTTGGTGAAATCTAGATGTGAGGACAATTCGTAGTAATCTCCTTGTTCGCCTACGGTTGCGAAATATTTGGTGATGTTTTGATTGTAATAATTTTCAAAACTGAAGAGCTTGAAGGTGTTGAGACCCAGCTTGGCGAGTAATACTTTGGTGAGCAACCGAGTAGTGCGACCATTGCCATCCATAAAGGGGTGAATGAGAATAAACTGCTTGTGAAATAAGCCGGCTAAAATAAGTGGATCGAGAGTATTTTTATATTTATCTATAAATTCCATGAGCGAGCTGATTAATTTTGGGACTTCTTCGTAATCTGGTGCTAGATATGCTGGCTCCCTCGTGCGAGGATTGTTGACGACGACAGGAAACTGGCGGATGTGACCTGATTGGAACGAGGGAAGGAGACCTCGAGTTACGCCCTCGTGGACTTTGAGGATGAGCTTGAGATCGATTTCTGGAGAGAGCGAATCTATTTGTTCGTCTAGCCAAACCAGAGTTTGATTATAGTTGACGACTTCTTTTTCGGAGTCACGTAGGCGGGATGGTTGATTTTGAAGGATTTGCTTAACCTCGGTGAGCGGGAGAAGGTTGCCCTCTATACTAGTACTGGCGTGGGTAGAGAGTGAGCGAGCAGAACTTAGGAGTTCCATGAGAACGGGGTGGCTAAAATGTTGATTGTTGAGACTTGTGATTAATTTGTGAATACGGGTTATATTATTTAATAACTCTGGTGAGATTGTGTATTTTGGATCAAACATGAGACTATTTATAGACGATTATGAGACGATTGTCAAGTCTAGAATGCTCGCTTCTTTTTGGCACGCTCTGCGTTTGTGCGGTTATAGTGAGCTGACCAGCTTGCACCTCTAGGAGGTAGTACGTGGTCTAACTTTTCGTCAAGTTTCAGGAAAAAATCAGAGATCTTTTGGACTTTTAACATACGATCAATAACTATCTCGTAACCATTATTGGGTTTTTGCATGGTGAGACTAATTTTGGATACCGTTGTGAGACTGACTTTTAAAATATTTTGAATCTCTCGTTGTGAGTAGCCTTTTTTTAACATATAGGCTATGGATAATCTTTTGCCTAGCATGATTTGTTCTGTGGGGGAGAGTAGATCTTCGATGAACGAGGCGGTTGTAGCAGGGGAAGGTAGGGAAGAGAGGGTAGAGAGAAACATGTCAAAAATTTGAGCAGAAACTTGTGGTGGCAAGTAACGACGAGAAACTTGAGTCATATAACCTCCTATGATTATAAAA
>CAJAUT010000008.1 GCA_903945195.1 uncultured bacterium
GAGGATGTCAGTTTTTCTTTAGCTTTTTCATCTCCCGCTTCTGTCTTTTGGGCTAGATCAATTTCTTGGTCACGTGTCAGTAGTGGGATGCGACCTATCTCTCGCAAATACATCCGGACCGGGTCAGAGATAGCACGGGAGTCGAGAGCTGCCAGTACTTCTAGTTCTTTCTCTAGATCCGTTGTCTCTCTTTCTACTTTTTCTTCACCACTATCAGCTACACTTTCATAAAGATCTATTTCTTTAAGTAGTAGCTCTTCATAAAGATCGTCAAGCATGATTACATGCTCTTCTGCATCAGGGAATAGATCCATGATTTCATCTTGAGTTACAAAACCTCTGGACAATCCTCTCAGGATTAATTCTCGGACTTTTTTCTTACGTCCATCACTCATCAATAGATTTCCATCTTGATCATGCACTTCAGTTACCACGTCAGCTTTCTTGGTCACAATTGCCTTGCCAGCCAATTTTTTGTCTTTTATAGCTGGTTTTTTTGGAGCAGCTTTTGGTATTGGTTTTACTACTACTTTTGGTTTTGGTTTAGAAACTACTTTTTTGGCAGCCATATCTGTGCATTATACCAGACATAGGCTTTTGATATCTATTTTGGAGAATTTAAACTCTTGGACAAATCCACAAATCTCGCCTGGAGCTCCTCAGTTACCTCACCCTTTTTCTCAGCTTCTGCTATCTCTACCGCCAACTTCTTTAGCTCAGCACGCACATACATCCCTTGGATCTCAAAAAGCACTCTCTCCCACTCCTTGCCTGGATCTTCAACTCTCGACAAATCAAGTAGATATGTCTCATCAAGTATGGGTTGGAGTTCACTAGGCAAAGTTTTCGAAAATTCTTGGATCTTGAAGCTTACCTTTTGATCAAACATTATTAGCTTGTCCAAGATTTTAGATACTGCAGGAGCCTCAATCCATTTAATCTCTATTTTAGGGATATTTTGCTTAATTTGATCAAAGAATTGTAGCGATATGGCTAACATATATTCTTCAAGCTCTTCGCGCCTACTCACCTTCCCTTTTTCTATGGAGCTAACTGTTTGTTTGAGTATATTCAGCTCTTTTCGCTTATTAGTTCTTTCGATCTCACTATAGATACTTTCTTCTGGCACTTTGAGTTTTTTGGCCAGATCACTTACATAATGCGCTCTCATCACTGAGTTGGCGATCTGCGACAAAGCTGGTATCACTTCACTAGATATCGCCCTTGCTCCTTCCCCAGTTTTTGGATCATTGCGAGTAAGTGCACTATCTATCAAAAAGTCCCAGTAAAGCACAGCCTTCCCCACCATCTCTCTCCAAGCTCTAGGGTTTGCTGTAGCTACATCCCCTGGATCTTTACCTCCTGTGATCTGCACTACCCGGATACTCATATCCAGATTTTCAGCTATGACCACTGCCCTCTTAATAGCCTCTTGACCAGCACTATCTGAGTCTAGTGACATCACCACATTTTTGGTAAATCTAGTCATCAGCTGTGCCTGCTCATTAGTAAATGCACTCCCCTTGATAGCCGCTACATTTTTGACTCCTACTTGCCATGACGGGATCACGTCTAGCTCCCCTTCTACTAGCACTATAGAGTCTGCTTTGCGTATTTGCTCTCTATTTTCCCAAAGGCCGTAAAGCATCCGACTCTTGCTATAAAGCATTGTCTCTGGAGAATTTATATACTTGGCTTCTTTGTCATCTTTTATAAGTGTTCGTCCAGAAAATCCTACGACTACTCCCTTGTGATCTTTTAGGGGGAACATGACACGACCACGAAATCTATCATAAAAACTATTTACATCTTTGCGAATTACGAGTCCCACCGACTCTAGTTCTTCAGGCGCATATTTCTTTTTATTTATCAAAAAATCCGAGACACTTCTCCACTGGTTTGGTGCATATCCTAGGTAAAACTGACTTATCGCGTCACTGTTTATTCCCCTAGATTTTAGGTATTGCCTAGCCTCTTCTCCACTCTGATGCTTGGTTAGCAAATAGTGATAATACTCTGTTGAGAGAGACATGATCTCGAGCAATTTTTTCTTGTACGAATCTTGCGAGGTAGGTCTATATGACTCAAGTGTCACCCCCACTCTCTTGGCTAGCACTTCAAGAGCTTCTAGGAAACTATAGCCATCATACTTTTGCATGAAGGTCAGTACGTCGCCAGATTCCTGACATCCAAAACACTTAAAAGACTGTCGCTCAGCCGAAACAATAAAACTAGGAGATTTTTCTGAGTGGAAAGGACACAAGCCTTTAAAATGTCGTCCAGCTTTTTTAAGAATTACACGTTCACCTATGATCTCTACAATGTCTATCTTGCTCTTTACTAATTCCACCTGATCATTCATAACCCTATTCTACCAGTCGTCAGTATCTCTCACCCATCTTTTTTGCCGTAAAAGGCCTAAACTCATCTAGTTTCGTCTGCTCTTTGCTAAATATAAACATCAGTTTGTTCATCCAGTTGTGCAGATCTTCGGCAAAATGGATATTTTCTATCTTAAAGTTTTTTATATTACCTGCACTCGACCTAGCCACAAATGTCCCAAGTCCAAAGATAGACTGTGCATATCCCTTGCTATATGCGGCAGAGTCCACCACTTTATCAAGTCCCAGTGACATCTGGTACCTAGTCCAGGGAGTAGTATGGATAAACTTAGTGAGTCGTCGGGTAGTAATGATAAACATGGTCTTGTTGTGAACCTTGTATATCCACCACATACCTAGACCCATCACGAGCGCTCCTATAATCACAATCATTACAACTATCGCCCCATACGCAAACCCTAGTGTTTTACCCATATTGGCAATAAGTACTGCCCCAATCACTACCGCAATAGCATTGACTACGCTAAATGCCATCAGTCGCACTAGAAGCATCATCGAAGCCTCTCTGGTCACATAAAGGATCTTCTCATCCTCGGCCTTGCCAGGAAAAATCATTTGATCGTAAGGAGGATTAAAATCTGCCATTTCTAAAATATTTTGCATAACATCATTATCTCACTAATTTGCGGACCTGTCCGCTGAAGTGACCGATTGTCAAAACGGCTGAATAAGCAGTCTGTGACAAATCGTTGTCACGTAGGCGGAGGAGGTGGGACTCGAACCCACGAGTGCTTACGCACGCATTCTTTCCAAGAATGTGGAATAGCCGCTATCCGACTCCTCCCGTTTAGTAAACCTATTTTACTTTACTCTGGCAACTTCCGCCAGAGGAGAGATACTCGAGCAGCCTTTTCTCATATTTTGGATTATTAGGTCGAAATACTTCAAAAAACTTTTTAGAACTCTTGACACCGTAACAAAAAATGTTTGTCTCATTAAAATGAGGCTTAATACCAAACTTTCTCATCCCCTCCGCAAAACTATCGTAGAGAGGTTTAGATGCTGAACAAAACCCAACGCCAAAATGTACATATTGGTGACCCAATACACTATGTTTATGAGTAAAAGCAGTACCATCAGTGTCATACAGACCTCTCATGCAAGCACGTAAATAGTCTATATTTTCTTTTATCCAATCCGGCATATCAACTTTATGACTCATCTTATTTCCCACAAAAAGTCCAAAACTTTTTAACATTTCAATAAACTTTATGCCTGAAATTATCACTTTTATGACAGTGTGCTTGGGATAAGAAGCGATCGTAGCATTTGCCTCAAACAACCTATTTGCCAACTTTCTAACGTATTCAGAATAATCAATATCATCAATTATGTGCAAGGTAATCACGCACTGATCCTTAGTAAGTCCTCCATCGCCGAGTACTATACCTATAAACTCGGCCAGCTCTTCAGAATGATCTGGCTTTTTAAACTCACTCGGCAAACTCCACCTAACGCTTGAATCTCTTCTTTTATGGTCTAGGGTTGCCAGCCAACCTTTTCTCCTATCCTCATCAGTTCCAGGAGATCCATATTTCTTATAACAAGCATCTCCGCCATTCTTTTCATTTACTCTCCCACTCCACCACTCTTCTCTCTCCTCCATAATTGTAGGTATTTTTACCCCACTCAATTTACTCAGTTTTTCGGCGATATCTTTTTTTGGTAGCAATTTCCCATTTATCCAGTCTCGATAATTTCTACCACTCATGCCTATTAACTTCCCCATTTGCTCACTGGAAAGTTTTAGCTTTTCTCTTACTTCAGTAAAAAATCTCATCTGATCAAGCTTATTTAGTACAAGTCTCGTCATATCTAAATACTAACAATACCCGAATTTGATGTCAAGGTCATGATATTATGTTTGTATGAACATCTGGAAACAGCCACCCATCATCAAAGTCTATGAGGCACTTGGCTCTATTGCAGATGGTCGCATCACAGTTGAGGGGAATACTGCCAAAATATACTCAAGTAGCGGTAACAAATTTTACGAGGTCACCTACGACCCAGACACTTTATCAATCATGTGCAACGACAACGGTAGCTACTGGGCTGGATATCTAGGTTACCCTGCCATCGCCTTCCTTCTAGCTGCTGGGATTATTCCTTACAATGAGTCAAGTTCAGAAATCCTCAAAGATATTAAATGGAAAGACATCAATCAAGATTTTAAAAACGACTTTAGTAAAACCGAAAAATATTGCCAGGACTTAGTGATATCTAGAGATGGCGACCTAAATGCCCTTCTTGAAGATATAAATCAAATTTATGAACACCTCACATCTCACCCCTATAACCTCCTAGGTAAAAAAACTAAACCCCCCTCAGGATACTAGCGGAGAATACAGGAGTCGAACCTGTTAGTCCTTACGGACATTAGTTTTCGAAACTAACGCATTACCGTCCTGCCCATTCTCCAGATGTTTATATTCTATCAGACACTCTGATATACTTTCAGTATGACTACAACTTCTAAGCCCATTTATCAAAAAGAAACCGGCGATATCCCCGAAAACGTCAAAGTCGAAAAAATCCTCCTAGAATGGACTTCCCCTTCCCGCCCCTACAAGATCCGCTCCAGAGAGTTTTATACCACTATCCTTTCCATCGCCTTCCTCCTTGGCGTCATCCTCCTACTTCTTAAAGAATTCCTCCTCATCGGCGTCATTATGGCTTTTGCCTTCCTCTCTTATGTCCTTGCCACCTATAAACCAGAAGATGCCAAACACCAAATCACTACCCTTGGTGTCAGGACCGATGACAAGCTCTACGAATGGGACAAACTCAGCAATTTTTGGCTCAAAAAACAATGGGACCAAGAGGTGGTAATCTGCAAGACCTATGCTGCCCTACCAGGTATGATCCTCTTAGTAATAGACTCAAAAAAACGCGAAGATATCATCAAAGAAATTGGCGAAAAAATCCCCCTTGTTAAGCCGACCGATTCTTTTGTAGACAA
>CAJAUT010000009.1 GCA_903945195.1 uncultured bacterium
GATGATTAGACCTAGGATGTGACCAGAGAGCGAGAATATGCTAGTAGAATCTGGGATCCAACCGAGATTGGGCACTAGTGACCAAAAATTGAAAGCGTTGATTGTGAGATATGGATAAGTGCCTACTTGGTCAAATATTCTGGAAAATAAATGTGAAACAAAGTTGATACCACCTGTTGGGATGCCTGTTGCAAAAAACATTAGCATAGAGATCAGGGGGAATCTATACCATTTCTCCCCTCTTTTATACGAATTCCACCAAAGTAGAGGAGCTATCAGTACCATGATGGGTTTGTAGGCAACTGAGAGGCCATACAGGAGAGCAGATCCTGAGGTGAGAGAAAGTAGAGCTAGGAGTGAGGGAATAGCATCTACCTGCCCCCAAAAAGCGTTGTCGCCGATCAAGGCTGGTGACAAGAGAAGTAACGCAATGGGCAGGAGGTATTTGTGTTTGAAAGATTTGGAGATGAAAAAGATCAAAATTAATTCTATAAAAATATTAACTACTTTGAAAACTATTTCGAAAGAAATGTGAAACAAGTTGGAAAGCAAAGAGATAGGAGCAAAAGAGAGGATGGGGAGCGGCAAGTAATCTGACCATACATTATCAAAAAAACTTTTAGTACTATGTGTCCAAAATGACCTGGACCATGCCTCAAAAGTTCCCATATCATATGTTTGAGCTTTGATTGTCAATCCATAAAAACGAATTAGGATAGCGACGACCCAAATAATTACCCAGAGAGTTTTGCTACTTACCCAAGTTTTCTTTGACATAATCTTGCAAGTCTTTACTACTTGGGCTTGGTAGCAATACCCATTGACCAGCATAGGGCTTTGCTGACTTTGGATTTAATAAATAATCGGTAATAGAGATATTTTTGATGTTGTCTTTGCTACCTAGTCCTATCAACACTTTAAACAATCCCCCTTGCTCTACCTCACCAATATCTGAGTCTATAGAGCTTGTAATACTAGATTTTAAATTAGAAAGTGTTTCGCTACTAAAAATAGTACTAGTAGATAGGGATTTATCTCTAAAGGAAGTGATAATTTTGGCTTGTCTAACACCCCTGGCAAAGTCGGTTCCTTCATCCCCTAATGCATGGCGAGAACGAGCAAATTTGAGGGCAGTTGTGCCATCCATGTGCATGAGCCCGGCGTCAAAATGAATATGTTCATAGCGCGCGCTTTCTGGGATCGCAGTTTCCATCCCTGGAATTGGATATTTGTAATCATCAAAAGTATGCTCAACCATGACATCTATCCCCCCCAAAGCATCGATGGCTTTTACAAAACCCTGAAAATCTAGCGCAATAGCATAATGAACTGGCACACCAAGGGTCTCTGAGACAGCAGATTTGGCGAGGGCTAAACCTCCGCCAGTTCGCCTCTCATTACCATAATGATAGGCAGTATTGATCTTGGCTTCCATAGAAGGCACCCAGATATCTCTAGGTATTGAAATGATTGTGGCACTACTGCTTGAAATGTTTAGTGAAATAAAGAGCATGCTATCTGTCAAATCCCCACCATCGTGCCCTTCCCCACCCATACCAAGCAATAAAATATTTGTCCTACCCTGATATGAGGTTAAACTAGTTTCTGGATTCTTTATAACCCCACTAACTATATTTTTGGCTGTTTGGTTGTGATAATACCAAGATCCTAGAATAACTAAAAATGACAAAAACACTGCAAAGATAATTTTTTTGATGATCATGATAATTTGGCAAGGATAGAGTTAAAACTAACTGGGTCTAGGCAGGCAGTTGATACGAGCACCCCGGATAATCCAAGTGGTAAAAGAGTCTCTATATTGTCTGCATTGACTGATCCTCCATACATAAAGGCGACGCCTGGTACAAATTGCTCTACCTTTTGTTTGATGGCGCCGATTGCTTCTGGGCTTGCGGTCGTTGTACCACCAATATCTACGCTAGGCTCAAAACAATAAATGCATTTGCTGAAATATTCGTCATCAAGTGCGGCAAATTGAGTAGTAATATCTTTTTCTTCCAGGCAAAGTATGGGGGTGATGCCTGAACCCACTAGCTCCCTGACTTTGGCAGCTACATCTACTGACGTTTCGTGAAAATAGCGCCTACGCTCGGAGTGGCCTACGATGCAGTATTTGACTCCAAGATCTTCTAGCTGTTTGGCGGAAACTGCGCCAGTATAAGAACCCATTGGAAAAGGAGAGACGTCTTGCCCTGCAAGTGAGAAGGTAGAAGGGAAAAGTGAGAGGTGTGGGAAACTGAGGGCGACAACCATGTTTGGTTTTGGTTTTACAGTAGCAATCCAGTCCTTGACCTCGCTATGCGTCTTATTGGATTTGAAATTGGCTATCACAAGAAACGTCATATGTAGTACTATTGTACCTTATGTACGAATACCTAGACCAGTTAAATACAGAACAAAGAGCGGCGGTAGAGCACATGGGGTCACCCCTTTTGATCATGGCTGGAGCAGGAAGTGGCAAGACGAAGACGCTTACCTACAAGGCAGCCTATCTGATTCACTCTGGCACTATCACTCCGGACCAATTACTGATGGTTACATTTACTAATAAAGCTGCAGGAGAGATGAAAGAAAGGCTTTTAAAGGTCGTGGGCAAGAAAGTACCAAATGTAGGCACTTTTCACTCTATGTCGGCCCGGATCTTGCGCAGGGATGCGCTGGCCGCCGGACTGTCACGCGACTTTGTGATCTACGACGACGGTGACCAAGAAGCTTTGGTTAAAGAAATATGTGCATCCGTACAAATTGACCCCAAACGCTACAAACCTAGATCACTCATGGCTGCCATTTCTTCTGCCAAGCAAGAGTTAGTCACACCAGAACAATATCTAAATATGGCACATGGACCTTTTCAGGAAGCAGCGGCTCAAGTGTATGATCGCTATCAAAAACAGCTAAAGAAGTACGGAGCAGTCGACTTTGATGATTTACTATCTCTAACTGTTAAACTTTTTCAGGAAAATAAAAATATTTTGGAAAAATATCAAGATCAATTTAGATATATATTTGTGGATGAGTACCAAGATACAAATACTTCCCAGTATCTCTTTACTACTCTACTTGCCGGCAAACACAAGCAACTTACAGTAGTGGGAGATGCCTCCCAGTCCATCTATAAATGGCGTGGGGCTGATTATCGCAACATGACGAAGTTGAAGAAAGAGTATGGCAATTTGACTGAGTTGCGACTATCTCGTAACTATAGATCTACTCAAAATATCCTAGATGCAGCTTACAATGTGATAGGCAACAACAAAAACCACCCCATCCTTTCTTTGTGGACTGAGGAAGGGCCCGGAGATAAGATCACGGTAATAGAAGCATATAGTGGGAGTGATGAAGCTACACAAATTGTAGAAGAGCTACGCAAATTGCACGAGACACATGAGTGGAATGAAATGGCGCTTCTATACCGTACCAATGCGCAGTCTCGTAGTATAGAAGAGGCGTTTATCAGAAACGGGATACCTTATGTCCTTATCGGTGGTACCAAGTTTTACGAACGCAAAGAAATCAAGGATTTACTATCCTACTTGCGAATAGTTCTAAACCCAGAAGACATGATTAGTTATCGCAGAGTGGAAAAACTGGGCAAACGCAAACTAGCCCAAGTTTTAAATATTCCTCACGAGATGGACAGCCAAGCGGCTACCCCTACTGAGCTACTTGAAAAAGTGATAGAGAGCTCGCAGTATCTACAACAATTTGATGATGAAATAGAAGAAGAAAGAGCAAGAATAGAGAATATTAAAGAACTACAATCGGTAGCGTCTGAATTTGATAATCTAAGTGAGTTTTTGGAAAACATTGCACTCGTACAAAGTGAGTATAGCGACCAAGAAAAATTTGGGAGTGACAATAAACGAGACGCTGTGACCCTAATGACTTTGCATGCTGCCAAGGGACTTGAATTCCCGATTGTATTTTTGATTGGTATGGAAGAAGGACTATTCCCCCACTCTAGGAGTCTGATGGAAATAGAAGAGATGGAAGAAGAAAGAAGATTGGCTTATGTGGGGATCACGCGCGCCAAATACAAGCTATATCTGTCCTGGGCCAAGCAAAGAATCATCTGGGGTAATACAGGATCACAAACTAGATCTAGATTTATTGATGAGATAGATACTAAGTTGTTTGAATATAGATATCCGGTAAAATCCGAAAAAAAATGGATGGGTGAATCTGAAGATCAAAGCGTAAGTAAGTCTGAAAAGGATTTTTGGGTGCAACATGGAGCGGAGTTTAAGACAAAAAAATCTGGGATCAAGATAGACTCACTATCTGACTCGACACTAGATGATTTTTTGTCTGGAAATATGTCAGTCGAGGAACTGCTTAACCGTTAATGTAGAATGAAGTTATGATCAATGCTAAACATCCACTACAAAGCAAAGAATGGGGAGAATTTAGGGAGAAAACTGGACTTAAGGTAGTAAGAGATGGTGAGATCCAGGTTACTATACATAAATTACCATATACACCATGGAGCATAGGATATTGCCCTAAAGGGCCCATGCCTGATGAGTCGCAAGTAGAAACGCTTAAAAAAATAGCTTGCGAGAATAGTTGTATATTTATCAAATGTGAACCAAAGGTTGAAGTTGGCATACAGCTTACAGCAAACGGCCTACAACAGATGAGAGAGATGGGGTTTGTGGAAGGAAAGTCTTTGTTTACCAAGTACAATTTTGTTTTGGACGTGACACCTAGTACAAATGAACTCCTGGCTAGTTTTAAGCAAAAAACTAGATACAACATCAAAGTAGCGGAGAAAAAAGGAGTCGTAGTGTCGATTGATGATAGTCCTGAAGCTTTTAATCGATATCTAGAGCTCACTGAAGAAACTACCAAAAGACAAGGGTTTTATGCTCACGGCAGAACATATCACAAAAAA
This sequence comes from uncultured bacterium, assembly GCA_903945195.1. GTDB lineage: Bacteria > Patescibacteriota > Microgenomatia > UBA1400 > UBA12108 > CAJAUT01. The sequence continues at coordinate 4,916 of CAJAUT010000009.1, forward strand.
ATGTGGGAGACATTGCATGGCGCTGATATAGCACACCTACTGGTTGCGAAGTATGAAGGACAGATCATTACTACGTGGGTGCTATTTAAATATGGTGACACCCTATATTACCCATACGGGGCTAGTACGAGAGAACATAGAGAGGTAATGGCAAACAACCTGGTCATGTGGGAAGCTATCCGCTTGGCAAAAAAATGGGGACTGACTTACCTAGATATGTGGGGGGCACTAGGACCAGAAGCAGATCCAAATGATCCGTGGTATGGTTTTCATACTTTTAAGTCAGGTTACGGGGCGAGGCATGTTGAATATATAGGAACCTGGGACTACATAGCTAAGCCATTACTATACAAAATATTTAGAGTGATAGAAGATTTGAGGTGGAAGATACTTCGAATGATTAAAAAGTAACCAGGTCGTGACCTAAGGCAGGGATAGGTTAGTCACGACCTGATACCAAATTTTATTTTCTTTTCTTGGCTACTTTTTTAGTTACCTTCTTAACTGTTTTCTTTACTGTTTTCTTGACTACTTTTTTAGGAGCAGCTTTTTTGGTTACTTTTTTGACTACCTTTTTAACAGCTTTTTTAACTACTTTTTTTGCTGGAGCTTTTTTCACTGCTTTTTTACCAATTAGTTTTTTAAAAAGTTTTTTTAACATATATTTTTACCTCCTTTCAAATATAAATGATGATAAATACTTACTTTTCTCTTTGGACGGTGATAGTACACTCAGTGATGAGGGCAGCGATAGCACCAAATACTACTAGAGGAGGTAGTAATAAAGCTCCGATCACGCCAGCTGTGACAGGAAGGGAAAGGATGATCTTACCTTTACTATCTTTGACGGTGATTTTGCGAACATTACCTTCTTTGATGAGAGCTTTGATTTTGTTTACTACTTTTTTACCTTCGACTTTAATTTCTTGTTGTTGTTTTTTACTGACTAATGGTTTTTTTGCTTTCTTTTTTGCGGGCATATTTTTTTACTCCAATTAATACATATAACAATATAATTAGATCACATATTAATAATAATTGATACAATACAACAATGAAAAATATAAAAATTGCATATGCATTATCTTTTCTGTGGAGATCCTGGTTTTGGTTGGGGATATGGGTATTTAATTATTTGAGATATACAGATTACGCTGGAATAGGACTACTAGAAACCGTAATGATAACGACAGCAACTCTTGGAGAAATACCCACTGGTGTAATCGCAGATTTGATTGGAAAGAAAAAAACAATAATTATTGCATTCTTTTTAGGAGCGCTGGGAAATATAGTGCAAGCGATTGCACCAAACTACTATGTGCTGATGGCATCGATAATGATTATGACGATTGGCGGAGCATTTTATTCTGGGTCACTAGAGGCGCTTGTATACGATACTCTAAAAGAACAAAGTTTAACTCAAAGTTTTAAGAAAGTTATCGCCCGGATTAATACTATGCAAAATGTTGGTATGGCGGTAGCTGGAATATGCGGAGGATATCTCTATCAACTAAACTATGCATACCCTTTTTATGGAGTAGCGATAGCCTATCTAATAGGTATGATTTTATCTTTTGGACTGATCGAACCAAGTGTTGATACAGAAAAATATTCTTGGAAAAAATTTTTATTGCAAAACAAGGAAGGTTTTGGTCAGTTGTTTATGAATAAGCGTATAGCGTATATGTCTTTGTTGTTTTTGGTACCTTCTGCCTTTATGATTGCTACGGAAAACGTATTAAACGACGCGACTGCAATTGAATTGGGATTCAAGAGTACTCAACTTGGAATATTTGCAACATTATTATATTTGTTCGGTATATATGCATCAGAAAAATCTGAATGGATTATCAGCAAGATGAATGCTAAAAATATATTTATTTTATTATTGCTTATATATTTTCTGACTTTAGTTGTTATGCCGAAGGCTAGTTTTGTAGTTGGGGCCATACTACTACTTCTTCGATATGGGGCCTCTACTATATTTGGTAATTATGAGTCAGTGAGGATAAATGATGCAATTGATTCTAGATATCGCGCGACTACCCTATCTACTTTTAGTTTGATCAAGAATATTCCTTATATATTTACTGCGACAGCTATAGGAACTTTAATGAATATTTACACTGTCAAAGTATTTTCTATGTACTTTGGAATTTTATTTATTGCAAGTCTTGCTGTTGTATATTTTCTTCGTCCGATGTTTAGGAGATAGCTATTTTTGTTTTAAATATTTTTTAATAGGTAATGTGAGTTGCTTTGCAGTTAGTGCAATGAGCTCTACAAATGCCTCTTTGTTTTCTATGATGTCGCCGCCTATGAGCATGTATGGTTTGGCGCCTGGGTAAGGCAGGCCTTCGCTGTAGCAACTACCCAGATGGTCTTTACCTTCTTTAGTGATTTTAACAAAGAGCTGATCATCGCAGATGAGGGCTACTACCTTTTCGTCGCAGTACATGGCATACTCGCCAAACATCTTTCGCGTGCGGATACGATTACCTAGTTCTGTGAGCTGGTCCGATAGATAGATGATGGTGTCAGATGAAGTCGACATTATTTGATTGCCTTTTTCTTCTTATTGTCTTGTAGTTTATTGATATTTGTTTCGATAGGTAATAGTTCTGGCATAGTACCTCCTAGTTCTTTGATAGTTTGTCGCACTTTTTTACCAACCTCGAAATGAGTACGAGATGAGCGCGCCTGACCATGGATTTTTTCTTTTTTTAACTTATCATCAGTCTGCGTGATGCGAAATAGATTTGCTGCCAGTTCTGTGGCACTTGCGTGATCTAATAACTCACCTTTTTTAATATTCTTTTTTTCTTCAACTTGGGATAAATGCATGTTGTAGAGTCCGAGATAACCAGCATCGTTAAAAGATCCAAAATTGGTCACTCCGGATTTTTTGGCTGTACTAAAGAGCTTTTTATTATGTTCTGAAACCTGACCTCTGATATATAACCTTTTTTGATTTTCATCCATTTGTCCGATCAACTCTTGCTTGCGAGTCTGGATCGCAAAGTAGGTCTGGGCTTCTGCGATTTCTTTTTTATAAGGATCTCCATTTTGGGCAATAAGATAGCATGCATACCTGTCTAATTTCCAGTTTTGAATTTCTCGCACTGATCTAGATCCTATCTCTACCATTTTCACCGTACGGTGAAAATGGTTTTCGATTGACTCACCGCTATTTAAACATGCTTGAGCTGCTCTTTTTATTACGTATTCTGCCTTTTCCCATTTAGGATATCCAAGAATTGGCATTAATTCACGCCCATCCCAATACTCTACCCCATTGTCGTCAAGTTTTTTTATGTCTTCAAAATTTTTGTTTAGCGAGAGAAGTGTCAGTTGTGGTGCCATATCTAAAATATATACCCAAATTATATACGAAGTCAACACTGCCTATTTTAGCAGGTATGGGTACACAGCTTTTAATTTTGAAAGCTTTGGGTTGATTACAACTTGGCAGTAGCGACTATCTTTGTTTGTATCGTAGTATCTGTAGTGGTCAGCTTCGGCTGGGTAAAAATCTGCTAGAGATACTAGCTCAGTCACGATGGGCATGGGCCATAATTTTTGATGAGTGAGTTTGGCGATATATTTTTTGATCAAGTTCTTTTGCTCGACATTGGTGTATAGCACGATCGATCTATACTGCGTGCCTACATCTGCACCCTGCCTATTGTAGGTAGTGGGGTCATGGATGGTGAAAAAGACTGAGAGTAAATCTTCAAGAGAGATTATCTCTGGGTCGTAGTCCACTTTGACCACCTCTGCGTGGCCGGTGGTGCCGGAACAGACTTGGTCGTAGGTGGGATTTTTTTTGGCTCCGCCAGCGTATCCGGACGTGACAGAGTTGACGCCATATAGTCTAGTAAAAGCTGCTTCTGAGCACCAGAAACAGCCAGCACCAAAAGCAATGGTGTCGGGCAGACCATCTGCTCTAGCTATTGTTTCTGTTCTCTTGACCATGATGACATTGTAACAGGGAGAGAGAGGCTGAGATTAATCGGACTTACTGGATATTGAACTGGTAGACATTAGAGTGGGTGGTGAGCGTGGTGAGTTCTCCGGTTTGAATGTCGATTTTGACTAGATTTTTGTTTGGTTTTGCATAATCTTTATTGTTTACGAGTTGCTCTGTGGCGATAAATGTGTGGTCGTCTAGCCAAGTCAGTGCAGTTGAATAATTTGTATTTTTGTCTGTGGGAGTAAGAGCCATAGAGGTTTTTTTATCTAGATCATATTTATAGAGAAAATTATGTCTAAAGCTTTGCGAGTCGAGCTCTGTTTTGACGTAGATAATACTTTTTTCATCTGGGGATGACTGGATAAATGGCTGGAGGATAGCCCAGGGTGTTTCTCCTTCTATCTCACCCAACTCTTTTCTATCTGCATTTGTGAGAAATATTCGGACCCCTTTTTCTGTACTGCCTTCAAGTTTTACATAAGTATCGGACTTTAAAAGAGGATAGGCAAAATAACCAAATAATGAAGTGTTGTCGAAGAGAGATATAGTATTTGAGGTGAGATCTAGAGCTTTAGTGGAGTTGTCTGTGATGTAGTAGAGCTTGTGACCTGCCTCATCCCAGCGAGAGACTCTAAAGAGTTCTGTTAGCGGTCTAGCCTTAGCAGCAACCATATCAAAGAGGTAATTCCCTGATGGATACTCTATGCTTTCGTCGGGCATACAGGGACCAAACCCACCTTCGAATCCACTGGGCAAAGGTGACATGGGCGGACAATCCTCGTAAAAGCTGGCTTGGAAAATTAGATAATTGCCACTTGGTGAGATGTCGTCTATAGAGTTGATAGAGATAGATTCTTTAACTGAATCCTGTGGATGAGAGAGGAGCTTGTACGTCGAATTTGTACCAGTCTCAAGATCATAAATGTGGATAGCGCCATCGTTTTCACCTGTAAAATAGTAGATCTTCGTGGAATTTAAATGTTTGTAGACATTTATCACATTCTTTAGATCTAGCTTGGTTTCTGCGCCAGTATTTACATCGATCAAATAGGTTTCATTGTCACCCATGACTTCAGAGTTTGGATCGCGAAGATAAGCCAATTTGGTTTCGCTATTTTCTATAACTGGAAGAGGTGAAGATATGACGGGCTCGTTTGCGACTGGAGTACTAGTGCTAGGACTGGCTGCATTATTTGGAGCAGTTTTGGTGTATGAAATAAAGGCAAAGACTACAGAGGATGTGATTACTAAAATGACAAAGAGGAAGAGGAAAAGTGGGGATTTTTTGATTGGTGCAGCAGGTGGTAGAGTGACAACTACGGGTGGAGGTGTAGGGATAATGGGGTTTGTGACTGGTTGTGGTGTGACTGGAATAGATGGATCCATATAGTGATAATAGTAGCAGAAGGTGATATTTTTTGCAGGAGATCAATGATTAATCAATGGGGAGGCCGTTTGGATAACAGTGGTCGATAAAGGGGCACTTCTCACACTCCTCTAAACTCGTGGTGCGAGGAAACTGAAGTGATCTAATTTTGGCCATGACATCGATGATCAAGTTTTTTAAATCTTCTACTTCGTCGTCTGTGATTTTAAATGAGCGTTTGCCGGACTGGCCTTTTAACATGGGTGAAGCGACATAATCTAGTTGGGTCTCTCCTACCTCATATTTAAAGGTAGAGTCTAGTCCCAGGAGGAGTTTGTAAAAGACTAGCTGACGTTTGTTATCTGAGTTTTCGATTTCTTTTTGTGACTTGGGTTTGCCTGTTTTGTAGTCGATGACCCTCACTGTTTTAGTATTTTCATCCATGAGTTCGATGCGGTCCACCGCTCCCGTGAGTTCAATATCATTTAACAAAATTTTGCTGGGGCCGTAGCCAAAAAATTTCTCAAGAAATAGTGCGGTACCTAGATCTCCCTGATGGAAGTTGTAGTAGGCGGCGAGGATCTGGTCACCCTCGCGACTTCGGAGCTCTTGGTCAGTACTAGATAACAATTCTTTAGCTATCTCTAAATGGAAGTGGTGCTGCAAATCTAATAGTGGCGGGATAGTGCCTACATCTTTTAGCTCATGGTAAAACCACTCTAGAGCTTTGTGGACTGCGGTACCGAGTGACAAATAGGCTTCTTTGGCACTGGGGATTTTGATGAGATTTTGGAGTTTGAAGTAGTAGCCACATTTTAAATAGTTGTTTAGAGCGGTCACAGAAAGTCTAAACTCAGAGATGATCTCGTTTAGATAAACTGACTCATCTTGCGTGACTGCAGGTGATTGTTTAGCGAAGCTAGGTAGCTCACTATGTTTTGAAGCATATTCGATCTTGTCTATCTTTGTACCTAGCTCGGAGACGAACATGGTGTGCATGACGGCTTTGGCTTTACCATTCTTTTGATATTCCTGGGCATATGTTAAAGTGAGCGTTTTTTTGGCGCGAGTCATGGCTACATAAAAGAGACGTCGCTCATCCTCATCTTTTTCGGCTTTGAGGGTCAGAGCTTCTGGCACGATAGATTCCGGGAGATTTATTAACTTGGGCATTTTGCGGTTGCCCCAGAGACCATCGATACATTTGTAGATAAAGACGTGATCCCACTCGAGCCCCTTGGATGAGTGTGCGGTCGTCAAAGTGACGGCAGAGCCGCCCGCGGCAAAACTTGGATCAGAGATCTTTAAGCCATGCGTTTGCATGAGAGTGAGGTCGGATAAAAACTCGGAAAGATGTAGATCATGCTTGGCATGATTCATATCTTTGACAGAGTCAAAAAGGAGAGAGAGGCGTTTGAGATGGATATGACTATCAGTAAGCGACAAAATGTGTGTGAGCATGCCGGAGTCTACTAGTACGTGCTCGACTAAATCTACGAGCGTGTGATCTGCATCGTATGATAGATAGCTCATGAGTTTTTGGCCGATGGGAAGAGATGAGATCACGTCAAAGAGGGTGGATTTGTTTACTGTGGCAGTGCGCGAATATTTGAGAATATCTAATGTGTTTAAACCAAACCAAGGGTAGTTGAGGACGATAAACAAATCTAAATCAGCTGGCTTGAATCTAAGAGAGTCGATAGCGTAGAGCATCCTCAGAAACTGCCGGATGAGGAAGTCGTCTAATAAATTGCCACCGTGACCTAGGCGATAGGCGATGCCCGATGAGGCAAGTGAGTGGGATAACGCATCACCATCTATATTGTTGTGGTAGATGACTGCGACACTACTTGGGTCTACCCCACTATCTACGAGCGATTTGATTTGAGAAGTCACATAGTCGACCTCGTCACCACCCGAGGCACACTGCACTGTTTGGACTGCACCAGTATCTTTAGTGTTTGATCTAAGCTCGGCTAGCTGGAAGGCGGTAGGATTATGGCCTATTACTGAGTAGGCAGAGTCTAGGACAAACTGAGGGGAGCGGTAATTTTCTATCAGCTTTATATGGGTAGCTCTAGGATACGACTTTAAAAAAGTTAACGCATTGGCAAGTGAAGCACCCTGGAAACGCATAATAGATTGGTTGCTATCTCCCACTACAAATACGTTGGCATTTTCTCCCCAGTGACTGGCAAGATTTTCTACCACTTTGTTTTGGGCGGTATTTGTATCTTGATATTCATCGATCAAGAAATAGTGATAAATCTCTTGGTAGCTGGCCAAAAAATCTGGGTTTGACTGAAACTGAGAATTTACTAGATTGATCATGTCATCGAAATCGTAGGTGTTGTGCGAAGTCAAATAATTTTGATACTCAACATATATATTTGCTAGTTCTTTGTTTTTAGCTAGGTTGCTTTCCCTAGTTTTTGCTTCAGTTTTTTTTAGAACACCCTCATTTTCTTTAAGATAGATTTCTTCTTGGTCTAGCAAGGCGGTAAAGTCAGCTGGGGAGACACCCTCCCTCTTGAGATCGCTCAAGGATGAAATGATCGATGGGACATAAAGTGCGGGAGCATTGAGTGGGCGCAGTTTGTGGGCATGGAGCGACAATAAAAGATCTTCGATGAGCTTGTATTTGGTGAGCTCGGTCAAAGAGTCGTGATGTTCTGGCACATGAAAGATGTCTGTGTTGTCTTTGATGATGTCGCTACAAAAACTATGGAAAGTAGAGATGTGGACAGAGTAGGCAGTCTCGCCGATCATAGAGAACAATCTCAGGCGCATGTTGGTTGCGGCGGCATCGGTAAAAGTAAGGGCGAGTATAGAGCTAGGCAAGACATCGGTCTTTTGCAAAATGTTGGCGATACGAAGAGCTAGAGTCTGGGTCTTGCCGGTACCGGGGCCTGCGACCAACATGACGGGGCCTTCGATTGTATCTACCGCAAGGCGTTGCTCTATGTTTAATTTTTTATATGCTAAATCAAATTCTTTGGTGGTTTTGGTCATGACAGCAATTTTTCATCCGTATCGCCAGTTAATTCGCGGGTCGAGCTGAGCTTTTGGCCGATACTATTAAACTGAGACTGGACATCGGAAAATTTGTTGTAAGCATTGGTAAGGTGAGAGCCGAGTGTAGTCATAGTATCTGAAGTTTTGATAAAGTCTTTTTGAATCCCACGCATGAGCTTAAAAACTTCTTTGGCTTTTTGTTCAATCTTTTTGCCTTCAAAAGATAGTAAAATTGTTTGAAGCGCAGCATAGAGAGTATTGGGAGAGACTGGATAAACGCGATTTTCTCTTGCAAAATCCATAAGCTCATCGGTACTGGCTACCTCATAAAATACTGATTCTGAAGGAATATACATAAGAGCAAAATCAAGAGTATTTTCTTCTGGCAAAATATATTTTTTACTAATGGCGGTTACATGAGCGCGGATATCGCGAGCAAAAGCCTTGCGAAGACTGTCTTGCTCCGAAGGAGAGATAGCGGCCATAAGTTTTTGAAAGTTTTCCATGGGGAACTTGGAGTCAATCGGCAAAAGTCCAGCATCTGTTTTGATGATTGCATCGACAATTGAACCAGATTTAAATGCGTGTTGGAGTTCGTAGGAACTAACAGGAAACATCTGAGAGATCAAATCTTTTAGTACCATCTCACCAATATTGCCTCTGAGCTTGGGAGAGCGTAGATAATCTTGCAGATCTTTCATAGACCTGCTAACTTCTGAAAATGCTCCCGCCTCTCTCTTTAATTCTCCAATTACTTCTGTAGCCCTAAGCAATCGATCATTGATATCCCTAGTATTGACCTGAAGACTAGCATTGATTGTATCTTTAGTTGAGTCGACTGAACTCTTTAATGACTTGAGGTCGTCTTTAAAAAATTTCAATACCAAGAGCATGAACCCTAGGAGGAAAAAGACAATGATTAAAGTGAGTGTAGTTACTTCCATACTGCTATTATAGTCATAATATGAAATGGATACCAAAAATAGCAAGTTTGATAGTACTTTGGGGAGCGATAGGTTGGGTAGTAATTTATATAGAGCCACAATTACTAAAGGATATATTTATACCTGGAATGTATATACCTTTTTATCTTCTACTACTTTTAGCTATTTGGTATAGCGTTTCATTAATTATGCGAAAGATTCTGGCTAGTTTTATTTTTTCGATCATAATAGTCGGGAGTCTAATGCTATCTATGTATAAGATTATGCATATTGGACTAGCCATTGTAATCTTGTTGACTTTAGTGATCGAAAGCGTATATATTTATAGACATAATGAAAAAAACAGCAAGCTTGATGAACAGCAAAATCGAAAACCAAGTATATAAAATTCTTTACCAAGTTCTGGCCGACGCAAAAAGTGAAGTAGATGTAGAACTGACGCTAAAATCGCTCATGTCACAAACAGAACTATCGGCTATCGCCAAAAGGCTAGCAATTGCTGTATTTCTAGACAAAAGACAGTCTTATGAACATATCAAAGATGTGCTTAAAGTTTCCACTGCTACTATAGCGTCTGTTTCTGAGTCTATGAACAAGAAAGGTATGCAGATGTCTCTACAAAAAGTCAAAGCTGAAGAATGGGCAGATACATGGAGCATCCGCATATCTAAAGCTCTCGAACGGTTAATGAAGAAGTAGCTGGTATAATTGAGCGATGTCTAAAAACTATTACCTGACAACAACTAGTCCATACGTAAACTCTGATCCTCACGTTGGTTTTGCACTTGAAATCATCCAAGCTGATGCACTCGCGCGCTACCATAAACTGATGGGTGATAAAGTTTTTTTTAACACTGGCACAGATGAGCATGGCAAGAAAATATTTGAAAAGGCGATGGAGTCCGGCATGGAGCCACAAGAATACTGCGATATGTATGCGGCTAAGTTTGGAGACCTAAAGAAAGCGCTAAATCTGTCTTACAACAGTTTTTGGAGATCAACTGAACCCAAACATATTGAGGCTGCACAAGAAATGTGGCGACTGGTGGAGAAGGCAGGATATATAGAAAAAGGAATTTACAATGCGAAGTACTGCGTGGGGTGCGAGATGGAAAAGCAAGACTCTGATCTAGTAGATGGAAAGTGCCCACTGCACCCAAACAAGGATATAGAGATTATTGCAGAGGAAAACTATTTCTTTAAGTTCTCAAAGTTAGGGTCAAAACTGATAGAACATTATGACAAATACCCTGATTTTGTAGTACCAGCTCACAGACAAAAGGAGATCCGTAACTTTGTAGAATCTGATCTGACTGATTTTAGTATTTCTAGGCTGACAGAAAAGATGCCATGGGGTGTCCCAGTCCCAGGTGACCCAAAACATTGTATGTATGTATGGTTTGATGCTTTGACGTACTATATTTCATCACTAGGATGGCCTGATGATACAGATAAATTCCGTGAATTTTGGGGAACAACTGAATCACCAAATGCCATACAGGTGTGTGGCAAAGACAACTTGAGACAGCAGACTGCCATGTGGCAAGCGATGCTAATAGCTGCAGGATTGCCCCCTACACGCCAAATCCATGTACATGGATTTATTAACTCTGGTGGGCAAAAAATGAGCAAGTCGCTAGGTAATGTCGTAAACCCACTAGAATACGTGGAAAAATATGGCACTGATGCGTTGCGCTACTATCTGCTGGCAAAGGTTGCGCCCGCTGAAGACTCCGACTTTACTAAAGAAAAGTTCGAGGAAGTGTATAAATCAGACTTACAAAATGGGCTGGGAAATTTGGTATCTAGAGTAGCGGCGATGGCCGAGAAATCAGATAGTAGTTTTGAGGCTGTTGATCATACATTGAGTACTGAAATAAAGGTTGCTTTGGATGAATATAAATTTGATGTAGCCTTAAGCGATGTGTGGGCAAGGATAAAAAAAGCCGACCAATTTGTCTCTGAGAAGAGAGTATGGGAACTAAAGGACAAAGAAAGAGATGATGCGTTGACCTGTCTTGTGAGAGAGATCAGGCAGATTGCTATAGACCTAACACCATTTATGCCGGAAACCGCTGAGAAAATATCTAAGCAATACGATAGCGGACAAATTAGCAAGAATGAACCAATGTTTCCCCGACTTAGCTAAATATAGAATTGATATAATGATTTAAATCATTATATCGTTTAATCACATGACTTATCGAGACAAGGTGTTTGAGAAGACTAGTTTTGAAGGATCAAATATTGATGGAGCTGAACTAGATTACCAAGGGTTTATCATGTATGGTCAAAGTAGAGGATTTAAATTATGTACATAGATACACACGCACACTTGTGGTTTGATGATTATAAAGATGATTTAGATCAGGTAATTGAGCGTGCGGTAGCAACGGGCGTAGAGAAGATGATTGTGCCAGGGACGGATATAGAGTCAAGCCGCAAAGCGATAGAGCTCGCGAAAAAATATCCAAATAAGATATTTGCGGCAGTGGGGATACATCCGGAGGAGGTACTAAATAACAACTTTGAGGAAACACCTCCCGCCTTCGGCGTCCCGACTCGGCCTTTGGCCGGGTCTCCTGTCGAGGAGTCTCCTCTAGTGCAGCTCCAGAAACTACTTGATGGGCAAGACCTGATTAAAGCAATTGGGGAGATTGGGACGGATGCAAGCACGCAAGAACTAAGAGGCTGCATGAATGCACAAAAGGAATTGTTTAAATCGCAGTGTGAGATAGCTCTTGAATATGATCTACCAATTATTGTACATACAAGGGAGAGCTTGGATGAAGCTCTTGTAGTACTAGATAGTCTGCCAAAGATGCCTAGAGGACAATTCCACTGTTTCTCACATGATGAAGAAGGGATAAAACAGGTACTTTCGCGAGGGTTTTACGTGAGTTTTTGTGGCAATATATCCTGGAGCAAGAGAGTAGCTAGACTTGTGAGTCTAGTCCCTGACGACAGACTGCTGCTTGAAACAGATAGTCCCCTGATGGTGCCAAGAGATAAGAAAGGAAATCCTATACATATAGACAAAAGTTCCGATCACTCGCCTAAAATCGCGCAAGGATCGGAACTAGGGGACAGGAACGAGCCAGCAAACGTGGTGTATCTGGCCCAACTGATAACAACTTTGCGAGGACAAAAACTAGAAGATATAGAGAAAATGTCTACTGATAACGCAATAAGGTTATTTCGACTATAATATAGGAAATGAAAAACCTCAGAAAATGGATGCATAGACATCCTATCCGCACCAAAAGAGCTCTTGAGATCCTACCGGGTACGGTGTCGTGGTTTTTGATCTTGTTCCCTGTATGGGGGTCTTATCTCATCCCAAATGTGGTGGCTTATTATATTATTGCTTTTTCGGTTTACTGGTTTTATAGATCGATGACCACGGCTTTCTTGTCGGTCCTTGGATACTTTAAACTCAAGACTTTCCAGGTATATGATTGGATGGGAGACGTAAAGAACTTCCCTGACTGGAAAAAGGTAAACCACATCATCGTGATACCAACCTACAAAGAACCATTACCTACTCTAAAGAGAACACTAGACAAACTACTTGAACAAACATTCCCTATCAAAAATATCCATATTATGATGAGTTTTGAGGATAGAGAAGGTCAAGAAGCGCGAGATAAAGCCAATGAATTACTAAATGAATATAGAAATAAATTTGGACATTTGTGGGCTACCTACCATCCCGATCTCCCTGGTGAAGTAAAAGGCAAATCTTCAAACACTTCTTGGGGAGCTAAAGAAGCAAAGAGATATTTGGTAGACCAAGAAGGAGTGGATATAGACTATATTACTATTACTAGTGAAGACGCTGATGCACTACTACACCCCTCATATTTTGCTTGTCTTTCATATAATTTTCTAGATAACCCCGCTCGCTACACAACTATATGGCAGGCGATCCTGATGTTTTATAATAACATCTGGAAAGTACCTATCTTGGTGCGAGTTTTTTCTTCGTCAGCCACAATTATGTCATTGGCTATGTTGGCCAGACGTGATAGATTAATTAATTTTTCTACTTATACTGCAAGCCTTAAAATGATTGATGCGATTGGATACTGGGATACTGATGTCATTCCAGAAGATTGGCGACTTTTCTTTAAAGCTTTTTTTTCGCTTGATGGCAAAGTGAGTGTAGAGCCAATATTTTTACCGATTATGGCAGATGCAGCAGAAGCAACAGGTATGTGGAATACATATGCCAATCAATATGAACAAGTAAAAAGGTGGGCCTGGGGAGTATCTGATACCCCTTATGTGATTTCTAGATGGGTGATGGCTGATACTATTCCTTTTTGGGAAAAGACTATTCGTGTACTTAGGGTGATGGAAGACCATTTTTTGTGGCCCGTAAACTGGTTTGCAATCACTATTGGAGCACTATTACCTCCTTTGCTGAACAAAGATTTTTCTAGAACAATAATTGGGAAAACTTTGCCTCAAGTAACTTCAGCTATTCTTACTGTCTGCCTGCTTGCATTATTGGTCATGATCATCTTGAACTTTAAACTTAGACCAAAAAAGGAAGGAAGGAGAATACCAGTTCTCTCAGTCATTTTTGATATTCTCGAGTTTATAACATTACCAATTGTTGGGTTTTTCTTTAGTGCTATCCCTGGTATCGATGCCCATACCAGACTTATGCTTGGTAAATATATCGAATATAAGGTAACAGAAAAAGTGAAACCTGAAGAAAAATGATGTATGCTTAACATATGAAATGGTTATTGAGATTGCATAAATTGTGTAATAAATATGAATGGATTATATTTCTTGTAATTTTAGTGCTAGTACTTCGTCTGCCTAGCTTTATAATGCCTCATTATTATGGCGATGAAGAAATCTACTTTGTTATGGGAAGAGCCTGGGCAAATGGAGTGCCGCTTTATAAGGCAATGTTTGATCACAAACCACCTCTCATTTATATAATGGCTGGCATTGCTCCAACTATGATAGCTTTTAGAGGACTTCTTGCTGGCGTGATGGTTGTACATACAATTTTGTTTTGGAAACTTGCACAACTATTTTGGGCAAAGACTAGACCAAATTTGGCTTATGTTTCATCGTTTATTTTTGTTTTGCTTACTACCCTACCTACACTAGAAGGTCTTACAGTCAACGCAGAGCTACTCATGATGATGCCTGTAACAGCTGCCGCCGTGATCCTGTGGACCGCCAAGATGAGTGAGTGGAAAAAATTCCTCTTAGCGGGACTACTGGGAGGCATAGGCTGGTTATTTAAGATACCAGTAGCTTTTGACATGATGGCAATAGGTCTTTACTTTTTTGTCTTTAAAAAAAATACGCTCCTAGATGGAATTAAAGCATTTTTCTCTTGGTCATTCCTGGCTTATGCCATCGCATTTGTTGCGCCTTTGGCTCTGACATTTGTATATTACTACCTAAAAGGAACTGGGCCCGATTACCTGGCTACAGTGCTCACAGTGAATCTAGGATATGTTTCCTCTTGGTCTACAAGCACTTATGTATTTAATCCATTTAAGAGTGGATTGGTGGTCAGAGGAACGATACTAGCTATTTACGCACTAGTGTTGTATTTAAACAGGAAAAAATTGGATAAATCATTTGTTTTTGCAACACTTTGGTTTGGATTCTCACTTTTTGGAGCACTACTATCAGCACGCCCATATCCACACTATTTGCAGGAAGTAGTAGCCCCAGCTGCATTATTTCTGCCATTTATTTTTGCAGCTGAGAATTTACTCACGTGGATTTTTATAGCTATCGTGATTGCAATTTCTGGACTCGTAGAATACCAAATCAAGTTCTGGGGATATCCAACACTTAGTGTTTACAAAACATATTGGGAGTACGTAAGTGGAAAAATTTCGTGGAGTAGTTATATATCTAGATTTGATAATGCGTCTAAAAATTATGAATTAGCTAGATATTTGAATGAAAGGCTTGTAGAAAATGACCAAATATTTAATTGGAGTACTGATTCAACTATTTATAACCTAACAAATAGGCTTCCAAGCGGTGGTAAATATATCGTGAGTTTCCATATTCGAGATTTAAATAAATATAATTATGTTATGGAACAACTTGAACTAAGCAAGCCAAAATACGTGTTGATTCAGCTTGGCTCTGGGGACTTCCCGGCTCTAACGGCACTATTAGATCATAAATATGTTCTGGCTAAAGTGATTGATAATGTTGAGATATATATTCGACTCTGATTTGTCTCATGATAAAAAATAAACAAACTTTTAATATAAAAGAAACTGCAGAAATTTTTATTCCAGATCAAATGGGACGAAGTAGTTATTTAATTGCTTTGTTTATAAGTATTGTTATGCTTGCTGCAATTGGAGGAATATATACAAAACTACCTCAAAACGTGCCTCTTTACTTTACATTACCTTGGGGAGAATTAAGACTTGCTGGCAGATTAACATTACTGTTACTACCGATAATTTCTATAGTAGTAGTAATCGTAAATATTATTTTGGGTAGGATATCAATGAAATTGTCACCTCTACTTCCACGAGTATTGGCTGTTGGAAGTGTAGTTATTGCATTGATGATGTTTGTGTCATTGTTTGGAATAGTACAATCATTGATCTTATGATCACTCAACTAGCTATATACCCATTTATCTTGTCTTTAATCATTTCGACAGCGTTAACATATATTACTATTCAAATTTACAAGTCTCTTGGACTTGTTGATAAATCTACAAAACAACAACATGCAAAAAATATTCACACTAGCCCCGTACCAAGAGGTGGCGGAATCCCAATCTTTATTGCAATGTTATTTGTGACTTTAACCCTAATAAAGATAGACTCTCAAATAGCTGCAATATTTGTAGGAGCAATCATTATAGCTATCACGGGAATACTGGATGATATTTTTGATATATCTCCCTACATACGCCTAGCTATAGGACTTTTAGCAGCGTTTATTGTAGTGCGTTCTGGGATAGGAATAAGTTATATTAGCAATCCTTTGGGAGCTGGAGTTATCGAATTTAATATGCAGTTTTTGACAAATATACTTACTATCATTTGGATAGTGTGGGGAATGAATTTTGTAAATATGGGAGCGAAAGGACTTGACGGACAACTACCTGGAGTGACAATGGTAGCAGCCATAGTAATGGGGATGTTGTCATTTAGATTTGCAAATGATTTTGCCGCTTGGCCTAGCGCATATCTTTCCTTTGCACTTGCAGGGTCGTATGCAGGACTACTTATATTTAATGTATACCCTCAAAAGATTATGCCTGGTTGGGGGGGTGGGGCACTAGCAGGTTATTTTTTGGCAGTATTGTCGATATTGTCTGGGGCTAAGGTAGCAACAGCATTGATCGTACTGGGGGTTCCTTTGATGGATGTGATATATGTAATTGCTCGAAGAATAGCTGAACATAAGTCGCCAGTATGGGGAGATACAAACCATTTGCATCATAAGCTACTACAGTTGGGGTGGTCTAAAAGATCTGTGGCACTGTTTTATTGGACAGTTACCGCTATACTAGGCTTTATTGCACTACAACTAAATAGTCAAATGAAGATATATACTATTTTGATAATTGCAGTGTCTGTGGGAGGAGCATTACTATGGATAAATTTGTCCTTATCATCAAGTCAATCAGAGTAACACAGTGGGTGAAAAATATTGTTGTTTTTGCACCAATTCTTTTTTCGGGATTTTTGTTTGTTCCGGGATATTTTTTGAAAGTAGTGTGGGCGTTTATTTTGTTTTGTTTATTATCATCTTCAATATATGTTTTTAATGATTTGATAGATATCAAGAGTGATAAGCAACATCCATTCAAGAAAAATAGGCCAATAGCTAGTGGACAAATCCCAATAGAGTTGGCAATATTTATTTTTATACTGCTTGCTGGATTATCTCTTTGGCTAGGACTCGTGACTTCTACTTTTTTCTTTGGTGCTATGGCCACTTATTTTATTATGAATATCTTTTATTCACTCTGGTGGAAGAAAGTACCAATTTTAGATGTGTTTGTTATAGCTGCTGGATTTGTAATAAGGATTTATGCTGGTAGTTTTATCATAAATGTACACATGGATGTATGGTTCCTACTAACTGTTGTCTCTGCATCACTATTTTTGGCTGTGGGGAAAAGACGCAGCGAGATGACACTTTTAAGTGGCGCTGGGATCGAGGCAAAAGGATTGCGTAGCACTTTAATACATTACACTCCAGCACTGCTTGATGCTTATACCTCTATGTTTGCCAATACTACTTGGCTTACGTATGCCTTATTCTCTTTTCTCCATCCACCTTTTACGGCAGAAGGTAAAGTTCTAAAACTATTTGCGATGTTGCCTAGAACACTACTGGTCGATAAGTGGCTGATGGCGACTGTACCTGTAGTAATATTTGGTGTTATGCGATACATGCAGCTCATTTATGAAAAAAATGAAGGGGAGTCACCACACAAAGTGATAATGTCTGACAAACCCCTAATTATAGTTGTGGCGATATGGGGAATGATGGTAGTTACTATCTTGTACTTTATTTAACTAAAGTCACGTATTTGCCCGACACCCAGCCTATCCCACCTTCAAACTCTATCTTGAACCAACCGAGTTCGGTGCTATCACCCAAATATTTTAGTTTTTCTCCAGTATTTGCTTTGCCCAATTCATCTGATGAGCCAGATGCTTCTTTTCTAATCCTAAGCCAACCAGTACCTGTTTCATTGATAACTACATAAGGTTTGGGGATGTTACTGGTGACAACGGGGACACTGGATGGAGCGATTGAAGCAGAAGGAGTGGCTACTATTGGCTGAGCTAGTGTAATGGTTTGACTAGCAAGTTTAAAATTGACGATCAAGTTAAAACCAGTCACTGTATTGACTGAAAGTTTTTGTTCTAAATACCCAGGAGAGGTTATTAGCAAGGTGTGTGATCCTGGATTGATTGCAAACTTTGAAAGTGGAGTAAAACCACTAGGCTTGTCGTCGATGGTGATATTTACATAGTCTGGATCGGAAATAATAGATAAATAAGTGCCGCCAGAAATATCTTCTTGAAGCTGGAGAGTATAACCTGATGCATCAAGCTCTGAGGCAGCCAAGTTGCGAGAGATAATGGTTGATGCATTTGATACTAAATTTATACTTGTTTCATAAATGCTGAGACCGTCTGTGGAGCTAGGCACTAGCTTGATTGTGTAGGCACCAGGTTTCATGTTTTTGTCTGAAAAGGGAGTTTCGCCTTTGTTTACTTCATTGATAAAGACTGTAGAACCTGGAATACTTGAAATCTCTAAACCAGCTGAAGGTTTCACAAAAAGATCTTTTGGAGTGCATCCACCAAGAAATAATGCAGCTAATGTGATGATTAATATCTTTTTCATAGAGCTTTTATAGTATAACACTTGAAATCTTGACAACTCCCCTCTTTATTATTATAGGCCCTATCTGTCATCTGGAATACAAGAGGGCTCTGTTATAATAAATAGATTGTTGGCGCAATGGCGAAGTGGAAACGCCGAAGTCTGCAAAACTTCTATGCGAGGGTTCGATTCCCTCTTGCGCCTCAATATATCATTAAAATTTTAAGCGTTGGCGATATCTATTGCGGTTTCTATGAGTCTATTGGAATAACCCCATTCGTTGTCGTACCAGGCAAAGACTTTGACTAAATCACCATCTATAACCTGCGTGAGTTCTAAATCGACTATGGCTGACTCTCGCCTACCGATGATATCTGAGGAGACTATAGGTTCTTCGGTCACTGCCAAGATACCCGCCAAACTATCTGAAAGGATGGCTTGACGGAAGAAATTGTTGACTTCTTCGACTGTGGTTTTGCGTTTAACGATAAAGGTAAAGTCCGTCATGGAACCAGTGATTGTGGGGACGCGTAGTGCGATGCCATCAAAGAGCCCTTTTAGCTCTGGAATGGCCTCTGTGGCGGCAATGGCGGCACCAGTACTGGTTGGGACGATGTTGTGGGCAGCGGCTCTAGCCCGGCGGAGATCCTTGTGGGAACCGTCCTGCAAATTTTGGTCGTCTGTGTAGCTGTGGATAGTGGTCATGGCGGCTTTGGCTATGCCTAGTCTCTCATGGATGACAATGGCAACTGGAGCTACACAATTTGTGGTGCAGGAAGCATTGTTTAAGACTGCGATGGTGTTGCGCCTGTCTTCTGCGACAATCTTGGCTTCGTTGACTCCTATGACAGAAGTGGGGACTCCCCCACCCACGGACGGAGCTGAGATGACTACTTGCTTGGCACCGCCCAGGAGATGAGCTTTGGCTTTTTCCTCCGATGTAAAAGCGCCAGTGGATTCGATAACTACTTCAACATTGTGTTTGCCCCAGGGTATTTTGGCTGGATCCCTTTGGGCAAAGACTGGGATTTTGACTTGTTTGTCTAAAATGAGGTAGCCAATGAGTGGATCTGTGTCTGTGGCCTCTTTAGAACTTTGATATTTTTCATATGAGATGTCCCCAGGAAAAATACCATAAGTGGTGTCGTATTTTAAAAGATGGGCCCAACCATCTATGTCCATAGAGCCCGAAGTATTGATTGCTACCAAAGAGATATCTTGCCTGTGATACTGCCACCAAACCCTGGTAGAAAGCCTCCCAATACGTCCAAAACCGTTTATCGCAATGTTCTTCATAACTCTAGCTTACAGCATGCACATGACAACGTACAGCCCAATAATTGACGCTATCTGATATACTTTGATATATATGACTATTTACCTCTGGTAATATTTTATTCCTGCCTGGCGGTTTACCCTATAACAGTTGACATTCCTAGGATATTTGCTAGGATCCTTCACTTCAGGGGCTAATTAAACCCCAAATATGACTAAAGCAGTGTGCAGATGGAAAATCTTTAAAAGACATGCGACTCGCCGAGTAATCGGAATGCAGTTTGCTGGACTAGCTATGGCTTTGTCACTTGTGACGATGCCTACTCATGCTTTTGATTACAACTTGGCTCAAGCCAAGCTAGACGAAGTCCCATACGAAGTAGTTACTACTACAAACTCTGAGTATGTATTTCCTCTTGAATGGACTCTTGGTATGTCTCAAGGATATCACGGGGTCCACCCTGGGATAGATCTACGTGCTCCAGTTGGGACTAAAGTCCTATCTATGGCCGAAGGCACCATCATTGAAGTTGGAGATATGCTAATAGGCTACGGACACTTTGTCCGCATTGCACACCGCGGTACTGTTTCTTCTCTTTATGCTCATCTAGATAAGGTCAGCGTCAAATCTGGTCAAAAAGTAAAGCGTGGTGAAGTGCTTGGCACTGTGGGAATGACAGGATGGACCACTGGTCCTCACCTACATTTTGAAGTCCACTCTGGTGAAAGATCCTCAAATCCTTTGAACTATTTTTCTGTCCGATAATAATGCGGGAGACCGTATAGGTCGCCCCTACGAATTATTTTACGATTGTGCCAATCTTCTCACCCATGACGGCTCTTTTGGAGTTGCCTTTTTCGAAGAAGTTGAAGACCATGATAGGAAGTTTATTGTCCATACAGAGCGCAAAGGCTGAGGTGTCCATAATCTCTAAACGCTCTTTGAGGGCGTCCATGAAGCCTAACTCCTCGTATTTTTTGGCACCGGGGAACTTGTTTGGATCTTTGTCGTAGACTCCGTCTACTTTGGTGGCTTTTAAGATGACATCGCAACCTAGCTCGAGACCACGCAAGGCAGCGCCTGTATCTGTGGTGAAGTAAGGGGCGCCTGTGCCAGCGGCTAAGATAAGTACCCTACCCTTGTCCATGTGGCGGATGGCGCGGCGACGGATATAGGGTTCGGCTACGGCCGGCATCTCTAGGCCAGACTGAACCCGTGTATCTACACCTATCTTTTCTAGAGCATCTTGGATGGCAAGACTATTCATGACGGTGGCAAGCATGCCCATGTAGTCGGCGGTAGAGCGTTCTATACCATTGGCCGCTCCAGCGATGCCGCGGAATATATTACCTGCGCCGATGACTACTATGACCTGAGCACCTGTGTCGTGAACGGATTTAATTTCTTGGGCTACTTCGCTAGCAGCCTTTGGGTCGATGCCGTATTCGCGTTCGCCTAGGAGAGATTCTCCGCCGAGTTTGAGAAGTACGCGTTTAAAGTGTGGGACAGCTGCCATAAAAAATCCTCCGATACTGTTATGCTAGAGAATAGGATGTCATAAAAAAGCCCCTTGTGCAAGGGGCTTTTTATTTTTTATACAATTATCTTTTTTTACATCATACCGCCCACCCTCCTTCGCTCTATCGAGCTGCGGACGGGCACAGTGCCTGACTTACATCATCCCCATGTCTCCCATCCCACCTGCTGGGCTTGAGGATTTTTTGTCTTCTTTGACTTCGGTTATGAGACACTCTGTGGTGAGAACCATGCTGGCCACGGAAGCTGCGTTTTGTAGTGCATTACGAGTGACTTTGACTGGATCTAGGACACCCATCTTGATCATGTCGCCAAATTCGAGCGTTGCAGCGTTGAAACCATAGCTAACTCCTTTGTTTTCCATGACTTTGCGGACCACCCACCCGTCATCTGCTCCACTGTTTTTGGCGAGCCAGCGAAGTGGTTGCTCTAGCACTGCTTTGACTATCTTGATGCCGACTGCTTCATCTTCGTTTTCTGATGTAAGTTTGTCGAGAACAATTGAAGCGCGAAGTAGAGCTACGCCGCCACCGGCGACGATCCCCTCTTCTATAGCAGCTTTGGTTGCGCCCACAGCATCTTTGACACGCTCTTTGACTTCTTTAAGCTCGACTTCTGAGGCAGCACCTACTTTGATGACTGCGACTCCGCCTGATAGTTTGGCTAGGCGCTCGGCTAGTTTTTCTTTGTCAAATTCGCTAGTGGAATTATCGGCCTCACGGCGAAGTTGATCTACGCGAGCTAAGAGCGATTTTTTGTCACCTTTGCCGCCTACTATTTTGGTCTCATCTTTGCTGGCGACTACTTTGTCGGCACGACCTAGATCCTCGACTTTGACTGAGTCTAGTTTGCGACCCAAGTCTGAGGAAATGACAGTAGCACCAGTTAAAATAGCAATGTCTTCGAGCATGGCTTTGCGACGATCACCAAAACCTGGGGCTTTGACTGCGAGCACATTGAAGGTGCCGCGCATTTTGTTGACTACCAAGGTAGCCAGAGCCTCCCCTTCGACATCATCGGCGATGATGACTAGATTTTTACTGACTTTGACAAATGACTCTAAGAATGGAACCATCTCCTGGATACTTGTGACCTTTTGGTCGGTGACCAAGATATAGGGATTTTCCATCTCGGATTCCATGTGCTCAGAATCAGTCACAAAGTAAGCAGAGATATATCCTTTATCAAAGGCCATACCATCTTTGTGTTCGATCTCGATTTCAAAACCCTTACTTTCTTCGACTTCGACTACACCGTCTTTACCTACTAGAGATAAAGCCTCGGCAATTTTACTGCCAATGTTTTCGTTTTGGGCAGAGATGGTCGCTACTTTGACCCAGTCTTCTTTTTTTACGTCGGTTTTAACTTTTTTGAGCTCGGCTACGACGGCCTCTACGGCGCGATCAATCCCTTTTTTCATCATCATGGGATTACTGCCTGCGGTCACATTTTTCATACCAGCAGATACTAACTGCTGAGCCAGGAGCGTGGCGGTAGTGGTGCCATCGCCGGCGGCGTCGTTGGTACGACTGGCGGCTTCTTTGACTAGTTGAGCACCCATGTTTTCAAATGGATCTTCGAGTTCGATTTCTTTGGCGACACTGACACCATCGTGGATGATGTTTGGAGCGCCCCATTTTTTGTCTATGGCTACATTTCTACCTCTGGGACCTAAAGTGGTCACGACAGCTGCGGCTAATTTATTTACACCTGATAATAGTTTTTGGCGAGCGTCGTCGCCATAGATGATTTGTTTTGCGGTCATGGATTCCTCCTTTGGAGGAATACGTCTTCCGGTGTTCCGGTTTTCCCGTATTCCAGTAAATATAAATTATTTATTAATAACAGCAAGGATATCTTCGAATTTGAGGAATTGGTATTCGACTCCATTTATCTTGACGTCGTTGCCACCCCATTTTTTATAGACGACATGATCCCCTACTTTAACTGGAGATTTGATAGTGGCACCGGCTTCGGTTGACCAATCGGCTCCTACTGCCAAGACCGTGCCGGCCTGAGGTTTTTCGCTTGAGTTGTCCGGGAGATAGATACCTCCTGGTGTTTGAGTCTGCTTACTTTCTGGCTCGACTAAGACATAGCCAGGCATGGGTGAGAGTTTTTTTGGATCTAGTTGCATAGCTCCTCCTAAATAAAAATATATAATTAGCAGTTAAATGCTTTGAGTGCTATATTAACAAAGTTAGAGTGGAAACGTCAACTGGATCAAAGTGATTAGCCTACTTGAACCTCGGAGAGCAAGACACCTTCGCAGATAAGACCGCGGTTTTGGAATTCGAGATTGAGTTCTTGTTTGAGGGTACTTTCTAGACTGGCGCGGGAGTTTTTGACTACATTTGCGTCGACTGTTGAGAAAATGGCAGAGATCTTGGATCTACTAAAAGGGCGAATCACTTTAGAGACAAAGTGCTCCCCGATGTTTTCCCAGAGCTCAGGAGCATTTGCCTTATCAATGCGAAATAAAATAGAGCCTTCAGCTACTACCGAAACTCCATCTTTAGTGGTGGATTTGATGGGCTCATCTCCCATGATTTCTCTATTGCTTAAATCAAAACCTTTGTGGATGGTGTATTCAAGGACCTGGGCATTGAAGAGCTTGGCTACCTGCCAAAAGGGAATTTTTAAGTGAAGTCCTGGGCCAAAAACATTTTTGAGAACACCGCGACCGCGGTCGTAGATACAAGCAATGTGGCCAGGTGGAACAGAGATAAAAAATCCCCCTACTACCTCATCAGCCAAGAAAGAAACAACTAGATTGTCGAACATATGCAAATTGTATCACGAAGTGTGTGGTGGAGGGGATGAGTGCCCCACTTCGCCTTCGGCTACGCTTGGGGTCTCCGCTTCGCTTCGAGGAGTGTATTTTTCAACTAACTTATTGCCCCACTCTTGAATGAGTTTGACTGCATGATAAACAGCGGAAAAAGCCAGAGAGGTGATGACAAAGATCTTTTTACCTGAAGGGAGGAACATAAAGATCACAAAGGAGCCAATTGGGAGAACTATTTGAAGAAGAGCCTTGTCTTTGCGCGAGACCGGGAATGGAGAGCGCAGGGCAACTAGTACCTCTACCACAAAAATCATGAGTGACTGGATGATGTTTAGGGTGGCGTTGGTACGAGAGAGATCATACTTACCTAAGAACATGAGATTGATATGATCTGGGACTGGGATAAAGTCGTAAAGCAAATGGAAATCTGCACCCTCCAGACCTGTGGTAAAGATGCGATATAGCATGATAATAAGTAATAGACCAATAAAGAGATTGACGGAGGTGGCCAGAACCGAGCTAATGTTGCTGCGCATGATAGCTTTGATCTCGGCTCTTTGACGGATGGGCTCGTGCGCGTAAGCCCTTTTGGCTATTTCGATCTTTTCTACAATTTTCTTTTTTTCTTCTTCTGATCTTTCACCTGCGAGCCTTAAAGGAAATAATAAAATTTGAATGATAATGGAAAAGATAATGACTGCAATACCCATGTCAGCTAGCTCTGGAGAGATACGTCCCAGGATTTCGTAGAGACCCACCAAGATATTAAAGAGTGGTTGGTAGATATAGGTTTCGAACATAGAGATATTATACTTGGTTTTGTTTAATTATCTGCGTGGTTGAGATTTCTGGGTTGAAGGTGTGTACTACTTTTAGACTTCCTCCGTATTTTTCTACTAGAAAGGTTTTACTCTTGATGTGAGTGGTGTGCTCTGAAACTGCGTAGATATTTGGCTTGATGGCAGACATTAGCGATTCGTAGGCATCAAAGTTGTTGAAATCGTCTGGCAATGCAATTACTAGTACTCCAGTTTTCCAGTTTTCCAGTTTTCCGGCAAGATCCAATATGTGCTGACAGCGCACTGACTGAGTTTCAATTGGTCTGCCATCCCCTTTAGCCTGAAGCGCGCGCAGATCAGATTCAACAGCTACTACTAAGACATCGCCGGCTGATTTGGCTTTTTGTAAAAAATTGATGTGTTCTTTGTGAAGTAAATCAAAAAAACCTGTGGCTAGGACAAGCTTTTGACCCTCACCTCGTAGATTGGAACAAACAGGCTCAATCGATGAAATTGTGTAAAACATAATTATGATTATAGCCCCTAAAGGTCTGACCTGGTCTCCCGATTGTATTTTGAAGTCGACTAAACACTCCCTTTGGTCGTCTCCTTAGCAGGTCAGACCTTTAACACGGGGGGTGAGGGATCCAGTGGGTGGAAGAAGGCGCTATTTATAGTGATGTATTCGCGAGTGAGTTTGGGTCGCATATAAAAGTATTGGAGATGAAAAAGTAAATATTCAATAGTATCCGATAAGGTCTGACCTGGTCTCCTGATTAACCCTTTAGGGTCTGACCTTCCCGCCTTTGAGTATGCGGGTTGGGCACATCCATCAAGGTCAGACCCTGTAATCACGTTTGACAAATATTTTTTGATCCAAGGATTGGCGGCAAGGAGAACGTCACGAGTATCTGAGGGATCGTAAACTGGGACAGCTTGAATAAGTTCGTAGGCTGTATAGATAGATTGCTTATGAGTTGGGAGCAGGTAGGAATCAGGTGTGAGATAAAGATTGAGACAAAGTTTGCCAGAATTATTGATGGAATGGGGAGTGCGGCGAAGACCTAGTAGAGTGGTGAGAATTGTTAGGATGAATCTGGTAGTCCAGAGTTTACCCTCTGCTGTAATAATCATGAAGTCGATATCAGAGTCGTTTTTTGAGTTATTCATGGCAAGGGAACCTGTGAGATAGATTGCTTTGATAAATGGAGCGTGACTTATTTTTTTGGAAAGTGTTATGGCTCTTAATAGTTGAGGATTTGAAGATTTTAAATGATTGCTGCGACGAGCTACCAATGATTTTTTGCCAGGGAGATGATAATAATCTTGCGTTTGTTGAATCATTTTACTCTTGAGCATTAGCTGCAAAGTTCCGAACACTCGTTCTAAAGAACAAGGTTCGGAACTGATTAATCGCAAGTGAATTTCTGAGGCGGTGAGGGGGAAGCCGAAGTGATCTGAGTATTTAATGGTTTTGATTATTGAAGTTCCGATGAGGTCTGTAATACCTTTAGGGTCTGACCTTCCCGCCTTTGAGTCTGCGGGTTGGGCACTTCCTTCAAGGTTAGACCCTTTGGGAAACTTCATTTTGCCTCGGGATATTTGAGCAGCAACTGTTTAACTCCCTCATCGAGTGGCTTGATGACGGCCGCGATTGTAGAGCCACCATTGATACCGTTGATCGCGTCTTCATAATATTTACTAATGCCATCGTTGATGCCGTCGTCAAAAGTACGATCTGCCATATACCAAGATTTGTAGTTTGGGCCTTGGGAAACATAAGGACCTGCCAGTGGGTCATTGGCTAAGCTACTAGCTAGGCTGGTGAGTGAGTAGGGTTCACCGAGCGCGCGTATTTGAGAAGCCCCTGCATACATTTTTTGAAGAACTTCTGGAGTGCTTAGATATTTGATAAACTTCCAGGCTTCGGTTTGATTTTTGCTAGTTAGGGGGACTGCTTCTCCCCAGTAAGTGGCCCAGGCGAAATTGGCTGAAGGCAAGACAGGAGCTGGAGCTACTTTGAAATTTAGATCTGGATTGATGGCTTTGATTTCTGAGACTTGCCAGGACGGGGCTAGGATCATGGCGACTGTACCCGTAGCAAAAGCATAGACAGAATTTGGCTGAGTAGCGTCCCATGATTTGTCTTGGGTAGAGATGATTGTGTAGAAAGTGAGGGCATCTTGGACGGCAGTTTCGCTAGGCTTTCCTGGATCTCCTGAGTTTTGCAGGATGAGTAGACCGAGGATGTCTGACCAATTATCTACATTGTTTGTAGTACCTAGTGCAACCCCGGCCCTTTCTATGATTTTAGTTTCTGGATTGGTTTTGGTTAGATCAAATGCTAGTTTGCGCAAAGCGTTCCAATCCGAAGGAGGAGTAGCCCCCGATTCTTTCAAGATGTCTTCGTTGTACAACAGGGCCAGCCCGTCAATTTCTAAGGGAAGGCCATAGATCTTGCCACCACTTACGAAGTTCTTTTGGACAATTGGATAATAGGAGCTTAGATCACTAACTTTTAAAATAGTGTCAGGAGCTGGTGATAAATCTTTTTTTAACATGGGAAGCCAAGTGTTGTGAATGCGGACAATGTCTGGGGCGTCAGCTTGAGTTCCAGCTGCAAGGAAGCGAGTGCGGTAGTTTTTTGGCGCTTGCATAGTGTAGTTGATTTTGATGTTTGGATTTTTGGCTTCATAATCGGCTATCACACCCTGCATGACTGAACTGGGTTCCCATAATCCCCAATAATTGAGGGTGGTTACTATGGTTTTTTTGTTAAACATCGGGATGACCACCATGGCAAGAACTATCAAGACTACAATAGCTCCGAGTCCTATGACTACTGGGATAAGATTGCGGAAGGGCGAGGATGATGGCGCTGCAACTGTAGTACTGGCTAATGAAGGAGCTGGTTGAACGGGTTCCTGAGAAGTTGGCGCTACATAAAGTGGGGGCGCTTCGTTTTTAATGTCGGCAGTTCCCATTTCTTTGCCTTGTACTGACAAATCAATCGCGCCAGTAACTGGCGTACTACCGTAATCTTTGGTTGGATCAGGAAACTTTGGCATGGTACCATGATATCAGACATGAAGAAAATTAAAAATCTAGTCATTCACAAGATTGCTAAGGAGCAAAGATTTAGTCACGTATTTGGATTTTTTTTGTTGGGAATACTGACTGGTGTAGCGCTACTTGTGGGACTGGCAAGAATCACTTGGCATACAAAATTTTATCCTGGCGTTCAAATAGCTTCTATACCTGTAGCTGGTTTGACTCGTGAGCAGGCGAAAAGTTTGATAACTGAAAAAACCGATATGTATTCGGCCCAGCTCATTTTTAATGGGACCGCCTGGTATACAACTCCACAAAGCGTGACATATGAAATAGAGAGCACAATAAATGAGGCTTATACATATGGTAGAAGGATGCAAATCCAAGACTATCTGCTACTTTTGACTGGCAACAAGACCAACTATCCACTAAAACTAGCCATGGGCAAAACTGACAAGCTAGAGCAGTTGATCCAAGACATCGCTAGCTCTATAGAGATCTCCCCTATTGAGCCTACTGTAACTCTGATAAAAGAAAAAATTGTCGTAAACAATGGGTCTGATGGGACGATAATTGACTCGGAAAAACTTGACCAAAGTATAAGAGATAACTATAGCCAGTTGAGTGATAAACCAATAGAGGTGCCTACCAAAGTGGTGAAGAGATCGATGAATAATGAGGAACTCTCGCTTTTGACCAAGAGAGCTGAGTCTCTAGTGGGCAAAAACTTAAAATTATCACTTGATGACGAAAAAATTCAACTAAGTGACAAAGAACTCGTAGCTTTTCTTTCGACTGAGGAAAGTGGAGAAAAACTCGATTCTGCCAAAATTGAGGAGTATGTAATTGGGCTGTCTGAGAGTTTAAATAAAGAGCCACAAGATGCTAAGTTTGAGTTTGCAGATGGCAAAGTCAATGAATTTTTGCCCGGAAAAGATGGAGTAGAAGTTAGCGTACAGCTTACGGCAGACGGCGTACAGCAAGGTATTGAGAAATTAATGGAGACAGAGAATAAAGGTGAAAATATAGAGATAGCAGTCACTAGGACAGCGCCAAAAGTAACTACTGAAAAAGTAAATGAACTGGGGATCCGCGAGCGAATAGGGCGAGGTGAGTCGTATTATGCTCACTCGATCCCAAACCGTATATATAATGTGGGACTGGCTTCGTCTCGTATAAATAGTGCTCTTGTGCCACCTGGTGAAGAAGTGAGTTTTAATAAAATGGTGGGTGAGGTATCTGGCGAGACAGGATATAGACCTGCTTATATCATCTCTGGTGGACGTACGATCCTAGGGGACGGAGGTGGGTTATGCCAAGTGTCTACAACTATGTTTAGGGCTGCGATGAGTGCAGGACTTCCCATACTTGAGCGCTGGGGTCATGCCTACCGCGTATCGTACTACGAACTAAATAGTAAACCTGGAGTGGATGCGACAGTAATTGCACCATCTAAAGACTTTAGGTTTAAAAATGATACCCCAGGCCATATCCTGATCCAAACGATCAACGATCCCAAAGCTTTGCATTTGGTCATAGAAATTTATGGCACGTCGGACGGTCGCGTGGCGACTACAACAGAACCAAAGGTATGGGGTATCACCCCCCCACTACCTACAATTTACCAAGATGATCCTTCTATGCCAGCTGGAACAATGAAACAGGTGGACTGGTCGGCACCCGGAGCTAAAGCTAGCTTTGATTATAAAGTCATGAGAAATGGTGAGACTCTACAAGAGAAAACTTTTAGCACTACTTACCGCGCTTGGGCTTCCGTGTTTATGAAGGGAACGAGAATATAATCTGGTAAAATATCTCCATGGACAGCAAATTTGACCACAAGATAGTAGAAAAAGATATTTATGAGGCTTGGGAGAAGTCTGGGGCGTTCCAGCCTAGCTTACAGCCTACAGCAAACGGCATACAGCAAAGGCCATTCACGATAGTTTTGCCCCCACCAAATGCTTCTGGCAAGATGCACATGGGTAACGTACTCATGATCGCGATTGAAGACCTGATGATCCGCTACCACCGCATGAAAGGCGACCCTACCCTTTGGATCCCAGGTACAGACCATGCAGGATTTGAGACTCAGATCACGTACGAACGCGAACTAAAGAAACAAGGTAAATCACGCTTTGAGTTTGATAGAGAAACGCTTTACCAAAATATCTGGGAGTTCGTACAAAGTAACAAATCTCAGATCGAGGGACAGATCCGCCAAATGGGAGCATCTGTTGACTGGAGTAGATACACATTTACACTAGATCCTCATGTTGTCTCGACTGTTTATTCTACTTTTGCCAAGATGCACAAGGAAGGACTAGTGTATAGGGACAACTACATGGTGAACTACTGCCCCAAGTGTGGCACTACTTTTGCTGACCTAGAAATAATGCACGAGGATAGAGTAGACAAGCTTTATTACATCAAATACAAAATGGTGGGTAGTGAAGATGGTGTGGTCGTGGCCACCGTGCGACCTGAGACCATCATGCTAGATACCCACATGGCCGTGCACCCGGATAATAAAAAGACTAAACATTTGATTGGTAAAAAAGTAATCAATCCATTATCTCTAAAAGAGATGGAGATCATAGCCGACTCATTTGTAGACCCAGAATTTGGGACAGGTATAGTCAAACTGACCCCAGCTCATGACAAAAATGATTATGAGGCGGCGAAGAAACATAATTTACCTGTCATCATAGGGATCTCTATGGACGGCAAGATGACAAGTGAAGCCGGTAAGTGGGCTGGTAAATCGGTCTTTACAGCGCGTAAAGAAGTGGTTGAAGAACTGCAGATACTTGGTGCGATAGATAAAATCAACGAGAAATACGAACACGCTGTGACTGTGTGTTACAAAGGCGGACATGATATAGAACCTATGATCCTACCCAACTGGTTTGTGAAAGTAGAGTCTCTAAAGAAACCGGCCCTTGAAGCGGTAGAGAGCGGCAAAGTAAAGATATATCCAGAATGGCGCAAGATCACCTACACCAAGTGGATGGAGGAGATGCATGACTGGCCGATCTCACGACAAGTTGTGTGGGGCATCCGAATACCAGTATGGTACAAGGTCGGACAATCGGAAAATTCAGAAGGTCAGAATGTCGGAAAGTCAGAAAATCAGAATATTCAGATTACTTTTTTGGCGAAAAATCACAAAAGTTCCGACCACTCGCCTAAAATCACGCAAGGGTCGGAACTGTCACACAAGCCGGTGGTTGTTTCAGGTCGAGTTGGTGAACTGCTACAAAATTATAGTTTTGAGGAAATAAGAGATGGACTGCAAACACTGATCGCACCAGCTGGATGTGAGTCTATCGTGAATGAGACGTGCCCAGGGGACGGGTACCTACAAGAAACCGATACCTTTGATACTTGGTTCTCTAGTGGTCACTGGCCGCTAGTAACTCTGAAATATCCAGAATCTGAAGACTTTAAGAAATTTTATCCAACGTCTGTACTTGAGACTGGGTGGGAGATCATCCGTTTCTGGGTGTCGCGCATGATCATGTTTGGGATATATCTGACAGGTGAGCCTCCATTTGAATATGTCTACCTCCACGGCATGGTGCGGGCGGCTGATGGCAAAAAAATGAGCAAGTCTCTAGGCAATGTGATAAATCCTGACGAGTACATGGAGCAGTACGGGGTGGATGCCCTGCGCATGGGACTGATTGCAGGTACTGCGACAGGTAAAGATTTTTCTTTCCCTAAAGACAAGATCACGGCATATCGCAACTTTGGGAACAAGCTCTGGAATATGGCAAGATTTTTCTTGATGATGCAAGAAAAATCTGGAATCACAAATCTTAAATTCTCCAATTCTCAAATGGAGGGATTAACTGCGCGAGATAATGAAATTATAAAAATGTTAAATGAGACGATAAATAGTGTGGACAAGTTACTTGGCGAGTTTAGATTTGCAGAAGCTGGTGACACCATCTACCACTTTATGTGGGATGAGGTGGCAGCGAAATATCTCGAAGAGGTAAAGACGCGCGAAGACTTGGGAGTGGCACTATCTGTACTACGACACGTTATCTTAACTGGGCTAAAGCTACTACACCCCTTTATGCCGTTTGTGACTGAGGCGATATGGAAAGAAATGCCTAGGAAGCATGATGAGATGCTAATTATTAGTAAGTGGCCTGAAGTTAAGTAATTTTGTAAATTTCTGGGAAAAATACTTTTAAATACATGATGCCAGGCGGCGCCAAAGGTGGATGGCTTGGATTTGAGAGTTTGCTTAATTTCTGCGACAGAGAACCATTTGAAGCCTACGGATTCGTGATTGAGGACGGGAGTGCCTTCAAAAGGAATTTGATAAACCAAGAAAAGATGATTTTCATGGCTGATGATGTCTAGTTGTTCATCCATATCTACCTCACCTTTGCTAGGATGTAATATGTAGAGGGACCAGAGCCTATTTTTTCTAGAATTTTTAATTTTAGTAATCTAGATATGTGAGATTGAGCTGTCCGTTTAGGAATATATAGAATGTCAGCTACGTCAGAACTCGTGATTTTATCTAGTGTTACTACAAAGTCTATAATTTTAAGATCTCCGACAGATAGCTTGCGCTCATGTAATGAACCAGTCCCTGCAAGTAGAGAATTGATTGATTCTTGGAGATGTAGAGCTTCAACCCAAAATCCTTTTACAAAATATGATATCCAAGATGTGAGATCCTCGCGACCATTTTGAAGTGCTTCATAATATGATCTACGATCTAGGTTGTAGTATTCTTCAAGTACTAGTCCGCGACGAAAGTCCCATCCTGACTGATAAAGAGAGAGGAGTGTGAGTAGTCTGCCTGTACGACCATTACCGTCGACAAATGGGTGAATAGATTCAAACTCAAAATGGAGGATGGCGGCACGAATAACTGGGTGAATATGAGGATTGTTGTTGTGCCACTGTAGCAGTTTTGTGACTAGAGATTTAACCTGCTTGGGTTCTGGTGGAGTATAGACTATTTGGTCTGGCAATCCGGGAGCTGAATTAACTATATATACTGGAGCTGTGCGAAACATGCCTGCTTTACTATCAGGTAGTAGTTTTTGCATAGTGATTTGATGAATTTGCAGAAGATCGGCTAAATCAAGTGTATTTTTTTTTGATAATGATTCAACTTCTGATATAGCTAAAAGATAATTTTCGACCTCTAGTCGATCTTTTGCCGGGGCGAGAAGTGACTGCTTGCTTGCAATCTTCTCAACGTCTGGCTCAGATAGAGTATTGCCCTCGATGCTAGTACTGCTATGTGCCATTTTGATAATGGCGCGGCGACGGAAAATAGTTTCGCGTACTGGTAATATCTTGGCTTGCACGATTTTACCCCTAATTTCGGCTATGTCTGATAACCAGGTTAATATTTCATCTGTAATCTGGTACTTCGGATTATACATAGGGTGATTATATCACATATCGTGCAATAATCGCGCAGGTTTATGTGCAATAATTATTTGGCTATTTCCGCCAGCAAGTATTCATTTGGACCCCAAGATGCAATCAATTCTTTGGTGATGGGGACAGCAATTTTCCAGAGAGACTGATGGATCTGCGCGATAGAGTCTGCTAGATTTTGTGATCGGATCTTAAGCCCCCAGACCTCATTACCTTTAACTGAGACTATCCAGGTGCGATTACCCTTAACCCGAATATTGAGAGATAATCCCTGCATTTCAAATGGCAGATAACGATACTGCACTCTATCTAGATAATGAGGATTGCGCTCGACCTGGTAGCTAAGCACATGCTTGCTCCAAGGAGTGATGGGGGTCAGATTGTATTCCATTGATTTGCCCTTTGACCAGAGCTTGATACCCTTGTCGATACCCTTGTTCATTGCTTTACTGCCTGTGGCGTCCATTGGAACTTGATAATCAAAAACATAAATATCCTGGTCAACATCATCATAATCAAACATGACCTTGTTGGCGCCTTCCATCCCGGGGAAAAACTGGAAGTCGGCATTTGTCTCGTCTTTTAAATATTCTTTTTTTAGATAAGGCAAAATCTCGACTATGTCTACTTCCTGCTTTACCAGGCTTTCGCGTTTTTTCCAGAGAATTTCGCGTAAAGCGCTTGGATTTCTGGCTTTTACTTTTGTTTGCTGCTTCATGAGACCGGTGGCGGACTCTAGCTCGATGAGACCTTTGAGTGCGAGATCTGTGAGCACGGCATAGACAGTCGTGCGAGGCACCCCCGTCTCTTTGGCTATGGCAAAGGGAGAGGTTTCACCTAGACGAAGTGCGGACTGATAGACTGTTGACTCGTTTTCTGAGAGCCCAAATTCTTTGAGTACTTGAGTAGATCTTTTGATAATATCCATCCTTCGACTCCTTGCAGTCACTCAGGATCTGCGATATCTGTTTATATATGACGACATTGTTCGTCACTTTTGACAGTGTATCATAAAGTGAGTATTATTGGCAAATATATTTAAGACAGTTAGGAGAAATATATGTGTACACAAGCTGTAAAGAGAGTAAATGATACCTGGTACCTCATGAAGACGCGCGATCCAGTGTCGTGGATGAGATACGAAGATGAAATTACTTTATTTGAATCCCCTACTGACAAATTTAAAAAGCTGATCATCCAGAATCCAGTCCCTTATGAGGATGGATATTATGGTGGAATAAATGAAAATGGAGTAGCTTTTATCTCTACATTTGTTCGCACTAGTGATGATCAGATCTCTTATATTAGAAAGCCTTATATAAGGCTGATACTTGATGCTAAAAATGCTAAAGAAGCTGTAGAGATTATCAAGTCGTTTAATCCAAAAATTGGTGGAAACATGTTTGTGGCTGACGAAGTCCAATGTTTTGGGATTGAGGCAACGGCCAAAGAATATTTTGTAGAAGAGATAACAGAGTCTAGTGTGAAAGCGAATCACTTTAGTCATTTACCTGATCGAAACTTGAATTTTGACAAAGATCCAGAATTTGAGAAGTGGTCTAAAACACATGAGGTTAGGGCTCGAGAGCTAGTAACTGGGATTAAAACATTAGATGATTGTGAAAAACTATTGTCAGATAGAGAAAACTGCGAGAACAAGATGGCAATCTGTACGACACCGGCAGAAGCTAAAGTGTTTACGTATTCTGCGATGATTTTTGATACAAAAAATAAATTGATTCGTTATGCGCAAGGTTGCCCAAGTGAAGTAGGATTTAAAGAATACTCTTTCGATAAATTACCTGGCAAGCATAATGTAAAACAAATTGACTAAGGGATATAATAACTATATGAAAAAAGCAGTAATACTACATAGCTGGTTTAGCACTCCAAATAGTAATTGGTACCCATGGCTAAAGAGTGAGTTTGAAAAGAAAGGTTATGAAGTATGGTCGCCTGAAATACCTACTATGCCTACTGATAGCCCGGATATGGAGACCATGCTCGAATATATCGTTGGTAAAAAATTCGTAGACAAAGATACTGTTGTGATAGGACATAGCCTGGGCTCTGTGCTGGCTATGAGGCTTGCAGAAATAGTTAAGTTTAAAACTGCCATACTTCTATCTAACTGGGATTACAACGACCTGACGCCAGAACACCAGAGTTTTTGGAAGACACCAGTAAATCACGCCTTGATCAAAAGCAATGTAGAAAAAATTGTTTGCCCAATATCTGACAATGACCCATACGTTACAAAAATAATTGCTCATGAAATGGCAGTAAGACTCGGAGCGACAGCGATTGATGTAGGGCCAAAGGGACACTTTTTAACAAAAGATGATGGGGTGAAAGAAGTGCCTGAAATACTAGAGTTTGTATAGATTTTTCGGATACAATAACTATCATGAGTTTGCAGAAGATTTCTGAGCGAAATATTAAAACGTTTTATATCGTAGAGAGCTGCAGGTCACTGGTATTTATTATCCCAATGTGGATTGCGTTTTTACAGAATAGAATCTCAACTAGTGAGATTGCTATTTATGTGTCAATGCTACTCTTGACTCAACTGCTCCTGGAGCTACCAACTGGAGCTTTTGCGGATCTGGTAGGTAAGAGGGTCACAATAATCATTGCTTATGGAGTAGATGCCATCCAGTATCTCCTGTTTGGATTTGCTCATACGTTCGTACAGTTTATAGTTTTGGCTGCCATATCTGGGCTTGCAGAAGCACTGAGGTCTGGGTCTCTTGAGGCTATTGTGTATGACTCGCTCAAGCAAGATGGTAAAGAAGAAAGTTTTCGCAAAGTGATGGCCAACCAAGGAACTAGGTTTCAAATTGGGTTGATCTTGGCGACTTTGATAGGTGGATATGTGGCGCCTTACTGGGCCCCCCTTCCATTTATTCTGAGTGGGATCCCACTGGTTATCGCAGCATTGATGTCGTATAGATTTATTGAACCAAAAATAGACCTAGAAATATTTACTCTCAAAAATTACTTGTGGAAAATAAAAATGGGTTCGATGGAGGCATTTAAGACTGTGCGACATAGATATATGTCTCTATATTATATTGCGGTAGGGTCGATCTCTTGGATGTGTGCTACATATTTTAGTGATTATGTACTGATAGATTTGGGATTTGATACGAGTATGCGTGGAGTAATATCGAGTGGAATTCGAATAATAAATGTAGTTTTAATCTATAAGTTACTTAGTAATGAGAAGTTGTTTTCATTTCGAAATACCATTATATTTTTCCCGATTATTATGGTGCTTGGATTATTGCCTGGACAGTGGCTATTTGGTGTGTGGGGTATACCTTTTGTGGGGATAGTCATGATGTCTTCTACTGCCAGGTGGATACTACTTGGAAAGTATACCAATGCAGTTTTTGAGTCTAAATACCGGGCGACGGCAATATCTACCTTGTCGATGGCAATAGGGATAGTATATGTGATTGGAGTGACGATATCTGGGCCGATTATGGAGAGATACGGAGATTCTAGGCTGATATATACCCTACTAGGTATCCTGTCGCTAATTACACTGCCTCCTCTAGCTTATAAAGTGCTAAAAAATTATGAATAAAAATCTTAAGCTAGCTGTCCCACTTTCTTTCATGAGTATGATATTTTTCCCGAGTGCGACGTGGATGTTTTTCATGTTGCAACACCTCAACTTCCAGCAGATTGCGACGATTATGGGGATCGGGGCTATAGCCTCTATAGTCATGGAGATACCGACCGGGGTATTTGCGGACATGGTTGGTCGCAAATGGGCGATTGCTCTTTCGTATTTTTTGTTTACGACTGCCATGATTTGGATGACTATGGCGACTAGCTATACGACATTTCTTTTAATAACTCTAGTTAATTGTTTGGTAAATACCCTTTATTCGGGAAGTATGGAAGCCCTGCTTTATGACACGCTAAAACAGGATAAAAAAGAAGGCGAATTTGATCACTGGACTAGTCGGATGGAGTCGGTTACGTGGCTAGGACTATTTTTAAGTACGGTGATTGGTGGATATTTGCACATGATGAATCCCAACTTTCCATACTTTGCTGAGGCCGTGGTGATGGGAATCGCCACCATACTCTCCCTCATGCTTGTCGAGCCTAGGATAGATAGTATTAAATACAAGGCTAGTGACGTCTGGAAGAATAATTTCTTGGGTTTTAAAGAGCTTTTTGCCACTTCAAAAATGAGATATTTGACAGCAATATTTGTGGTCATAGGGGTAGGTTATGTAGTGGCGGCTGACATCCTAGGGATCTCACAGGCAAGAGAGTATGGACTGGATGCGCAGACCGTAGGATGGGTGTTTGGTGTAGGGTATATCATTTCTGCACTTGCCTCCCATTTTTATCCAAAGCTTAGGAAAATGACTGGCTCAATGCGGCTAGTATGGGGATCGGCTACTTTTTTGATAATTAGTTTTGTACTAGCTAAGTATGTAGGTGCGTGGGCTGGGGTGGGACTGATAGTCTTGCGGATTGCTAGCTCTACTACGTTTAGAAATAGTAGATCAGTGCTTATAAATAGTGAGATAGGTTCTGCAAATAGAGCTACTACCCTGTCTACTCTCACTTTACTGACAAATATCCCCTATGCCCTGTCTGCTATTTGGATAGGAGGATATATCGATCGCACTAGTCCAAATCAGTTTGCGTGGATACTGGGGGTGGGAATGATTTTCTCATTAGGTGTTCTGCAACTAATTAAAATTCTGATGAACCCTATCAACGTAATGAAAGAACACTGAATTACTTGACAACTATGGAGTGTAACGTTATACTTTATAGTTATGAAGAGAATTGATGATTTACTATCAGAGATAGAAAAAAAGAAACAAAAGCTCAGTGAGCTGGGTAGATTGTCTAGCGTGACGAAGCAAAATCTGGATGATTGGTACAAGATAGAACTCACATACTCTAGTAATGCTATCGAGGGCAATACCCTCTCTAGAGCAGAAACCGCACTTGTAGTAGATAAAGGATTAACTGTTGCGGGCAAGTCGATTCAAGAACATCTAGAGGCTAGTAATCATGCTCAGGCATGGGAATGGATTATAAACCGAGTCTCAAAGAATAATTATATTTTTAGAGAAAATGATTTGCTTGAGCTACATCAGATAATTTTGCGTCGAATTGATGAGACAAATGCGGGCAAATATCGAAATGTTCCAGTTAGGATCGCTGGATCGCGAGTGATTTTGCCGAACCCTGTGAAGGTATCAAATTTAATGAAGGTGTACTTTGAGTGGCTTTTGGGAGAGCATAATAATTCTGTACTGAGAGCTTGTGATGCTCATTATAAACTTGTAAGTATTCACCCTTTTACGGACGGCAATGGACGGACTGCACGACTAGTTATGAATTTGTTGCTACTAAGCAGTGGATACCCACCCATAATTGTGAGAAAAGAAGATAGACACGAATATCTAACTAGTTTGGAGACTGCACAGCTTGGGGGGGCTCTAGATAAGTATTATCAATTAATGTTGGAGGGTTTATCTAGATCTCTTGATATTTATCTAGAAGCTACAGGAGCAAAAATACAAGTTGACAAAAAACTACTTAAAATGGGAGAGCTTGCAAAAATCACAGGAGAGAGCGTGCCAACTATCAGATACTGGGTAAAAATGGGACTGCTGCCTGTTACTGGTGAGACTAAGGGTGGATATCAGTTGTTTACTCGTGAGCTAGTGAAAAGAGTAGATAAAATTCGAGAACTTCAGAGAGAGAAAAGATTGAGTTTGGAAGAGATAGCGCAAGAGCTAAGTTAATTCACCGTTTTTGATTTTGACTGTAATTTATTGGCCTCCGCAAAGGCTGTCTGTAATTCCTCATAGCTTAGGTCATAGCCACGCTCTTGAGCTTTCTTCATGGCCTGGCATATGGGACAGTCGTCAAATAAATCTTCATTATTAATTTTTTTTGACTTAGGATTTTTTGTTTTTGGGAACATATTTTAAGTATAACTAATATTGAAAAAGTTGACAATAATTAGGTAACATGTTACTTTGTATTTATGCTAACACAAAGAACAAATGTATTATTGTCGCCTGATGAACATGGGATGCTCTTGGCGTTATCAAAAGAACATAGAAAAACTATGGGAGAGCTCATTCGCCAGGCTATTAAAAAAACCTACGGGACAAAAGCTAAAGATTCTTTTGAGGCGTCTTTTGCTAGAATCAGAAAGCTAACTAAGGGAGTGAATGTGACGCGCAAAGAGTTGCGAGAGTGGGTGGTAGAGGGAAGAAAGTATGAAGAATAAGTCTGTGGTCGTGGATGCTAGTTATGTGCTTGACCTGTTATTACCTGACGAAAAGAAGTCTGGAGCGGAACTATTGCATGCTATTTCGCCACAACTACTAGTATTTGAAGTGACCAATGCAATAAAAATGGCGGTCGTGCGAAAGCGAATCACGGCAAAAGTTGCACATATTTTAATAAACGAGTTCTTAGGATGGAGAATTAAATTGTTAGATGTACAACCTAACGCAGTGTTGAACTTAGCCATGGAAAAAGGTTTGGCGGTGTATGATGCGAGCTACCTGTGGCTTGCGAACGAACAAAAAGCAGAATTGCTGACGTGGGACAAAAAATTGAAGAACGCTGCTAGCGCATGAGTTAGATCTGAACTTAGGCAAGTTGGGCGGCGCCGTGATCGTCTAGCACTTTAAACTTTTTAGCATTTGACCAGAGCTGTTCAAAAAGTTGGCGTTGCATGTCGGCGAGTTCCTGAGAATGTATTTCTACGCAAAAGATCTCCTCACCTATATAGCGATACATACAATAGACATCGTTGTAAATTAAAATTTCAAATTGGAATGATTTACCCAGGTGGCGAATCTCACAGTATTTGCGTACCATCTCACTTACATCTGTCCAAGGATCTAAATGAGTGATGCTAGTCAAAGTGCGGATGTGGATTTTATTTTCCACAAACCTAGTACGCAACTTCTCTGCCTCTTCCTTGTCCATAAATTCGTTCATTGTGCCTAGCTCATAAGTTAGCAATTCTCCTTTGGCACGAAGTGAGTTATACGTAACTTGCTTTAGTCCCTCTTCGCCGTGGTAGTAGAGGACCTCTGACCTAGGGGACGGACCCCTAGGGATGATTTCAGTGAGTTTGGACTGGAGAATTGGAAGCGAGACTCTAAGCTTGTCTAGCTCGTGCTCGCGATCAGAGAGGAGGAGATCAAGTTGATCAGGAGACAAGGCGGTAAATTTAGTTCCCCTCTCCCCCAACCTGGTAATTACGAGACCACGGGCAATAAGGCTGTCTAATATTCTGTACACTTTGGTACGAGCTATTTGTAGCCTACGAGATATGAGTAGGGCCGTATTTCCCCTACCTGACAATATCTCCAGATATATTTTGGCTTCTAACTCATTTATCCCAAACTGAGTGAGAAGTGTGATGATAGTGTCTACTTTTTCGGACATCAGATTGAATTGTAAAGTATATTACCTTAAAATCAAGTCATGAACAAAAAGTCGTTGGGAACAAGTTACATATTAATCTCGGCTCTATTTTACGGGAGCTATGGCATATGGTCACGCCTAATGGTGGGTGCGTTTGGAGAGTTTTCGCAGGCATGGACACGCGGACTATTGCTACTTGTTGTGGTCCTATTACTAAACTGGAAACTAAAATTTATCAGGAAAATTGAGAAGAAAGACTGGAAGTGGTTTTTGGCCATTGCGATAGCTGGCGGAATAAACCAGGCACCATACTTCCTAGGCTTTGAACATTTATCCATTGGTACTGCCACACTACTTTTTTATGCATCACTGGTAGTTGGTGGGTATATCCTGGGCAAGATATTCTTTAATGAGCGCATGACAGTGGTAAAAATAGTTAGCTTACTAGTCGCAATTTTTGGCATGGTGTTGATCTACGGCTTTACACTTACCCCTAGTCAAGTGTTTCCGGCAAGTATGACTGTGCTGGCTGGGTTACTTGGTTCAAGCACGGTGATACTTTCCAAAAAATTGGTAGGTAACTATCATGAGCTCCAGATCATGCTTGGATATTTTATCTGTCAGGTATTATTTAACTACCCGATGGCCCTGATTCTAGGAGACGCACTACCAGTACTGCAGATCAGCACTCCATGGCTAGGGCAACTTGGATATGCTATTGCGATGATGCTGGCCAATATGGCAGCGATCACTGGATTTGGATATCTAGATCCTAGTATTGGCAGTTTGATCGGACTGGCCGAGATACTATTTGGAGTGATATTTGGAGTGCTAATTTTTGGAGAGGTGCTTGGGGCTGGAGTAATAGCTGGTGGGATATGCATCATTTTGGCGGCAGCACTACCTAGTTTGGTGGAAATGAAACAAAAGACTATTTGGATTTAGCGCGGGCAAGCTCATCGGTTAGGAGCATGGTGAGATCAGGGATGATTTGATCGACTTCGAATTTGAAGTTTTTGGGAGGGAGAAGAGGATTTAGGTCTACATAGAGATCGCTTGCTTTAAGAGTATTTTTGACAAAATCTAGCAATCTTCTTATATGCTCTTCATACGAGGTGCCCATCCGCTCCTCTACTACTGCCCTGTTTACGGGGAGGCCGGCAACCATAAATTCGCGCAAATCGAAAAAGTCTCTACCTGCCGCGCGACCTTTTTCGTCGTAACGGTTTAATGCAGCTACAAATTTATTGGCGACCATAGTGGATATGGTCTGTACGCGGCAGACAAGACCAAGCTCTTTTAGAGTAACTGTCTCGTACTCGTTTGCTGGACTGATGCGATCACTAACTTCTAGTTTTAGGGTATTTCTTTGCGAGCCAGTCGCCTCATACTTTAGAAAAAATTGTAAGTGATGCTGGCTTTCGTCTGATACGCGAAATTTTAGTTTTGTAAAAAGTAGGTGAAGTTTATCTTTGATTTTGGATTGTAAAATTGCGTCAGTCGTCAAGATATCAAAATCTAGATCTATGGAGAACCTATTTATGAGTCCCATGATTGCGGCGTAGGACCCACCTTTAAAATACAGTGAATTGGCAATAATTGGATCTTTGAGCATGGCGGTCAAGAGCTTGAACATGTTGGATTTGTGGCGCATGTCCATAGATTTAGGTACTAGCATAGATGTCCTCTCCTTCTACAACTTTGGCTAATTCTGGATTATCGATATATTTGCCTGGCAATATATGACGCATGTCCGATAGGGCGCGACCAGGAGAGGCTACTGAATAACGCGAGTTGTCAACGATCCCACTGCGGTTGATGAGATAATCACTGCGGAGATAGCGACAGTAGAAATCATGATCACCTAGTGAAAATTCTTTGGTTTTTTTGCCGAATAAGGTAATTTTGGTGGGAAGTTGATTGATGGCGCCTATATTGCTCAAGATGGTTTCTGCAGAAACATATGAGAGCGAGCCAGATACGGCACAGCCATACTCAAATATGTCTAATTTAACACTTGGGACAGTAGAGTAGAGTCCACGCGCCAACCTATGCAATACTCCACGCTTGACCAGACGGCTAGTGGTGACAAGGAGAGTGTTTTGATTCTGCACTCCCCAGAGTACGGCGAGTTCGCTAGTGCGAAAAGTGCGCTTGTCCTGAGATAAGAGTAGTTGAATGTAGTTTGTGTTTCTGGATATGTACATATAAGTACATATTAGGGAATATGTGCGGATTTGTCAAGTGAGAATTTTCAGGCGTGGAATTGTTCTGTAATTGGTTTATCTTTGGCAATTACAAATATTTGTCCGGTTATCTGATCTGACTCTAAAGAACAGAGTTTTACAGCAAAGCTAGCAATTTCTGCTGGGTCTACTCCATCATCATAATACTGAGGGAAGTATTGTTTATATGGAGCTGTTGCGACGTCGTTTGGTGAGATAGCATTTACTTGGATATCTTTATCCATCAATTCTATTGATAGGCCAATCGTCAAATCTTCAATGGCTCTTTTTGAGACAAAATATGGAGTCCATCCCTTTATAAGATCGCCAAAAACTCCGGAAATATTTATAATTTTTGACTTAGGTGGCATGAGAGGAACAAATGCGTGAGCCAACAGGGTTGGCGCCATGAGACCAACCATCATAGTATCTGAAACGACTGATTGTGGGAAAGTATCAAAGTCGCGACCGGCAAAGACCTCATTTTCACCGTGCCAAATGGCGGCTGCATTTACTAGAACATCAATCTGTTTTGTGTCTGTTTTGATTTCATCAATTAGTTTATTGATCCCTTCAAAAGTGTTTAGATCTGCTGTGAAAATCCTACTGCCCCCCCCTGCTGCATCAACTTTTGATTTAATATCCTCCAACCTCTTTTGGTTGCGGCCAACTAGGGCGACAAAATATCCTGCCCTGGAGAGTTCGATAGCAATAGCTCCGCCTATTCCAGAGCTAGCACCTGTCACCACTGCGTATTTTTTAGACATGAAGTTATTTTAACAGTTGTTCGAGCTGGCGTGGGAGAAGGCGAAGAAGATTTAGGTATTTGGCACAATAGTCTGCCCGGTGGCGTAGCGATGAAGGATGCTAGAGGCAAGAGTTTGGTATGGCATACC
Organism: uncultured bacterium; assembly: GCA_903945195.1. Lineage (GTDB taxonomy): Bacteria > Patescibacteriota > Microgenomatia > UBA1400 > UBA12108 > CAJAUT01. The sequence goes on from CAJAUT010000009.1 coordinate 48,992, forward strand.
TAGACGAGCTGCCGACTCCCTGAGCTTGATTAGCGTAGTTGGTTGTAGACGAATGTTGATGTTTTTTGATTTGAGAAGTTGATTAGTAAGTTTTGCAGAGCGTCTAAGTTTCTCAATCTCCTTTTTTGCGTTTGGAACTGGCTTCCATTCCCCGCGGTTGACGGAATCAAGTAATTCTTGTTCGTCGGGATCTAATGGAAAAATAGGTTCTAGTATTGTTTTCATTTTGTCTCCTTTTCAATTTTGTTATATTTTTTATTAGCTTTGCGACTAGGGATAATGGTTTTGAGAAATATCCTTATGGCATCTTCGACGTACGGGACCATATAAATATATTCCCTAATCTTGACATAGAAGATTCTTTGATTAGGATATTTGGCCGGATTGTAATGAGGCAAGTCTTTAACATATCCCTCTTTGTCTAAGACGGCGACAATTTCTTCAAAGCCAATTTCCCTTAAAGTTATTAAAGTGCGATTTTGTCTGGATCCCACTCGATTGGTTTATCCATATTTATATATTATGACAAATGATATGGAATGTCAATATGTTGTAAAATTTGAAGGTGTCGCAGAAGTATAAGAGGTTTGAGAGGAAGGGTTAGGATTCTTTACTGATCTGGCGAGAGAGATAGAGGGCGGAAGGAAGGACTAGAACTATGCCGATAAAGGAGAAATATCCCAGAGTGGAGCTGGCACCGCCGCGCTCCATGAAGTAACCGATCAGAGGACCAGCGAGTGAGATAAGGACATTTCCCAGTAGAGAGATAGCCGATAAGCTGGTGGCGCGATATTTAGACTCTAGTTCGACGTTTTGAAGTCTTGTGAGGATAGGACTCCTGATACCATCGGACATTTTGCGCAAATAAACACTACTGACTGCACCAAATTTGTTTTCGATAAATGATAATGAGGAACCAATGGCTTGGAAGAGAGTCAAAACGACTGGGATGTTTTTGTTCCCCATTTTTAGAACTAATGGAATCAACTTGGTCCCAAAGGCTCTAATTAAATAGGTCCCTGAGACCAGTAAACCAAGCCAGGAGGCCGGAAACCCGCCGGCGGCGAGTCTAGGCTCATAAAGATACCAAAGGCCTGTGTAGGCGACGAAGTTGATGAGCACAGAAAAAAGTGAAACTGCTCGGATTTTTTCGTTTCTAAAGATGTGCATGAAACCTTCCCAGTTTTGCTTGAGATAGACTTTGAGGGTGAACTTTTCTGAGTCGATTCCTGGCTCCTCGAGTCCAAAAGCTAGAACTAAAGATATAAATGCGGCCAAGGCTGTAGCGATATATGGAAGCTGTATGTGAAGACTGTACAAAAAACCACCTAGGGCGCTAGACATGGCCATACCGATAGTGCACCAGAAAAAAGTATCTGCTTCTACTTTTTGATACTCCTCCTCTCCCCTGCCGTTTTCTTTCATGGAGTCAAAAAGGAGGGCTGAAAGTGCGCCAGACTCAAATGCCCAGTTAGCCAGATAGAGAATATTGCCTAGTAAGAACATCCATAAGTTGGTCGCAAAGATAAAGATAATAAAACCTATGACTCCAAGTACGCGGCCAAAAATGACCGTATTTTTGCGACCCCAGAGATCGGCGAGGGCTCCCGATGGCAGCTCGAGGAGGAGCTGAATAAAGAGACTGATGGAGGTGATAAGTGCGATCTCTTCCCAGGAGAGATAGCTGCGCCAGATGAGTACCCAAACACCAATTGGGACAAAGAACCACTGAAAAATAGAGGTCCAAAGGAAGTATTTGATGTTATTTTTGTAGTTGGTTTTGGACATAGTATTTAATTGTATGTTATCCACATGTGTTTGTGGTTATCAACATGTTTATCCACATATTTTATCTGTTATTTTGAATATGTTAAACTGATGTTCATAATGGTGAACATGTCTTTGGCAAAAGTAATACAACAACTGAGACTTAGTGATAAACATGCTTTAGTTTATGAAGCATTAATGAAAAAACCCTATGCCACCCCACTAGAACTATCCAGAGCCACGAAGATAAATAGATCTTCTCTATATAGATATCTGGAAGATTTACGGGAACTTGGGCTTGTCGAACTAGTGCTTGGAGATAAATCTAGTAGTTATAAAGTAAACCCAGGGGGACTCAATCACTACCTGCTAAGTGAAGAGTCTAGGGTAGAGAAACTGAAAAAGAGTATCCCCAAACTTGTCGAAGAACTAGTTGCCGTGAAGGCTGAAAATAGATCTGAAGTAAAGTACTTTGATGGGAGAGAGGGGCTCAAACAGATGCTATGGAATGTCGTAAATCAGAAAGATGAATTTTTAGGGCTTGGATACCAGAGCTGGAATGCCACGGTTGGGAAAAACTATGCCGACAAATTGAGACAAAAAATGCTGGATAACAAGTTGAGGTCACGGGAGATACTAAATGAAGTGGATGATAGCTTTGCTTTTACAGATCTAGGCAAGGGCTACAGCCAGGTCTATGAACATAGGGCGATTGATCCAAAAATACTTCTGATCAACCATGACACATATATCTACGGCGATGTGTTTGCTTACTACTATCACTATGAGGGTGAATATTTTGGGGTAGAGATCCACAATAAGGAGATTGCGCGGACAGAAAGACAGATGTTTGAAGTGTTGTGGGGGATGGCTAAGTAGTGCGTTGTCCAATCATGATTTAGTATAATGTTCTAAGTATATTTATAAAACTGTGGAGATATTATGAAGATTGTAATACCAGATAAAATTGCTTTGGATGAAAAAAGCAGAGGAAAACTTGAATCTATCCCTGGAATTAAAATTTTTGACGATATTGTTAATGATCCGAAAATTATTATTGAGAGAATAAAAGATGCCGAATTGGTTAGTGCAAATTATATCGACTTAACGGCTGAAATCATAAATTCTTCGCCAAATCTTAAATATATAATTTCCCCTGCTGTGGGATTTGATTGGATAGATGTTGAAGCAGCAAATAAGAATGGAGTTAAAATTTTAAATTGCCCCACTTTTAATACTAGGGCCGTGGCTGAACATGCCATAGCGTTAATGTTTGCTGTAAGCCGCCAAATAGTTTTGGCCAACAATTCTATACTTGAGGGAAAATTTGATTCTACAGCATTCTTAGGAACTGAAGTTTATGGGAAAACCTTGGTGTGTGTTGGATACGGAAATATTGGTTCAAAAATTATAACTTTGGCTCAGGGATTGGGAATGATTACTGATTTTATAGATAGTACAACAAGTGATGAAGATTTTGATAAAAAAATATCAACGGCTGATGTTTTGGTTATTTCTGTCCCCCTAAACGAGAAGACCAAAGGATTGATCAATAAACATCGAATTTCGTTATTGAAACCTAAATCTATTGTAATAAATGTAGCCAGGGGCTTGATCATAGACCAAGATGCTTTATATCAAGCTCTCGAACAAAAATTGATATATGGTGCTGGTATAGACACTTTTCCAGATGACCAAACAATTAAAATTGCAAATGAAAACATATCAAAATTTGCAAGGTTGCCTAATGTTGTATCAACACCACACATGGCCTTCAATACCGTTGAATCAATTGATAGGTTGGGTGATGAATTCCTCGCAGACATTGAGTCTTGCGTGTCGGGTAAACCCATAAACATAGTTAATTAAGACTGTATACTCAAGAGATGAAGAAGAATTTGGGATTTGGGGAGGCAATAGAGTTATATTTGCGCAAAGTGGTAGGTAGGTCTCCCCTCCCCCGCCTGCAGAAGCTATGCTTCAAGCATTGCGGGCAGGCCTGGCCGGTTATCGGGATAAGTCTAATCATCATAGTGTTTGGAGTTTCTTTAAAGTACTCAAAAGATTCGGTGGTGGGAGCTAGAAATATCAAAGATGTGGTCGAAGTGGCGGCGAGGCGTGGCGATTATGCTACTGCCAGATTTTTGTGGGATGATTCGATGAGTGATCTAGAAGACATGGTATATCCTGAAAGAAAGATCACCAAGAGAATTGAGGAACTCACACAAAATCTAGAAATGTACCCTGAAAGCAGAGAGATATACCAAACAATAGCGGAGCTATATAAACAGATTGGGAATGAAGAAAAAGTTCAAGAATATAGAGAAAGAGCGAGGATTTTGGATCCGAATGAACTTTAGTACCAATAAGGTCTGACCTGGTCTCCTGATTGTGTTTTGAAGTCGACTAAACATCCTTCGGCAAGCTCAGGATTTCCTTAGCAGGTCAGACCTTCAGGACAATTACTCTTTTCCTTCGACAAGCTCAGGATCTATGATTTGGCTTCAGGAGCAGCGGCTTCTGGTTTGGCTTCACCTTCTGCAGGAGCAGCCTCACCTTCAGCAACTGGAGCGGCTTCGACAACCTCTTCTTTGGCTGGCTCTTGGACGGTGGCGATGAGTTCTTCATCTTCGATCATGAGAGTCACCTTGGAGCGATCTATCTTTAGATCTTTAGCGTGGATGCCGTCGCCTAGGGCTTTGAGGACTGAGATGTCGACTTCGATAGAGTCTGGGAGATCGGTTGGGAGAGCTTCGACTTCGACTTCGTTCTTCATCATGGCTAGGATGAGGCCGCCAGACACAGCTTCGGATTCACCCACGGCGTGTAGAGGTACGGTCGCGGTGGTCTTTTGCTTCAAGTCAACTTCGTGAAAATCAACGTGGAGCATTTTGCCAAAGACTGGGTCTTGAGCGTAACCAGAAACTAGAACTGGATGAGCTTTGTCGTCACCTTTGACTTTGAGGTGGATGAGACCAGTTTCACCAGCTTTGCGCATGGTGTCTAGGAGGATATTGCTCTCGAGTTCGATGGCAATGGAGTCCATTTTTTTGCCGAAGATATTGGCTGGGACTAGACCTTTATTTCTGAGCTGTTTGGTCTTGCGGCCAAATAAGGTTCTTTTTGCTGCGTTTAGTTCAAAAGTTGTCATAGGTCCTCCAAGTTATGTATTGTGGCGTGATTATACCAGATTCGAGTTATTTGGTGAATTTCACGGTTATTCTATGATCTGTGTCGTTTTTCATGTCAAATTTGAGCTGCTGGGTGGAGATGTCGCTTGCGGGTGAGACTACGGCAGGACTTAGATACATAGGATAGTTTAGATAAACGGTGAGACCGTCTTTGCTAGAAGTGCCAGACTGCTTTTGGTAATACCACGTATAAAGAGGTGCGTCTCCACCTGGGATTTGGGGGGTCGTATAGGCAACTTCAACTAAGGATTTACTAGAGATGGGGACAGTGAAGAGATAGGCTACGACTGTTTTATTGTGTTCGACACTTAATGTGTAGTCTTTGTTTTCGAGAGTTTTGCCGTCTATTTTGATTGTGGCAATACTTGATCCCTCTGGGAGGTAGAGTCTCTGGTAGTTTTTGTAGGCACCAGCTGGCCAGGCAGTAGAAGTAGAGGAGTTTTCGTAGGCGATACGTAAGGTGTGGGAAACGGTTAAGTTTTTCTCTAGAGTGATGACGGCTTCGATATTTCTTTTGATAAAGAAGTTGGCTTTGTTGACTCCAAAATTGCTGTCTACGACCATGGCATAGTCTTTGTAGCATCCTAAAGTACTTGGACACGGGAGATCATTGATCTTGCCGTTCCAACCTAAGGTTTCAAAGATCTGATCGGAAGAGGGATTGACTAGGGAAATGAGCGTGTTTTTTTCTTCAACTGAGGTGGTGAGGGCGTTTAACAATTGCATCCCCTGCCCTCCTTCTAGCTCTGGCAGTTTGGCAAAGAGAGTGTTGGCTACGGTGCTTAAGAATTCTTTTTTCTGGGTGCTGCCTGGGAAGAAATTGACCTCGGCGTGGAACTGAGCTCTTTCGTAGAGATTGTCGGCCGTAATCGTCTCGTCGTAGTCGGCAATTTTTAGCGGCCCGGTGGCGCTAAGCAAACTAGAGAGTGTGTTTACGTTTACGGCGATGGTGCCATCTAGATCTAGATTCAGAGTCTTTTTCATGAACCATTCTGCACGACGGGCGCTTGTGGGAAAATCGGGATCAAAGTTACTATCTCTTAGATACCAATTAGCTTCACCCAAGATGTCTTTGATGGGCTTTGGGGGTTCTACGTGCCCTTTTAGTTGGCCGTCGGCATCATAAACGTCGTAGATAGGCATGTCATAAAGCTTGCCGTTTTCGAAGCTCAAGACAGCAAAGGAACCGATGAAACCGCCCGTGGCGCGAAGTTCCATGTTGTTTTGGAATAGAACTGCATATTTGCGCCGACCTCCCAACCCGATAATGTCTGGAGTAGAAGCCAAGACGGCACGCGAGGTAGTGATGGTGCGCTTGAGAGTAGAGATTTTTGCTTTGGTATTTTTGTAGGAATCTGCATATTTTGTGGGAATAATACTGGGCATAGTTTGTGGCATAGAACCATCTAGAAGTGAGAGTTTTTGATAAAGCTCTTCGGCTTGTAGGCGTGAAAGGCTAATGACTTGGGCTATGTCTGTTTCGCCGCTGCCAAAAATATATTTTGATAAACGAGAAGTTGTGCCACTCAATTTGCGCGCTGTATCAAACACTTCTAGTGATTGGACATAAACATCTAAAAGTAGACCAACCTCCCCTACTTTGGTGTTTTTGGACAAACTCGCGGCAGAAGTGAATGCAATCCAGTTGGCTCTCGTATACGATACGCAAAAACTATTTAGCTTGCTAGGAGAAGGGAGTTCTTTTTTGATTATCACTTGGTAAATGTTTTTTAGAGACAACATTGATATCGTAGTGGTAAAAGCTATGGTTCCCAAATAAAGCCCAATTGCAATAAATAGACCCCTGGTAATTATGGTTTTAATACTTGGAGGGCCGGTTTTTGTGGTCTTTTTGGGGAAATGAATACCTAGAGATATTTTTGGTAATTTGCGCCTATTTTGAAGTGGTACAAAGACGGCGCTTGGGGCTTTTAATGGAGTTAGTTTTTTTAATGGTGCAAAGACCTCTTTTGGAACTTCTAGTTTTGGCAATGGTGAACTAGAAGCTGGCACTGATTCTTTGACCACTGTGGGTGTTGGGTTAGCTTGTGCCACTATGGGTGTGAGTGATTTGAAAAAATTCTTTATATATACTTCTGGATTTTCGACAAGTGTATATTTTAAGTTTTTTATAGTCTCTTCGTAGACCTTGCCATCAAACTCCCCTCCCCCATCTCCACCATTTATAAATTTGAGATCAATTTTGAATGAGAGACTGGTTCGCACTAAATACGCCAAATTCAAGATCGAAGTACCTGATGGATTGCCTAGTAAAAAGGTGCTTTCTTCTCTAGAAGGCAATAGTATTGCCTGTACAATAAGTTGTCCTAGATCCTTGATCCCAAGTAGACTAATCTCGTCTAACCCATCTCCCATTATCTCTATCGTTTTGTTTTTGGTGACGCTTGAAATCCAAGACTCTAACAAACTAGACTCGTACTCCCCTTCTCCCACATAGTCGCTATAGACAATCTTTGTTGAAGTTGGAGACAGCGCGGAGTCCGAAATTTTTTCTGAGTGATGCCTAATGCGGATTAATTTTGACTCACCAGACGTAACTAAAGTATTTATAGTACTTTCGAAAATTTTTTTTTCATAACCTTCAAAAACTAGGATAAAGTCCAGATCATGAGAGTCTCTTAAAGTTTCTACCTGTTCGTGTGAAACTGGAGAAATAGCCGTGATTCCATGAGCTTTTAAAACATTGATAATCCCCTCTTTTAGATCTGAAGGTCCACCAAAAATCAAGGTCCCCTGTTCCCTAGTTTCTACTGTAAATGAACGAGATGTCATACATCAATCCTAACACGTTAAGACATCTAGAATGAAGACAAATACTAATGTTTTTACGTTTTTATTGTGCGTTTCTTCCAGGCCTGTATATATGTTTTTCCCTCTGTTTGTGTTCTTACGTTTTTTTGCACGTTATTGTTTGATACGAAAAATCCACGATTTAAGCCTTAAAAATGCCATATTTGTTTAGCTGGAAATCAAATTAAAAATTTGGGAAATTTACTGTTGTGCATCTAACGCTTCGTTTACAAGTCCGTCGGCAACTGAGTTACCCTCTCTATAGGTATGGGAAATCTCATATTTTTTTAGCGTGGCCAGAAGCTTTTTTACTTCTAGATATTTTGGCAACAAACCAGGGTTTTTCACTTTAAACAGCCCTTTTATTTGGTTTACGATGAGGAGTGAGTCCATTTTTATGACCAGTTCGGCTTCTGGCTCGTTGTCTACCACCCATTTCACTCCGTGCAATAGTGCTTCGTACTCTGCAATATTATTGGTGGTAATGCCGATATATTTACCGCATTTTTCCAGAATCATTCCTGCACCAGAGGTCGCTGAGGCTCCCACTGTGGCAGGCAGGCCCGCACCAGAGGTAATATCTTGGATAACATAACCATAAGCGGCAGGGCCTGGATTGCCGCGTGAGCCCCCGTCAGTGTTTAAGAGTAGTTTCATGGGAAAAGTATAACAGAGCGAGGACTAGAAATCCCTCGGTTAGTCCGGTATTTATGGCTGCGGCAATGGCTCCATAAGAGGGGATTAATAGCAGATTGAGGTTGGCGTTGAGAACTGCTCCAGAGATATAGATCCCTAAAACTAGCTTGTCTTTTTTTTGACCGATGAGATTCCACATCAGTGGGGCGGTGATGTAGAAGAGGGGAAGGGAGAGAGATAAAATGCGCAGAACATTTGAGGAGAGATCCATGCCGGGTCGGACTAGATTGACCAGGGGAGAGGAGATCCAAAGTAGAGCAGCAACAAAAATACCAATTATGGCGAGAGTTTTAGTTGTTTGAGAGATTAGTTTTGCGCGGTATTTTTGCTGAGACTCCTGCATAGAGATGGGATATATCACGTTCATGACAAACACAGGAAGAACTAAGATGACATCAAAAATGCGATATGCAAAGCCATACTGACCAACTTCGCTCGAGAGGCGATAGACTCCTAGGATTATGGTGTCGATTTTGCTGGCTATCACACTGGCGATAATGATTAGGCCCAGAGTGAGAGAGCGACGAATAAGTAATAGAATGGGCTGCAAAGTTCCGATCACTCGCCTAAAATCGCGCAAGGATCGGAACTCAAGCGACAAAAGACAAATTGAACAAATAGCCATGGTGAGGTAGCCCAAGGTGTTGGCTAAAACCAGATAGGGGAGAGTGGGGGAGTAGCGCAAATAATATAGCGTCAGACCTGTCCCAACCAGAGAACCTATTACCACTGAGATTGTGGATTTCCAGTATGAGAGCTTGTATTGAAACCAAGAGTTGCCAGAGGTATAAAGACCCTGAAAAATGATGGCTAAGCTGCCCAACCAAAAGACTGACTTTACCTCCGAGGAATAACCTCCTGGCAAAGCTAAAATAACCAAATTCAAAACCCCAATAACCAAGAGGGAAAGGAATATCCTGGCTAAGATAATTTTATAAACATGCTGCTGCATTTCTGAGTCGTTTTTGGAGGAGCGAATGCCTTCTGCATTTAAGCCAAAATCGATAGCTGTAAAGCCAACCGCCACCAAGACTAAAATTCTAGTTAAATCCCCATAAAGCTCGAGCCCTGCCAGGCGGATAGTGAAGTAGGTGGTAATGAGGGTGAGGCCAGCGCCAAAGAACTTGGCTACTAGCTGAGCGAAAGTGTTGCTAGCGATTTTTTTGAGCATGAATGTAGTTTAGCACTGGGGATGACGTTGATAGATATAGCATAAGAATAAACATCCCCTGGGGGGAGGTGAGGAGGTAATGGTCGAAGAGGAGAAGGGGAAGGATGGGGAAGAATACTTTGAGGGTCTGACCCGGTCTCCAGATTGTATTTTGAAGTCGACTAAACATCTTGGCTGATAGCCAGGATTTCCTTAGCGGGTCAGACCCTGAGAGCAGGGCGAAAACTCCAAAAATGCCAAACCAAGATAAGAATAATGTGAAAGAGTTGTGGTCGGGCTGTAGTAGGCGGACTGAGGAATCGACGCTGGGATAGGTAGAAATACTACTTTGGGCTCCGGTGCCAAAGACTGGAAATGAGCGAGCTACAGAAAAGGAGAGATTCTGCAAAGTGATGCGTCCTGAGCTTGAGAGATCACTGCGGGGAGGAATGATTAGAGATGGTAGATAGTAGGTCGTAGATAAAATGACTACGAAGTATATGAGTGAATATTTAATATTTTTAATTAAATAGAAGGGAATGATGATCCCAAATAGAGAGATGGCGGCTGAGCGAGACTGAGTAAGGATGACAAGTAACACCACTGGAATCAGGAGTACCCATAGGGTCTGACCCGGTCTCCAGATTGTATTTTGAAGTCGACTAAACATCTTGGCTATTGGCCATGATTTCCTTAGCGGGTCAGACCCTTTGGCTGCAGGGTACAACTGTAGAATTATTAGCAAACTAATTACGGCGTAACCTGCGAGAACGTTGGGGTGGGAAAAGGTGCCATAGGCTCTAAGTACGACTTGATCCATAAATGAGCCTAGGGCGATGCCAGGAGAGCCCACAGATACCATCCGCTCGCCTAGGTAGTACATAATCCCGCCGACATAGTGACCTAGGTAGACTTGGGCCACTGCGAGGGTGGTTTGGAAGAAAAGGGAGAGGGTGAAGGCGAGAGGAATCACATAGGTTGCAACTGTAGGGTCTGACCCGGTCTCACGGCTTGTTTTTGAGGTTCGACTAAACATCTTGGCCGTTGGCCAGGATCTCCTTAGCGGGTCAGACCCTTGGGGCGAGAACGTGGCTGCAAAGAACAAAAAATACAAAAGGAAGTGGAGAGACCAGGAGAGAGTGGCGAGGGGATTCTGAGAGTAGAGGAGGTTGACTAATAATATGGGAGAAATCGCACCTATAGGGTCTGACCTTCCCGCCTTTGAGTCTGCGGGTTGGGCTCTTCCTTTAAGGTCAGACCCTTTAATCGCAAAGAACAAGATAATTAACAAGTCTAGGAAGTAAAGGGTGGGGGAGAGATAGTCGATGCGAATGCCGTAGACCAGGGTAGAACTAGGCCAGAAATGGAGACCAAACTGAGTGGCACCAAAAAAGATGATAAGGACGGCTAAATACTTAGACAGTTTTGAGAGAGATGAAGAGCCTTCTGTCTTGACCGTGGCCGTCTGAGTAACTCGTGAATTCTGCATCGTCTTGAATCATCAAGTGAACTTGACGACGCTCGGTCGAAGATAGAGGAGGGAGGACACAAGGAGCACCGGTTGATTTAACTTGGTTTTTAGCATTTTCGACCATGGTCTCTAGGGTCCCCATGCGACGCTGCCTATAACCAGCTACATCTAAGAGAACATGTTTGTGGACTTCACCGCGGTTTAGCATGAGAGAAATGATCAGCTGAAGTGAGTCTAGGGTAGAGGCAAAACGACCGATCAGGCGTCCAGCATCTAGTTCGTCCATTTGGACGGTGATTTTGACTAGTTCGTCGGTTTCTTCGATCTTGATTTGGTCGCTTGTTATATCAAAAAGAGCTAGTAGCTCTTCTATTTTTTTCATGTCTTCTGGATTCATATTATTTTCCCTTCTTCAAAATTTTAAATTTATAAGCATAGGTAAGTAGGGCGCCAGGGCCAGAAACTAGGAGTTGTTGGACTAGGGAGAACGCAGTGGTGATAACCCAGTAGAGAGCGAGACCTGAAGGGAATTGAATTGAGAAAATGATGGTCATAATAGGCATCATAAAGACCATCTGTTGCTGCATGGTGGTGGCCATCTCGGCTACATCTTCTTTTTGCTCTTTGGTACCAGGTCTTTTTTCTGGTTCGTTTTCGACAGCTGGGAGAATGGTCAAAGACATTACAAACTGTAAGATGCCGGCTAGGACTGGGAGGATGTAGGTAGTATCTTTTGATTTGAGATCCCAGAGGAAAAAGGCGGAGTTTATGTCGCCCATGCCATTGCCATTTAGAGTGGCCATAAATACCTGGTAAAGGGCAATCAAAACAACAAACTGAGCAATAAATGGCAAACAGCCGGCGGCTGGGTTTACATTGTGAGTCTTATAAAACTCTAACTGTTTTTGCTGGAAGAGCTTGGCATCATGGCCATGCTTTTTCTTTAAGGAATCTAACTCTGGCTTGAGTTGAGCCATTTTTTTGGCTGATTTAAGCTGGGGGAGAGTGAAGGGGATCAAAATGCCGCGGACTACGAGGGTAAGCAAGATGATTGCAAAGCCTAGGTTGTGCCCGGTGATTTGGTACAGCCACAGCAGAGAATTTAAGATGGGTTGATAAATATAGTTGTGATACATATATTGAGTTAAAAGTTTTTCAAGCTCGTCAAGTTTATAAAGTTATGGAATAGGGTCAAATCCGCCCTGAGACCATGGATGACATTTTAACAGTCTTTTGATAGATAACCAAGCGCCATAGAAGAGGCCGTGCTTGGTGAGGGCTTGTTTGGCGTACAAGGAACAGGTAGGGGAGTAGCGACAACGACCCGCGGAAAGGCCCATGTTGCTGGCAATAGCTTTAAAATAAACCAGGATTTTGTGATAGTTCATTTTTGATTAGATCCTCTGAAATTTTACCTTTTATTAACGCCATTGGTTTAAACATCACAATGCAATCTAGATTCTTATCTTTGATCATTTTCCAGACTTGGTCATAAACTAGTCTTTTAAAAGAGTTACGAGCCACGGCGCGTTTATTTACCTTGACTGGGACTATTACCGAGAGGCGAGAATCAAACTCCCGGAGTTTGATGTTGCCTGAACTCCGGGAGTTGAAGAGAATCCGGAGATGGGGGGTAGTAAATTGTTTTGCTTTTGCACGAAATTCTAGAAACTGAGTGCGCGTTGGAAATTTGTTGGATTTGGAAATCATTTAGATATTATACGATGGAATATGATTTTTTATGCTGGAAGACTGTTAAATGCTTGGTGGATTGCGGTCCCCACGTATTTTGCAGCAGAATTTTCGAGTTGTCCCGTCACGGAGTTGGGCCAGCTGGAGGGGGCCGAAAGGTGAATATTGCGCGGGCGAAGTAATCCTGGGACATTATTTTTATCGGTTTTCTTTCTAGGTTCATCTGAACATTCTATGTCCATGGTTAATCCAGTTTTTTCATTGATTACCACAGTTAGTATTATTGAGCCGCCCGGGGATCTTTCTTTTGCGGCTTGTGCCAAAAATTGGAATTTCTCTGGACCACCCATCAACTGAATTGCTATGCCAAGCATTGATTGTTCATCTTGGGCCGTTTCGTCACTAACCTCCTGAGTGAGGATTGTGTAGCCCCATTCTTTTTTTTCTCGAGTGACTTTTTGCGTAAGATCTCCATACTCAGATGTATTACCAACATGTTTCAGGAGTTCCTCGTCCGAAACGGGCGCTCCAGATTCTTGACCGGCCCTCAATATGTCTCCGATTTTAGACCTAGCGTCTGATGATGCAAATACATCTACCCAATGTGAATTTAATGCTTGCGTAAACGCAAGGGTTGCCCCATTTTGCAAATCTTCTGTCTTTTTTTCCATCATTATGAATTATTTATAGCACAATTTGAGCTTCGACCACTTGGAAAATATTTAGACGGTCAATTTGGCGCGACCTTGAGCGCGGCGGCGAGAGATGACAAGGCGACCCTTATGGGAAGCCATGCGGATACGGAATCCATGGGTATTGCGGCGCTTGATTTTTTTAGGTTGATAAGTTCTTTTTGACATTTCTGGATTTTAACACAAGAAGAGTGGATTTGTCACGGTGGGAGATAGTTTAGATATATTGTCTAGTGTGGAAAAGTTGTGGATAATGAGCTCATGGACATCATATCAACTTGGAAGGCTGTACTTGGAGAACTAGAGGTTTCTATCTCCCCTGTATATTTTCCCACTTGGATCAAGCCACTATCAATTGCTTCGATAGAAAAATTGAGCGAAGAATCTCAGCTAGTAACTCTCCTTTGCCCGTCGGCTTACCACCAGACAATGGCTACTCAAAGATACCAGGGCCAAATCCAACGAAGTCTAGAGAGAATTACAAATTTAAAAACTGAACTGGCATATATTGTGGGGAAGGATGCTTCCACAAGTTTAGCGGCAGCACCTTCACCACTTTTTGATCCCACTCCGCCTGCGGCTACGCTTGGGACAAGTGGACACCACAACCTAAACCCCAAGCTGACTTTTGAGACATACGTGGTTGGAGGATCCAATAATTTTGCTTATGCGGCAGCACAGGGAGCGGCCAAGTCTCCGGGCACGAGACACAACCCACTCTTTATATACGGGGGAGTGGGACTTGGGAAAACCCACCTGATGCAGGCGATAGGGCATGCAATATACAAAGACCATCCCGACTGGAATATCATGTATATCTCGGCAGAGACTTTTGGAAGCGATTTAATCGCGAGCTTACAAAATAAAAAGACTGCAGCTTTTAAAAAGAAGTATCGAGCTCCTAATGTGCTTTTAATTGATGATATCCAGTTTATCGCGGGCAAAGAATATACCCAAGAAGAGTTTTTTCACACATTTAATGAGTTGTATATGTCTGAGAGACAGATTGTGCTTACATCCGATCGTCCTCCACAAGAGATCCCAAAGATCGAGGAGAGACTGTCGTCTAGGTTTATGGGCGGACTTATGGTGGATATACAATCTCCCGATTTTGAGACTCGGGTGGCCATCCTTACACAAAAATGTAAGGCCTTAAATATTGAGGTACCCAGCGAAGTGATTGGTCTTATGGCTGAGAAAACTACTACCAACGTCAGAGAGCTAGAGGGGGCTCTACAGGGGATATTGACCAAGTCACTACCTAGTGGAGGCGAAATAAACAGCGATATGGTGCGCGAGTATTTTGGGGCTGAACATGAAAGGCGGAGCCAGAGAATCAAGCCAAATACGGTGATAAACAAGACAGCTTCATATTTTTCCTTCAAGCCAGCCGAACTTGTGAGCTCGAGTCGCAAGGCCCCGCTTACCAATGCCAGGCACACTGCCATGTATTTGCTTTATAAAGAACTGCATCTGCCATATGAGCAGGTAGGTAGACTATTTGGTGGACGAGACCATACAACTATTATCCATGCCGTTGAGAAAATTGAGGAAAAAATAAAGACCGACCCAGAAATGGCAAAGATTATAGCGGATATAAAGCACGATTTATGAAAAATATAGTTATCAACATATCTTGTGGGAAACTCAGTGGAAAGGTGAGGGGATGCGAATGTGGAGAACTTACACAATTGAGGATAACTAGAGTTGTCCACAAAGCAGGTGAGTTATTCACAAAGTTATCCACAAGGTTTTGCACGCGATTTACAGAGAGCTTTCCACGAATCCACCGGCTCTACTACTACAACTAGTTTATTTAATATATATTAGTGATAGCTATAAATAAGGGACAAATTATGAAAATAGAAGTTTTGCAAGAACAGCTCGTAGCCGGATTTAATATAGTGGGGAGAGCTGTGGCAAGTAGAGCTCAGCTACCCGTACTTTCTCACATCCTGATAGAGGCTAAAAATGAAGGGTTAGTATTGTCTGCGACAGACCTAGAGATAGGAATCAAAATAAAGGTGTCTGCAAAAGTGATAGAGCCAGGAGTGGTAGCGGTACCAGCCAAGATGTTTGGGGAGTTTTTGGCATCACTTAATCCTGGAAAGATAGAACTTAAGTCTGAAGGAGAATCTCTATCTTTGAAGGCACCTGGGTATAACGGGAAATTCCAGACTATAAATGCAGAAGAATTTCCTTTGATCCCAGAACTTTCCACAGAAGCCGAGATTTGTACTTTAGAAGCCAAGGCCTTGTCCACTGCCGTATCTCAAGTCGTGTTTGCCAGCGCCAAAGATAGTTTACGCCCAGTGCTGACGGGCGTGCTCTGGGAGTTTTTGAAGAAAAAGGTGAGACTGGTAGCGACTGATGGGTTTAGACTGGCAGTGGAAGAGATCTCTGTCGACACGAAGACTGAGCTGACAAGTCTACTTGTCCCATCTAGAGTGGTGATGGAAGTGGTGAGACTGGCTGGGGAAGAAAAAATCATAGTTGGACACTTACCAGCGACTAATCAGATTTATTTTGTGGTGGGTGAGACTCAGATAGTGTCTCAGCTATTGTCTGGTAATTTCCCGGACTATAACAAGATTTTGCCAAAGGAATTTACGACTGAAATCAAAGTGAATAAAGACGAGCTTTTGCAGGCTATAAAGGCGACTCATATCTTTGCTAGAGATAACTCTAATATGGTGAAGTGGCAAGTAGCTGAAGAAAAGCTAGTACTCTTGTCGAGTTCTCCAGAGCGAGGGGAATGTAGAGTAGAGGTGCCAATTACTCTGACTGGAGATGATATTGAGATAATATTCAACGCCAAGTATGTCCTTGATTTTTTGGGAATTGTCGGAGGGGATACACTGTGGATAGGACTAGGAGGGAAGCTGTCTCCTGGAATGATTAAAGATGTCGCGCGTGAAAACGGGCAGTATGTGGTAATGCCGATAAATGCGTAAATCTCCATTAAGATCTGACCCGGTCTCCTGATTGTGTTTTGAAGTCGACTAAACATCTTGGCCTTTGGCCAGGATTTCCTTAGCGGGTCAGACCTTGGGGGTTGGTTGTTCAAAGATCGGAGATGATTCTTCTTTAGCTTTGGGTTCGACTGGCTGCGGTTCGACAGTCGGGGTGGATGCTACTGGTGCGGCCGGAGAATTGGTTTTGGTGGAGAGGAGTTTGTCGGCAAAAGCTTTTTGACGATCTAGAGTTTCTTGAGGATTGGTGGTGATCAAAATGTGTTCTTCGGGAGAAGCAACGACCTTCATAGCCACGTGATTTTGGCCGGCAAAAAATAGAGCCTCTCCAACTTCGGCGGTGAGGAGTAGATGTCTTTCTCCTTGTGAGAGGAAGAAGGTTGTGGCCAACTTTTCTATAGCGCTACTAGATTGCTTCATGAGCACCTGTAGGGAGGAGTTTGAGACGATAGCCTTGCCATGGTCGCTCTTTAGGAAGTCCTCGACGTCCTGGGTGATTGTAGTGAGTCCCAGGAAGTATTTGCGGGCGCGCTTGGCTATGCCATAAAGGAAAGTGGCGGAATCTTCGGATTTCATGAGATACCACGCCTCATCGACCACAAGTAGTCTTTTCTTGAGATCTCTTTTAACCTTGGTCCAAATATAATCGAGAATGATGAAAATGGCAGTTGGGCGGAGCTCGTCTGTTAGATTTTTAATACCAAAAACAGTGAGCTGATTGCCAAAGTTGACGTTGGATTTTTGGGAGAAAATCCCTTGGAAAGAGCCCTTAACATATTTTTCGAGACGATCGGCGAGTCCACGAGCTACGGCTTCTTCCATGCCATTTAGGACTTTGTATAAATCTTCCATAAGCGGAGGTTCGTTTTTGTGGGTGGCAGGGTCCCGATTTATTCCCTTCATCTGATAGGTCATAACGAGTGCTCGATCAAGTAATGCTTCTTCTTGTGGACTCATAGTACCCATCATGATTTTGAGGAGTGAATGAAGCGAAATGATTTTCATGGCTAGTTCGTTTTCGTCTGGCTCGTCCATCTGGGGAAGCTCAAAAGGATTAATACGGTTGGGGGAGCCAAAGGAAAAGTCGATATAGGTGCCCTTGATGGCGTCGGATAATTTGCGATATTCATCTTCTGGGTCGATGACAATGACCTCGGTATCAAAAAGGAGGGAGCGAAGGATTTCTAGTTTGACCATATAGGACTTACCAGAACCAGATTTGGCAAAAACCACCATGTTGGCATTTTCGAGAGTGAAGCGATCAAAGACGACGAGCGAGTCATTGTGTTCGTTAATGCCGTACATTAGTCCTTCGTTGGCTGTGAGTTCTGAGGAGGTGAAAGGGAAGGTTGTGGCGAGACTGGTGGTGTCCATATTGCGATTCATTTTTAGTTTGTCTAGGCCCGTGGGGAGCGTGGTTTTAAAGCCATCTTCTATTTGAAGGCTTGCGGTTTTGGCGACAATGAGGAGCGCTCCGAGAGCGGACTTAATGTGATTGGTGACCCGGTCTAGGACGTCCTTTTTATCATCGCGGATGGTGATGTAGAGCCCAAACTGGAAGAATCTCTCGGCACCTTTGGCTAGTTGTTCCTGAAGTGAGCGAGCATCTTCTAGCTTGACTTGAGTGTCGATATTGATGATGCGACCTCTTTGAATGTCTCCCTGAAGCTCTGCTTCCATTTCGGCGATCTTGCGGCGCAGATCTTCGATGACGCCTTTACCATCAATAGGATAGATAAACATGGAGATGGAGAGGGAGTGAGGGAAATTGATGAGGGGGGAGAGCCAATTGGCGTTGACGAAACGGGGATAGCCAGCGACAAAGAGTGTGCGATAGTAAGTGTCGTTGATTTTGATGTCGCTCCAGTCGACCTCGATGGCTTCTGGAGCAATGACATCTTTGACATTGGTGGTGCCCTGAGAAAGTACTGTGACTGCAGTAGAGACGGCCGGTCCAGAGTTTTTTGAGTCGTCTTTTTTGCCACCAAGGGAGAAGGGCAGTTTCATATATTCAAAGTATACAGTACTGCCCTTAGTACCAAAAGGGCTTGGGTTATTTGGTAATATTGGGGGCGACTATGGCTTGTTCGTAGTCGGAGGCTGTCGTGAACTTTTGACCTTTGACCGTCGAGTTATAAAGTGAGTGGAATAGCTTCATGAGATTCTGAGAGTTTACCTGTTCGGCAGCCAGTCCGATTCTACTCAACTGTTTAATGATGTGGTCCCTTTTTGGTTCTAGATCGGCCTTGGCTTTTTGAATTAAGTCTTCAGTTATTTCTACTTTTCCAGAAAGGGTGATGATTTGGTATGAAACTATCAAATAGAACTTTTTATCCAAAACATTTTGCTCTGTGATTGTAGTATCTATAAACTGGCGATAATTGTGCATGCGCTCTTTGAGAATTTCATCTTTAAGCTTTTTTTCTTGTGTGGCTAGTAGTTCTAGATAGGCGCTAATATCTTTTTTTTCAGATTTGATGACTATTTGAACCGGGAAAGAAAGGGAGTTGAGTAGTCCGGCATAGGCATAAATAGTCGCGTCTTGCTCTTCTTCAGATAGTAAGCCAAAATTGATTGCGGAAGTCTTTATGACAACACTACAGATGCCGTTCTTTAGAATAACTAGATCATCTCGAATTGTTTCGATGTCTAAATGATCTTGGGTTGTTGCGACAATGATTGAGTCAGACATAAATATTAGTATAACCTAAAATCACAAATCCTAAATTCTCCAATTCTCAAATTATTTTAAACTGTAACTCTTAACTCTACGGGTGAGAGGATAGTGTTATTTACGACTATTTGTTGTGGAGCAAAAGTGAGGCCCATCTTATCTACCTCTATCACATAGGTGGCTGGGGAAAGAGGCGTGGAAGTATAAAATTGGCCCAAGGAATTGGTTTTCATTGCCCGCTGGGGGATTCCGTCGCTACTGACTATTTGGACAATGGCATTTTCTATCAATTTCCCGCTTTGATCTACCACAGCGCCAGTAATTAAATTGGGATCTTTGGGGGAGGCGGGAAGAGATATATTTTTTGGGGCAGTTCTTTCTGGGGCGGCACGTGATTGGGGGGCTGACGGGGCTGTAAAGATGGTGTTTGTAACCTGTTTGACTAGTCCTGGCGTCACAATGACCGCTTCTTTGGGAATGGGGGTGGAATCTGGAAGTGGTGTATGTAAGACAATTCCTGCGACCTCTGTGGCAGGATTCAATTTTCTAACCAAGATTGAAGGTTTGGTAATTATTTCTTCTACTTTTTTTAGCGTCGAATCTGTCTGAGTGATTTGAGGCACAGAACTAAATAAGCCATCTAGAGATTTTACGATACTAGCCTCCTTCTCGGTTAAGTCTGAGATGGATGACTGATTACTAGCGGCTACTGGAGCTTTGATGGTTTTTGTAATGGTGGTGATGACTTCTGGAGCGTGGGCCTCAAATAAAAACAGTCTAGGGATTTTGTTGGTTTTTTGCCAGGTGAATCTTGTGGGAGCATAGATGGATTTGATAAAGTTGATGATCCACTGATCGAGGGGGCGATCTTCTAGAGGGAAAAATGCGAGTCCGGCTCCAAAGAGGAGAGAGAGGATAACTAGTGGCCATTTGACTATAAAAATAAGATTACTGGCAAAGAAAAGATAGGCCAATACCATACCGCTGGCTAATTCTAAGAACTGTTTAAGGGTCATGTCTCCTACCAGGCGAAACTGGTATTGAGTGACATTTTGTGGGATTGGATGTTGTTGCATATATTAACAGTTTATCAGAGAATCATTACGCTACGCACGCGCAACACTAGACAAAGATTTATTTTTTTGTAGCTGGTTGAGCAATTTTGTATTGATGAGAGTCTGGAGCGAGTCCATTTTGGGTCACCCAAGCCTTGGCTTGTAGAATAATGTCTGAGGGGGTAATTTTTGAGTCCAAAATGGTGATCTCTAAAGTAAGGGGGGCACTATAAACCAGTGAATATCCCTGTGTAAAGCGTGGAGTTTCCCCCATTAATGGATATTGAGCATCCATTTTGTCTTGGACTTGTTGGAGAAATCTGGGATCTGTTTGTCCCGGAGCTGTACTAAAAGTATAGATTGAAACTACCTGGTCTAAATACTTGATAGTTAAGACGTATTTTGTGTTTAAGTATAAATATTTTTTGTGACTTAGGGATATGGTTTGTTTGTCGACTTGATTGATGGTCCAATTCTCATCTGGACTAGATGCAATAGAAATATCTGAGGCCAATATAGATTTATTAAATTGTATTTGAGGATTTATCATTACACTATTTTGCGTAGATTTATCGAGAGGAGTTGTGGCCTCAATTGTTATTGGAATGGGCCTGTATGACATAGGCAATAAGATTAAGGTACCCAGAAGAATAATTCCTATAGAGAAAATTATTAGGTTTTTTCTTGATAAATATTTATTCATAGTTTTATTTTACTTCTTTCTAAGGCATCCACTAATAAGAGATTTTGCGTAAAAACAACCCGATGTCCCAGAATCTGGGCGTACTATACCAGGGCCTGTGGCGTTGGCATCTACACAAGTAAATTTTTGACCTCCAGCATCTGGATTGATTACAACCCCTATGTGACCGACAGTTTTATCACCACACTCATCTACTCCCATGATAAAAAGATCTCCTGACTGCATATTTGGACAACCAACCAAATATTTATATCCTTCTACTTTATATGAGGCGTACATACAGGCATTTACTTGCGGAAAACCTGGTCCGGCGCTAGCGGCCGCCAATCCAACACACTGAAGATGTTTTTCGGTTGTTGGCCAACCATCTGTAAATTGTGAAGTTTCTAGTTGAGAGACTGCGCCTTCAAATGGCTTCAGAGCAGCAATAACACACTGCCATTTTGGGCTAGATATGCCGCCTATCATGAGGGGATTTAACTTACAGTCGGTAAGAGCTTTGTAGATACATTGGGCTGCGTTTGCGACTGGATTGTTTGTAGTAGTGCCGCTTATGTCACAAACAACGGAGGCACCAATAGTTCCAGTTTCTATTTTTGAGGTGATGATGGCGTCGTTGCCAAGAGACATGGAAAGAGTGATGCCTCCAACTGCAACAACAATAGAGGTTGTGGCTATAGAGCTAATAGTGGCGCCTACACTGTTTACAAATCCAGCCCACCAAGCGCTAACTAGTGCTCCTGCAGAGCCAAGCGCCGTAGAAGCCCAACCAGCGATTGCTCCTGCTTGAGAATATAAATATCCTAGTAATGCTCCAAGTGCAGTCCCTATCATAAGTACTCCCCATAGTGGTAAGGAAAACCCAATGAGGAAAAATGAAACTAGGGCCACACTAAAGCCAATGATTGCACCGAGGATTGTGGGACCAGCTATCCCCATGAGCATGGCTAGTCCAGCAATGTTTTTGAGTACCCAACCCGCAATGACGTCTGCATTTTTTATCGCTTCTGGTGCTCTTTTGGCTTGTTGCATGACCCAGAGTCCAGCCTGGATGGCAAAAGATGCCCCTCCAGAAAGAGATCCAGCAACTAACCCAGCGCCCACCCAAGCTAAAAACTTCCCGGCAAGTTTTTCTCCACCAATTTTGGCGCCTTGTTTGACTAGCCAGTTGCCAAATTTGATGCGGAAGTGGGTTTTTGCTGAACCAATAAATCCTTCATACGAATACCCACCATTTTTGTACCAAGTGAGTCCTGTTTTGAGCCATTGCGGCAGGTTTTTATTTGTGGCAATTTTTGAAATCCATCCACCCCATGATGCCAGTCGATGATCTGAAGAAAGAAAAAAAGCGATAGTTCTATGATTGTTTAAAAAACCATTATATGCTGTAGAAATACTTTCTCGAACACTGGTAACGGCGCCATAAACATTTCTGATAATAGGGATGTTTTGTGGGGACAGGGCGGTTTTGATTTTAAGAACGGCTTGATCGTAGGCGAGCCTAGATTTGTAGACACTGTCAATTAGGCCATGGTTTTCGCCGAGATATTTTTGAAGGTTGTCTAATTGAGATTTGATGTCAGACGGGCTATATCCAGATTTTAATAATTGACTGGCAAGCTGTTCTCCCGAATAACCACTTCTGGTTAAAGTGACGATTAGCGGATCTACGCCAGAATTTTTGGCAATGTGTGAGACTAGGCTGGCTGGCCTTAATCCTAAAATATCTGGTAAATCTCCAGCACTTGGTTCTAGGCCATTGGTAATGCGGGCAAAATAAGTCCCAGTAGAGGGGTGATTGAGAGCCGCTTCTATAAGTCGATCTTGATCAACTTGTGTTAAATTGTATTTTTTGATTAATTCTGGGGTGATGGCGTTGCGCAGAGCCCTAACTTCGAAAGGGTCTTTTTTGATAAATCTATCGCTAAGCGAGGGCGATTCTAATGCATCAATAGTTGCTGAATGTAGTGATTTAACTAGATCATTACCCAAAGAATTTGGGTTGTCTCTACCCACGCCAGTCTCTTTTTGCCAGGAATTGATGGTGTTTTGAAGCTCATCTTTGGCCTGCGTGGGAGTGAGACCATGTTGTTTGTTGATATTTGCAAGACTTTCGAGATTTTCGTCTGTGTCTGATTTACTGAACCTCTCATTGTTGAGGAGAGTTGAGAGGTTTGTGGTGATATGGTCTACGTCCTGCCCTTCGGCAACGAGCGTGTTTTGGAGGGCTCTCCAGGTTGGAGAATTGGCTACGGCTTGATCTAGGAGGGCCTTGGTTTGGGCCTGGGCTTTAACTGGATCTGTAGTATCTATATTGTGAAGGGCGGGTGATAGTTCGGCTATCAAACTATTTTGCATTTGTCTGATGTAGCCTGAAGAGGCCGAGCCAGATCTAGTCAGTGGCTCTAGAGCCTGTGCGACACGAGAATCTAGGAGATTTTTTGTTTGCCAGTACTTTTGAGCCCGCCTAACGGATTCGTTGTAGGCATTGATCTCGACCTTTGGATTTGTGGTTTTTTGGTCAACTTCTTCTAGGTGTGTTTGGTAGGCCCGGAGGATGTTTTCTCTGGTTTCTCTATCTGGGATGGAAGACTCTTTTTGTTTGTTGGCAAAAAGCAAAATACTATTGTATAGAGGGCGATAATTGGAGGGATTTTCCAGATCTAAAATCTTATCGCCAAGGAGGTTGTTGCGCTGGAAATCATCGACCAATGCTTTGACTTCACGATTGGTAAAGACGACTTTGGAGTCGCCGCTACCCAGCTCATAATCGTCTTTGGGGTGGCGGATGAGCTGAGAGACTAGTTCTAGCACTCCAAAAGGGGTACCAAAATTGCGAACTAGCTCTGATTTGGTAAGGTTGGCCATATACTCCATTCTATCATCTGAGAATGGTATAATTTGGGCATGGCAGAAAAGGAAAAATTAAGCGAGGTTAAAGAACTAGAGAGAATGGTGCGCTCTGGTGAGACGGATGCTAGTGGCGAAGATAAGGACGGACTTAAATTCCTAGAGCAACTCATGGTGTTTATGAAGTTGAAGTTGCTGAGAAAAACAACTGAAACGGGTGGGGTAAAAAAAGAAACAATAGACAATCTAGAAAAAGATTTACTTGGGTCAGATAAAGATAAAAAAGAAAAAGCAAATCTTAACCTTGAAAGTCTTTTAAAGAAGATGGTGGGAATTGAGACTGGCATAGAGAATCAATCGATTGACGTATTAATTGCTAAGGCAAAAATGCCTGAAGATCAGAGAGATCATGCTACCGCTCTCGAGATGAGAGTCATTGAGCTGAAAAATGGTGAATATACTGGCGATAAAAAGGCGGAAGCCGAATCTATAACAAAAGGATTTTTACAAATCAGCGAGAGTGTTGGTATCTTAAAGACGGGTGAGAAGACTAAAGAGCAAATAGTGACAAAATTAAATGCAGAACTATCTGAGGTTAATGAAATTAAGCGAAAACTAGAAGTAGTAAAAGTAAAAGAAGAAGTAAAGACTGAAAAGGGCGCAAAAGAAAGAGTAAATGTGGCAAAGAGTAAAACACTTGAGTTCGTAAACAAGGAATTGAAAGACGGTAAAGACAGAGTTACTAAAGTTCGCGTGGGGAAATCTGATGATAGGCGGGGTAGATTGTTGCAAAAAGATATAGACGATTTTTTGAAAGTTGTCCAAACAGAGGTAAATGATCCTAGGCAAATGGAAGACCTTAAGTCTGATGATTGTATAGATAGAATATACAAAATCAACCAGCTAGCTAGGTTGGCTTCAAAAATGCAATCTCCTAGCTTGGCCACTGACAACTTTTTTGAGATGCAAATTCCATATATGGACCAACTAAAGAATAAGTTAAAGGATGACAAAATACAAAATGGGGAAGAGGTGTATAAATTTGTTCAAGAGGTCTGGTACAGCAAAAAGCTACCCAATCCAGAAGAGCTTGGAAAGAAACTTCTAAATATTACTAGTGGTAAGAGGGGTGAAGAGACTGCTAGGACCACAACCCGTCGAGATGGATCTAAAAAAGATGGGGCGGATTTGTTGTATGAGAACGGAGAGGATCCACTACAGTTTATTCAAGATGCTTTGGGATTTGAACAAAAAAGCAGGAGGGCCCCCGGATCGATCATGCTAGAACAGATTAAGGACTTACTAGAAAACAATGGCCTTGATGTTATTAAATTAGAAGGCACCTTTAAAGGGCGTAGCAGGGAAGAATTTGCTCAAGCAATGCAAATGAAATATGGTTTTGAACCTAATCAAGCTGGCTTACTCTATGATTCTATCTTCAAGAACAGAACAGCATTTAGAAATGAAGCCTTTACGAAATATTTGGAATCAAAAGACTATAAGGGTTATACGGGCGCCCTGATATCATATCTGTCCAAGGTGGGCTTGCGCGAGGGAATGAATGATTTACAACTAATGAGTCTCATGAATGATGCTCGATTTACTCTGGC
Organism: uncultured bacterium; assembly: GCA_903945195.1. Lineage (GTDB taxonomy): Bacteria > Patescibacteriota > Microgenomatia > UBA1400 > UBA12108 > CAJAUT01. Next base: position 74,326 of record CAJAUT010000009.1, read on the forward strand.
TGAGGCAGGTCCAGAAGGAGAGAAGCTACTAAAGGTGTTTAAGTCGTTTGAGAGCATAGCATTTTTCCATGACAAATACTTTAACTTGGGCGCAAAAGAGTATTCTGAGATATTGAACCATTTGGGTGATGGGCCTTTGTGGGTTTGGTTGCAGGAGCATGCAGATGTACTAAGGGAAGAAATCACCTTTACAGAGGGGCCAAAAAGAGGAGAGAAGGCTAGCGTGTCAGTTCTTGAAATACATGACATGATGCAATCACAATATTGGTCTAAACGACTTGTCTATACTCCGCCAATTCGAGAAGGAGAGTTGTTTGACGAAATGATGCTGAGTCATTTGCTGAACGGGGACGAGCCAATTGTCATAAAAGAAAACGGTGATATTTTTGATATGAACAAAAAATTATTGGGAAACAAAAATCATGATCTCATGGTGGATGGTCAGCCCAAATCTTTGGCAGCATTAATTACTGATTCTAGGTGGAAGGTGGGAACTGCACAGGACATATGGCGTTTTACTGGTCGTAATTTAAATATCTTGGATGACGTCGATATCGCTAAAGCACTAGGAGTTAACAAAGCCCTGCTTGGGATAAGTAAAATATGTAGATATAGCGAGCAATATGAATTCATCAGTTCTTATCAACACGAAATAATGGGTGCTGATACATTCCTTTATGATTTTGATTGGTACAAAAATACCTTTGGAAAGGGGTTGAAAAAACTATTTGGAGAAGCGGGGATAGAGGCAAAACAAGCTGAGCTGATACAAAAGCTAATTTCAAAACACATCATGAGTAAAAGGCGCGTCGGAACTGAGGTCTTTGATGGAAGTAATCTGGCAATAGAGGATGTAAAGCTCTTGGCGAGTGGGTCGAAGCGAATGACTTTTGATGAAGCTAAAACAGAATATTTGGGTAGACTTGCCAAGAGGGGAGAAGATATTTCTAAAATAAGGATAGATCCAAACGATGCCAGTGATAAATATGCGATGCAAGTTAATTTACTCATGGAAAAATGGAATGACAATGCATTTAGTGAGGATGAAATGGCACAAATTAATGCACTTCCTTGGGACAAAATTAACAAAATTTATGCAAAAAGACTAGGAAAAGAAAGTAGCGCAGTGGGCAATGACTTTAAAGGGTTTATAGATAACTTCTCGTACGCCAGGCTATCTGAATACGTAGAGAGTTTACGTGGTACAGACATGAAGGACTATGGCGGATACTACGCTATCGCGGCTGAGGCAGTGGCTGGCGCTATTAAAGCTGGACTAGCAAATGGGTCTTCTGAGGCACTAGCTAAGATGATTGGAGCTATGGAAACTTATCATCCTTATGATGCAAATGGGCTTAATAGACTAGGGCTTGCGATGTGGAGAGAGGTACTGACATGGAGAACTCATAAGCTAACTAGACGCGTACCAAAACAATCTGGTGGATATGTCCTGCCAAATGGTGACCTAATGGTGAACAAATATGGTAGGTGGGAAAAAGAGATGAAGACTGAAATTTTACTCCCTGGAGAAAGTTTGATGAGTAAGTATAAATATCTTGTGACTTGGGGGTTTGAAGATGTAGAGATGTCAATGAGGTTTTTGGTTGGTAGTGGGATATTTACAAGAAAAGATGGCGATGCAGAGCTGTTTAATCGGTTTGGACCAGCGGCATGGAGATGGTTGCGTAGAGCTATACAGCTAAATGACTGGGAATATTTCTGGATCCAACTAGAGAAGGATGGGAACGAAGAAATGAAAAGCGTCTTTAAATATATATTTTCAACAAAATAATTTAAGTTAAAAAGTTTATTTGGCTTTTCCGCCTGGTTCTTGTGGAGCACTACTGAGACCTGTGTTGCGGATTTGATTTCCAAGCATTTTGGATTGGAGGCGGGCTGCGCGCTCTTGCTGGAGACTGGAGATGTAGGCTTTGGGTAGGTATGAGGCTGCGCCATAGCCCTGTCCAATACCAGCCATGATCTCTGAGGTGTATTTGCTCTGCTCGACCTTTAGCGTGTCTCTGGTCATTTGGGCAGCTGCTGGGACCATCATAATGATAAAGATACCCAGGAGTGCCATAAAGGTTTCTTGGATACTAACTGGCGTGGTTACTTCAGAATTGTCGACAAAAGATAAAAATGGTGGAACCCATCTGGTAGAATCGGTCTCTCCACCCTGTAGATATCCCGTATTTACCTCGAATGGATTTACTTGATTACCTTCAATGACTAGTTTTTCTGTACCAGGTCCCATCAGTATGGCTCCAAATAATAACATGGCTAGCACTGTGGGGAAAACGGCTGCATTGGCTAGTAGATTTCTAGCCCAGTTGGAAAAAGATTTTGATCCAGGTATACCGTTCATTAGTAGTTGAAGGGGAGACACCACAGTTAGGACGATGATCATAAAGTATGACTGCATCAATTGCCAGAGAGTCTTGAACATGCCAATAAGTACTCCTAGTCCTATCACGGCAAATGCTAGTCCTTGAGTGACTCCACCTAGTTTGGCTAAGCCACTAGAAGCAGTGATTTGGTCTGTAAAAGAACCAATGGCTAGGGCTGCGATTGTGTGGATTCTATCTCTACCAGATAACATCATATACATGATGTTGTTGTTTAACACTTTATCCATCACTCCACCCGCATCTTTGATGAGACTTCCAGCTTCGGCGATATAAACTATTAAATACATAGATAAGTAAATGAGGTCAACAATAAATCCCGCAATGGCGTACGAGAAGGTAATGAGTAGAAGAGTGACTAGTAAGTTGGGGAGACTATTTTGGATGGAAATGATGGTTTGAGCATTTATCTTTGTCCTGAGCATGATCATGACCCCGATAACTAAGAAGATTATGATGTAAAGAGAATAGGCTACATTTCTAAAAGCTTTCCAGATTTGTAAGACTGGAGATAGTGCTTTGTAACCAATTCCTTGAGCTTGGACTTTGGTAAATCCAGGAAGCCCAATATTGTTGCCTAGATCGGCGAGATATTCGCCCGTATTGATTGGTGGCACCATAAGCGCAGTTGTAACGTACTTGGTAATTCTAGGTGTGATGCCAGAAACTGCTTGAGATCCGTCGGCAGAAGGGGAGTAACCAACAATATATTTTTCTTGCGACATTTCTTCTGAACTGACAGTGGCACCAATGTCTGAATCTGGTGAGCAGCCGCTGACGTTGCATCCTACGGCAAAAGTATAGGTTTCAAAAAGTCCACGACTAGGGGCGACTTGTCCATCTGCGGCGCGCGCCATTGTGACAAAAGAAAATGCGGACACGAGAAGGAGTGTAAAGATAGATAGTATTTTACGCATAGTGGTATTGTACTAGATTTTACATTTTACTTACAGCTATAACTTTCATAATAATCAAATGCCCGTTTCCAGTGATTGTTGTCTGCTGTTTGAGCTCCTGATGATCCTCCAGGTCCTGAGTAAGCAGCTTCTGTACAGTACCCAGTATATTGACGCATAGAAGTGGATATTCTTTCTGGTGTCCACTCGCACGAGTTGGCTGGACCAGTAGCACTAAGATAGAAAGGATGTCCCCAACATGATGCTGGAGCAGGATACGCTCCTGACCCACCACTTTCTTTGGCTAGCTTGGCGGCTGCGGCAAAGGTGGCATCAATCACGTTGCATGGTGAGAACTCTACTCTTCCAGAGTCAATGGCTTTTGATGATTCACTATAATCTGGAGACCAATCATATTTACCACCACCCTTTGGGGTAGACAAGAAAGCAAATGGACCTCTTGCTCCTGTCCCAGATGCTAGTGAATCACAATTTGGTACTTCGCCTCCGCAAACGCTCCAAGCCTTTACGTTTGCCTCAGTCCAATCCCAACGATAATCACCGCCCTCAGAAATAAATGCACTATATAAAATAGATGCGGGAACCTTGTAAGTGGTGGCAGCCAAATTAAATATTTTTACTAGAGTTGGGGGAAGTCCCGAATCACACAACGAACAACTGAGATCTGAGCCACTTAAATCTGGAAGTTCGGTGGAGCTACAGGTATTGATTAATTTGGAAGGTTGGCCGCAGGAATTGACGGCAGTGCCATCTGCGATCATGCGCGGGGTATAAATGTAATCTGATCTATCTGTACCTTTGCAAGGCATGAAAGCGGAGTTGTTTACTTTTATGGTTTTAGACAATCTTTCATTCATGCCAAACAACTCTCCTTCTTTTGAAACCACAACATTGATATCATTATTTGTTTTCAAATATTCCTTAGATAGTTCGGTGGATGGCATGAGATTTGCTAGAGATGGGAGCTCGAGAAATCTACTGGCCTGAGACCAGGATTCGCCGATCATATAGGTGCGTCTTTTGTTGGGGATTACTTTTAATAATATCTTCATTGAGATATCAAATAAGTTGGTCATGGAGGGCTCACCGTGCACCGCATTAGCATCTTGCTTGTTATAGTCTTCTTCGGAGGCTTTTGGCCTTCGAGGCGGTGGATTTTTCTCTGGATTATATAATCTATTTGGATAATCTAGTATAGAGCCAAGCTTCTTAACTGTTAGTGGTCCATATCTAGTCACAGTGTTTTCGGGAGTGGCTGATTCGGCCTCGGCGTCTGTGTTGTTATTGCCAAAAACCAAGGCAGTTGGCATGTGAGTGACGTCTGCTCTTGGCTCTGCAAAATAATTTGCAACTAGAGGAATCTTTTTCCCCATATCTGCCAATAGGGCCTTACCAATTGCTCGCGGATTAGTAAGTGATGCTTCGATAATCATTCCCTCTGTTGCGGCTCTAGCAGAATAATTGTCTACCAAGGTACCTTTGTGAAGAGCGAAGTTGTATTTGCCAGACGTATCACTTTTACTGCCAAGTGCTAAAACTAGCGACCCGATTGATAAGGCAGGAGCATTTGTGTCTTTAGGGTAGAGGGGGGTACATTTGAAATATTTTACCCAATCCTCGTCATTTTTTTCGGCAAGTTTAAAGTTGTATAACCACTTTGCATACCAAGTGCTGTTTTGGAGATAGCTGGGAACAGGGCGAAGCGAGGGATTTTCTGCGGCTCTAAACTCTGCATCTATTTGTTCTTGACTGAAGCCTTCTGGTAGTGGGGCGGAAAGATCGTATTCTGTTTGCCAAATTTGTCGATAGTTTTCTGGCTTCATGTCTCCTGGTATTTTATCGTTGTAAATATCGATAAATTCGAGAGTTTCTCCATCTATTGTTACTTTTTCTTTCCAGTTGATTCCTCCTACAGGGAGCTCTTTGTGAGGATTGTTACTTTTTTGATAATTGATCCAGGTGGAAAATGCTCTCCATAGCAAACTAAGCCTTAGTTGATTTTGATAATCAGAGGGCAATATCATGTCGTGTGAGCCCATGGTAAGTACGTTTGATGACTGAGAGCACTGATTGGCGGTGAACATGTGATTGTAGCTTTGCCAACCTGGGACCGCGAGCCCATCAGTCCCACTTGAGTCGGTGCCTATAAATTTTTTTGAGTATGCTGGACTTTGATTAAATTTACATTTTCCCTTTGTAGAGAGTGGATTTTGCTTGTTTACCATTCTTTGACATTGACCAGTGATGGGCCTGTCTTCCTGTCGATCATTTTGTTGTGGATATATAACATTGGCAATTTTGTCACACGAAGTTGGGTCTGTCGTATCACAGGTGACGTTTTTTAACTCGTCTTCGTTTAATACAATCATGGTTTCGGGGATCCCTTTTTCTCCTTCTAGAATGATTTCTAGGTTTTGATCTGCAATATATCCTGTAATCATTTGAGAATATATATCTACATCATATTTTGTTTTTGGTTGTTCTGCATTGACTCCTCGATCTATTTTTGGGAATATAACAAATAATCCCAAAAATATTAGGATAGATATTGAAATCTTTTTTAGAATAATCATATTTACAGACCGAGCTTGAACTGAGTGACTCTGGCACCAGTTAAGTTCTCTATGAGAAGTAAAATGAGCCAACTGCCAATAGCCAATGCTATGCCGGCGATTGCGCCTCCCATGATACCTTTACCTTTTTTCATAGAATCTGGATTTCCGGCGCCAGTTAGAAAAGTAAAGCCTCCTACGAGGATCATGATGAAAGAAATAAGACCGATTAGGGGAATAATAGCCAAAAGAACATTCCCAATATATAGAGATAGATCTGAGAGTTGAGCCGCTTCTTCTTCCATGAAATCATTATAGCAAAAAGTCCCCTCGCGGGGACTTTTTGAATAAATTTAACTAAAGATCTTAGTAGGCTTTTGGTGGAGTAATGTTGCCACCCAAGATATCGATACCAAAGAAATATTGGATGATAAGCATGACAGCCCAAGCTGAGGCTACGACTGCTAGACCAACTAGAGCAGCGGTGATACGATCGCGAGCTTCTTGAGTTTTGCCTTTGTCACCACCTGAACTAATCCACTGAATACCACCCCAGATAAGGAACATAAAGACCATAAGAGCTGAGACAAGGAGTGCTCCTTGGACCGCGCCTTTGATGAGGGTGCCGATATTTGTGATAGCAACTCCTTCTGGTTTGCTAATGGATAAATCTGGAGCAGCGGGGGCTGCTTGCGCTAACTTGACTAGAAATGACATATTATTTTCTCCTTTTCTTAATATTAGTTTTTATTTTATCATTTAGCAAGACCAATGCCGAGGAAGTAATCGATGAGTAGGTATACAGCCCAGGCCGAAGCCACTATAGTTAGCCCGATAATGCCGTTGGTAATTTTACCTTTTGCTTCTTCTAGCTTTCCCTTGTCTCCGCCACTCATGATCCATTGAACTCCACCATAAACTAAATACAAGAAAGTGGACAAGCCGGCTACCAATAAAATAGCTCCAAATGATTTTTGAACAAAAACTCCAAGAGATTCGTTGATTGCTATCCTTGATTTAGCTTCGGTGCCGATATTTACATTAAATGATCCCATAAATTTATCCTGCTGTAGGCCAACTAAAGTTTAGTATATCCATATTGATGGCGGATTCAATGAATTTGATGATTACATAAGAGGCCGCTAGGATCACTAGGCCTACTAGACCTTGAGTGATCTTGCCTCTTGCTTCTTCAATTTTACCCTTGTCTCCACCAGCTGTGATCCAGGTCACCCCGCCAAGAAGGAGATAGAGTAAAAATGCTAGCCCTCCCACCAAGATGATTGTTTGCCAAAGGGTGGCGATGGTGATAGCAAACTGACCAGCCTGGGTTTCGTTGGCAGCTCCTCCTCCTGGTACAGCTAGATTTGTGATTTGGGCAAGTGCTTTTTTAATCATATGTTTATTGGAACTTTATGACTCCCGGTGAAATCAATGATGCGGGATTTAATATGTTGATACCAAGTGCTTGTCCTACGATCCAGACTATTGAGTAGGAGAGGGTGATGACGATCATGCCGATAGCGCCATTTGTCATCATGCCCTTGGCTTTGTCGATTTTACCTTTGTCACCGCCGGCCGTGATCCAGTTGAGACCGCCTAGAAGGAAATATAAAACAAAAGCTATACCCGCTACGACTGTAAGGATGACTAGTACGTTGCTGACGAGCTTTTCTACGGCTCCCGTTGCGCCTGCTACGCCATCTCCTGGCTGATAACCTCCTGGAGTGGTAATCTTGGAAAAATCTATACCCTGAGCAAGTAGTTTTGTCATGGTGTTGCGCTCCCTGGTCCAATAATTTTGGGTGTCAATATAGCCCCTGCATTACCAAATAACACAAAGGAGATGATGCCTGTGATGGCCGCCGCTGCAACCATGATAACTAGCCCAATGAGAGAAGTGGTAATAGATTGCTGGGCAGCCTCGATCTTTTTTTGGTCACCCGCTGCAGTTATATAGCTGAATCCGGCAATCATGAGGTTAAAAAATGTCCAAAGTCCACCCACTACAAAGATGATGGTAACGACATTGGTAATAAATGCAGGCAGCCCTGTGCTGACGTCTGTATAGCCGTTTGAACCTACTTTTGTGAGTGGATTTATGATGTCTGTGCCTAGTAATCCTGCCATATTTATAAACTCGAATTAAGTATCTGTACCCCTGTAACTACCTGGATAATTTGGATAATCCAGTAGGAAGCAAAAAGTACTAATAATCCTATTATAGCAGAGGTGATAGTTTTGGTGCCTTCTTCGATCTTGTGAGGGTCACCCGCATTGGCGATGATAGTAAATCCTCCAAAAATTATCATAAAAAAGATAACTAGACCTCCGGCGACATATATGTTTGGGACGATGTTGTTGATTAAATCTCCCACGCCGGTATAGGCAGTTGTTGCACTATCTTTTTGAAATCTTAAACAGTCACCTAAATTTGTAGGACATTCCATGTTTTGAGTATAGCGCAAGTTGTATAATCCATAAAGTATGAATGAACTGATAAGTCTAGTGTTATCTGGAGAAAAAGGAGCAGCAACTAGGTTTTACAAAGAGTTTGCGCCCAAACTACGCAGATATCTAAACATAAAACTGCCAGAGGGAGAGGTGGAGGAAGTGCTGCAAGATACTTTTCTTTCGGCTTTTGACTCGCTCCCACTTTATAGAGGAGAATCGAGTGTATCTACTTGGCTCATTTCTATAGCTAGGCATGAGGTGGCTGATTTTTACCGGAAAAAATATGTCAGGAGCGCAATAGAGCACACAGCGCCACTTTTTGAAAACATGGTGTCGGAACTGCTATCACCAGAGTTTGAATCGGAAAAGAAGAAAATAGAGAAGAAGTTTTTTGCTACATACCGCAAACTATCTAGTCAGTATCAAGACGTGTTGTCTTATAGATTTGAACTGTCGATGTCTGTAAAAGAGATAGCGCAGCGAATGGATTTGTCTTTTAAGGCGACAGAGTCACTATTATATAGAGCGAGACTAGCGTTTAGAGAAGAATATGAAAGCGGAAAATAGTTTTATTTTGCAGCTAGAGCAGAAAGCTAAAGAGCAAAAACTTCTAGTAAAAACAGAGATAATGCCAGAGTGGGCAAAGGGAATAGGCGGGTGGCTTACAGTGAACCCGTGGAGAGTGATAATACCCATTAGTGCACTAGCATACTGCATACTGCGTACGGCATACGGCTACGGTTTTAGAGAATTTGTGCTTGGGCTATTTGGGGGATTTGCATGAGGAAGATAGTTTTGTGGATGACTTATGTGTGGGCGACAACGCTGGCTGGGCTTGCCATGCATCCATACCAATCGATTAAGAGGATGGTACTAAATAAACCGATTTTGCTGCCAGTATCTTTGTCGCCGGTTATTGGACTGATAGGACTATTTGTAGTTGGAAGGGTGGGGTCGTATATTTTTACGCTTGGAGTTATTGGCAGAGAATTGATGGCGATGATGCTTGGAGCGACTTTGATAGGACTCTTGCTCTGGCAAGGATTGCTTTTGGCACTCGTGATTAGGTTTTGGCGAGCTCGTTAGAGACCTTCGACGATTTCTACTTCACCAAAATATTTCATTTTGAGGAGTTGTTTGTCGCTAGTTAGGAAATAATCACAGTGAGAAGAAGATGCTGAGTGAAGCTGAATGTTGTCTTCAAGATCTGAGGTGGGATTATGAAGACTTTTAGTAAGTATTTCAGTTGATAAATCAACAAAAGAAAGGTCTCTGAGTGAATTGAGTAGTAGTTGGTTGGGAATTTTTTTCTTGGAGATATATGAATAAATATGATATGAAAGTGGAGAAACAAACACTTCATTATTTAGTAAAAATGAACGCTTGGACCTATCTCTTTCCAAGATATCAATGAAGTAGTTGGTATCAAGATAGACCTTGGCCATATTTATCCATTAGATGTTTACGATATATTTTCTCTCTTTGAGCATGTGTAGTTTTGGGTAGGTTTAGCTCATCTAGGAGCTTGCCAAATCTTTCAGCGTTGAACTTTTTGGGTTGTTTGTTGATGGTGGGTGAAATAGTTGCCACAATTTTGGAACGATGAATTAACTGAATTGACTTTCCCGCCATTAAATTGGCTATTAAATCTGAAGATTGAGTTCTGAGCTGAGTGGTAGTGATGTAGTTCATATACATTTAAATATACACTTGAATGTATATTTGTCAACTTCAATATATCAAACTCCGGGAGTTTGATATGAATGATTTCTTTGTGATGGGCGACTAAGTGGGTATGGAGATACCGCGGATCAGACTATTGATGCAGGGATTACATGCCCTAGAATCTGGGATGGTTAGTCCGCGGAGAGTTTCTGAAATTGGATTTGCCCATGCAGTGAGTGAGGCTAGATCAAAGAGAATTGGCTTAACCGCTGAAGAAGTAGCTGAAAAATTTATGAAATATTCGAACCAGAGAGATGCGGAAAGAGAGGGGATATTAGTGATTGGACTTATTACGTCAGTCAAAATGGAACATGTGGGATAATAGCCAAATGAATTTGCGAAAAACCGTGGAAGAAGTCGACCAGAAATATCACGAGAGAAAAGTGGTGCTCGTGGACGAAAATGATAATGAACTGGGTATAGGTGGTTTGGTAGAAGCTCATAGAGAGAAAGGGTTGAAACATAGAGCCTTTTCTTTGCAGTTATATAGGCAAGTGGGGGATAAATTTGAACTTTTATTACAGCAAAGAGCAGAGATCAAACCAGTTTTTCCTAAATACTGGGCAAATACTTGTTGCTACAACATGGCACCAGGAGAGAAATATCTAGAAAGAGCAGTAAGTAGGGTCAAAGAGGAGGTGGGAGTGGAAGTAGGAGTAGAAAACTTACGAGAACTATATAAATTTAGCTATGAAGCGGATGATATTGAGGGGTGGTGTGAGAATGAGCTAGACAATGTGGTAGTGGGGGAGTGGTCAGGTGATCTGCAGCTGAATCTAGAGGAAGCGATGGATGCTAAATGGGTGGAGTGGGATGAATTAAACAATGATATTAAAGAAGGTCCAGAGAAATATGCTCCGTGGTTCAAGATGATAGTTTCTGACTCCCGATTCTGCAGCGTTTTCGAATGATTTTGAGATAATTTGCGACTTTATTATTCATGGACTTGGATAAAATAAAAATTGTATTAGCAGAGGAGCCTTGGTCGCTTAAAATGGTGGATGATGCCGCTCGAGGAATGGTGCAGGGAACTTGTGCGTATGATCCTCCCGAGATGCAGTTAAAGTCTTGGATTGAAATTGCTAGGCATAACTTTAGAAATGATGCTCACGGCTTTGAAATAGAAGTTCAGTCTTTGATAGCTCAGGCTTTAGCGGGGAAATTTGATGTATAAATCAAACTTTGTTACTGGAAAGGTGATTTTGGCGGGGGAACATGCGGCGGTTTATGGCAAGATGGCGCTGGCAGCTAGTATTTCACTAGGAGCAACGATAAAAGTAGTTGATGAAGTTTTTGAAAAAACAGACTTGGTAAAGAAGGCAATAGAAGTGGCCGGGGGTAATGAAAGTATCCAAGTGAAGATCGAGAGTGACTTGCCCATTGGATCTGGACTAGGATCGTCGGCAGTAGTCGCGGCAGCAACCATAAATGCCGTTCGAGAATATTTAGGAAAGCCCATAAATAAAGATGAATTGTTTAAATTGACGATGGAGTGTGAAAGGCTGGCGCATGGCAATCCTTCAGGTCTAGATCCTACTACCGTCATTTACGGCGGACTAATAGCTTTTACAAAGGGCCAACCATTTGAAAGATTAAATATTTTGAAATCTATAAAATTACTTTTAGTAAACTCGGGTAAACCAGAAGAATCAACAAAAGAAATGATTGAGCTTGTAGCTAATAATATAAATAAAGATGAAATTATAGATCGAATCGGAGATCTGACAATCGAATTTAAAAAGATGCTAGAGAGTGGGCAGGATATCTCAGCTATATTGAATCAGAATGGACTAATGCTGGAAGAGCTAGGAGTGGTGGGAGCTAAAGCAGTAATGCTAAGCAAAGAAATCAGGAATTTGGGAGGAAGCGTAAAAATAGTGGGGGCTGGAGGGGCAAGAACTGGATCGGGGATGATGATAGTAATGGCTCCAGATTATACAAAAATCATGAAATTGTTGGACAATAAACAAATTGATTATTTTGAGACAACAATAGGAGCGAAATGAAAGTAACTGCATCGGCGCCGGGGAAGCTAATGTTATATGGTGAACATGCTGTTGTGTATGGATCACCATGTATCGTGACGGCGGTAGACCAGAGGGTGAGGGTGACAGTTGAGCCAAATGGCGAGGGAGAGATCCATGTGTGCTCACCAAACGTAGGACTAGATGAGTATCACAAAAAGATCTCAAAACTAGGGAAGGATGATCTACCAAAGTCTATGGCATTTGTCGAGATGCTAGTGAAGAGAGTGTATGAAAAATTTGGGTTAAAAACTGGAATACGTATCTCGACAGAATCGGATTTTTCGACTCAGTTTGGATTTGGATCATCGGCCGCGGTTGTAGCCGCACTGGCGAAAGCACTGGACTTATATTTTGATTTGAAGATGACACAAAAGGATATTTTTCAGATAGCGTATCAGGCAGTACTTGATGTACAGGGAGTGGGGAGTGGATTTGATGTAGCTGCCTCAGTCTATGGAGGCACCATTTATTATGTAACTCCAGGTGACATAATTGAGAGTGTTTGGGAGGGAAATCTACCTATGGTAGTAGGTTATACAGGAGTTAAGGCCGACACCCCAACTTTGATACGACAAGTGGCAGAACTAAAGCGAAATGAAGGGTGGGTTGAGTCTGTTTTTGCGGATATAATAAACTTGGTGAATAAAGCAAAAACATTGTTTGAGAAAAAAGATTTTGTACAGCTAGGAAAGCTAATGAACAAAAATCAGAAACTACTTGCGACACTTAACGTGAGCTCAGTAGAACTAGACAAAATGATTAAAGGAGCCAAGGATGCTAAAGCATATGGCGCTAAACTGTCTGGGGCTGGTGGAGGTGATTGTATGATTGCTTTGACTGATAAAAAATATAGCAAAGAGGTGATGGAGGGTATAGTCAGTGCAGGAGGAATCTGGATGAATGTAAAAACCGGCGCAGAAGGGGTAAGACTAGAGAAATAAATACTATGAATGATTGGATCGTAGAAGTAGATAAATCTGACAAGTTGATAGGCAAGATTGAGCGTGAAGTAGCTCATGATTTCCCAAATTTAGGATTACACAGAGAGACGATGCTAGTCTTGTATACCGATAGCACACATGGCAAATTTTTACTGCAACATAGATCGATGAAAAAGAAACAACTCCCTGGACTCTGGACATTATCCGTAACAGGACATGTTGATTTTGATGATTTATCAGATGAAGACCCAGAAGGATATTTAACAGCTGCAAGCAGAGAAGCAAAAGAAGAAATAGGAGTAAGCACAATAGAATTAGAAATAAAAGGAAAGATGACTCAGAAAAATGGCGACAATTGGTCAATGATGGGGATAGTAACTGGTGAATATGAAGGAGAGCTAAAGTTGGATGCTGAGGAAGTGAGTGAAGTAAATGAGTTTACAAAAGAAACAATTGCCGCAGTGAGTGATAAACTAACACCTGGTGCGAAAATGTGTTTAGAATATTTAGGGATACTGAAATCGTAGGAGGAATATGATGAAAAGTACGGTAAAGGCATCTTCTGATATTGCACTAATTAAGTACTGGGGCAAAAAAGACGAAGTATTACGACTCCCCGAGAATGGGAGTATTTCAATGATCCTTTCAGGCTTAGATACTGTTACAACAGTAGAGTTTAATGAGAAACTTACTAAAGATGAAGTAATTATCCAGGGTGAAAGTGAAGAGGGTGAGGCTGGTAGGGTGATTAAACACCTAGATAGAATTAGAGTGCTTGCGGGAAAACACATATTTGCAAAAGTTGTATCACAAAATACTTTTCCAAAAGGTACTGGATTATCTAGTTCTGGATCTGGCTTTGCGGCACTTACAATTTCGGCAACCAAAGCGATAGGACTTGAGTTTAATGAAAAAGAATTATCTATTCTGGCTAGACAAGGTTCTGGTACTGCATGTCGATGTGTGTGTGGAGGGATAGTCGAGTGGAAGGATGGAGAAACTTCTGAAGAATCATATTCTGAGACAATTTATCCTTCAGACTATCTAGATATTCGAGATGTGGTGGCTGTAGTTGATGAAGGTAAAAAACTAGTTTCATCTACTGCAGGTCATGCGACTGCAAATACGAGTCCATTTTATGTGGTTAGACTTGAGAACATCAAAAATAAGATTGAAAAAGTTAGGATGGTCATAAAAGAAAAAGATTTTGACGAGTTAGGTGCGCTAGTGGAGAGTGAGGCATTAGAATTTCATAGCATTCTTTTAACTAGTCAACCATCGATGATTGCTTGGTATCCTGGCACTGTTGAGGTGATGTTGGCAGTTCAAGCCATGAGAAGAGAGGGTATAAAAGCGTATTTTACAATTAATACTGGCTTTAATGTTCATGTTTTGACTACTCCAGATTTTGAATCTGAGGTTAATAAAAGACTTAATCAATTATCTTTGGTAATTAAAACTATTACTGCAAAAATAGGTGGTAAACCGATCGAGCAGAATAATCATTTATTTTAAAAATATGATAGACAAGACTAAAATTCCTAAACACGTGGCGATAATAATGGATGGTAATAGGCGATGGGCGAAAGTCAAGGGTTTGTCGGCAGTAGGTGGGCATAACTACGTAGTAGATAATGTTATCGAACCCATTATTCAGCACGCCGGGGACATGGGGGTAGAGTATCTAACTCTCTGGGCTTTTAGTACGGAAAACTGGAAAAGAGATCCGATTGAACTATCTGGAATTATGGAGCTGTTTAAAAGAGGAGTTATGGAAAAACTAGGCGCGCTGATAGACAAGGGAGCAAGACTTAGATTTATTGGCGATTTGAGCAAGTTCAGTGAGGAATTGCAGGTTGGTATGAAGAAAGCGGTAGAAAAATCTAAAGATAATAAAGGAATTAATGTGACGTTTGCACTTAATTACGGGGGTAGAGATGAGATTTTACGTGCAATACAGAAAATGATTAATGATCCTACAAGGTCTGACCTCGTAGGACTGCGCCTACAAGATCAGACCTTAGAACACTACTTGGATACAGTAGGAATGCCGGATCCTGATTTGATAATAAGGACAGGAGGGGAGCAGAGGATGTCTGGATTTATGATGTGGGAGAGTGCATATAGCGAGTTTTATTTTACTGAAACATTAATGCCAGATTTGACGACTGAAAAATTCAACGCCGCTATAGAGGAGTATCAAAGTAGGGCGAGAAGGTTTGGGAAGTAGCGGTACTGCTCATTGATTTGCTTAGCGTATTTTCAAACGCAAAAGCGGTCTATCTTCGCTTGGTAGCGGAGCGACCTATTACTCGGCCTGCCCGGCCTACGTAGATTTTGCAACTTGAAAACACGCTCGCGTAAATCTTTGCTCGCAGACATTGGTGTTCTATGAGAGTATGTTGATTTGGAAGATGACCTGGAGGATTTGGGCGATCCAGTATGAGAGGAAGATGATAAAGAAGCCAATAAGAGCGCTTGTAATCATTTTTTTGCCTTTTTCTTGCGCTTCTTTGTCTGCCGCTCCAGTCATCATGGTAAAACCACCC
>CAJAUT010000010.1 GCA_903945195.1 uncultured bacterium
AGATAAAAGCGCATCCACATTACCTCCCAGTTCTAGCACTTCTATTTCTGCTTCCTTCACTTTCCCCACCTGTAAATTACTAGCAATTCTAGTCAAAGGAGTTTTAAACTCATGTGAAATATTTTCCGTAATCTGTCTTTCTCTTTTATGATGTTCTCGTAATTTAATTATTAAATTATTTATAGCTTTAGTAACAACAGAAACTTCATGGTCCATGAGATGAGAATCTGCAATCACCTGCATAGATTCATGATCGATATTTTCCAAATGTTCTACCAATTTTGTCAGGGGGGTTGTGACTCGTTTAACCATAAAATACGCAAATATTAGTGAGATAGTCCACGCCACTGGGAAAATTATCAATATAACTATTCCTATAGTTTGTTTAAGTATTTCTATCTCACTATTTTTTTTAATCATGCGCATATAGCCAAACACTTCATTTCCAGCCCGAATTGGCACAGTATAAGTATCAAACAAACCATATCCAGGGATTACAATATCCATATATTTTGGGCTGGCAGATTTTTCAACAATCAAATTTTCATCTTCTAAATCTTTATAGATTCCATATCTTGCCAAGATTTCTCCCTTATCATCAATTATGATTGCAGACAAATCTTTTGCACGCAAAGTTACTCCAAGAGTCTGATTATTTGAGAACTCTTTTTGTAATATCTTTTTATCTACTACTGTCAAATTTTCAGAAATTACATTGTTGACATTGTTGATGAGATCATCTTTTACATGTTGTTCTGTGTGTACAAAGATTCCCGTTGCCAATCCAGTAGTAGCCAATGCTACAGCAATCGTAGTCAGTACTACTATCCCAATACTCAATTTTTTCGCAAATCTTACTTGTCCCATATCACATATCCTTTTCCACGGACTGTATTTATCAAATCATTTCCCAGTTTTTGTCGTAGATATCGTATATGTACATCCACTGTATTTGAAAAAAGATCTACTTCTTCATTCCATACATGGGTCAATATATCTATTCTCTCTACTATCTTTCCACGATTAGCAAGTAAATATTCAAGCACCCCGTATTCTTTCGGAGACAATGTAATTGTTTCACCTTTATATTTCACCTCTCTCGTATTTGAATCAATTACAACTTTTCCAACCGATACAATAGGGTGTACAGCAATTTTTTTTCTTCTTCTCAGTAGTGCTCTTACGCGTGCAAGTAACACTGTGCTATCAAATGGTTTAGGTAGATAATCATCAGCTCCAGCATCAAGTCCAGCAATAATATCATCAGAACTATTTTTAGCAGTAAGCATAAGAGAGGGAATTGACAAATCATTGGAACGAGCAATTTTTACTACCTCCATTCCGTCCCCATCAGGCAGTCTTCTGTCGCAAATCAAGAGATCATATTCATCAGTGAGCAATTTTTCTATACCATCTTCTACGGACGATGCAAGGTCTGTCACATACGTTTCTCTCTCTAGTAAGAGCTTCAAATTATCAGCAATTAGTTCATCATCTTCTATCAGTAAAATCTTCATATTTACTATTATATCTTGTATCTAGTCATCCAACTAATATTGTGTCTAGGTGAGGCACCACTAAATATACTGGACATATCAGTTCCACACTTAAATACATTTCCACCAGAATGTGATTTAACCAGCGAAGTTATGTTGTAAGACGATCCATTTATTGTCACGATGCAACCGGTTGCCACAGGAGTTGCAGTAGCGGCAGGAGTAGCAGCAACAGTAGGAGTTGGGGTAGCAGTGGCAGCTGTTGTGGGTTTTGGCGTTGCAGTAGTCGTAGTAGCTACTGGTTTTAAAGTCGGAGTAGTTGTAGTTCCAGCAGGTTTTGGCGTACTAGTTGATATAGGCACGGGAGATTTCACAAACACTGTCTGATTATCCAGCGCATTAGTTGTAGAAACTGGTACGCTACTAGGCACAGGCCTTGATGCCCCGTACTTTACTAGCCCCATCACAAGGAATGAGTTTAGTATTGTCATAGTAATCAAAATTTTAATTATTTTCATTTAAATGCAAAGTCTTCATAAATAATATGTGATCTTTTTATTCCAAGCTCAGCCAGTTGTTCAGCCATAGATTCCATCATCTCTTTTGGGCCACAAAGCATGTATGTTGCGTTTTTATCTAGTCCAGTCTTTTCAAATATCATCTTCCCAGTCACTCTACCAGATTTTGTCGTCTCACATGGCAACCAAACAAATCTAGGATTCCGCATCGCTAGGTTTGCAAAAGGTTCAGTAATCACTTTAGGTGGCAACACTCTCGCACAAAAATACATCTCCACTCGCTGATCATCACGCACGGCCTTAGCCATAGACAAAAATGGAGTGATACCTATCCCACCAGCGATCCACACTGCATGCTTAGCATCCTTCATCTTTTCTCCAAATGTGCCATATGGCCCTTTTACAATTAGCTCAGATCCTGCTTTTAGTTCAGTCAATTTTTCAGTAAAATTTCCAATTACTTTTATACCAACAATTAATTTTTTTCCATCAATTCCAAGGATCGAAAAGGCATGATCATCTCTTTTTTTACTAGGGATACTAAAAAATCCAAATTGTCCTGGGGAGAAATCGATTGGCGCACCCTCTGCTTCCATCGAGATTACAAGCAGTTCTCTGTCTCTACCACTCCTGACGATTTTGTACTTTTTAATACCTACAAAATAATAGGCAAATCGTTTGTACAAAAACGAGATAGTAGCTATAGCACTCCATCCTAGTATCCAGTATCTCAGTGGCATATATCTTGAAGTATCAGAAGATATAAGTACTGCATGAAGTCCGCCAAATATGATTACAAGCCCCATCCATTCATGACTCCATTTCCAAAATCTATACGGCAGTTTTACATAAATCGTTAGTATTATCAAAAATAGCATGATATATAAAGAAATGATTCCCATTGTGTAGGCGAGACTTGTACCAGGTAGCAGGTAATACGCAATCATGTTTTCTGGCATTGCCCCAACTATAAGTAGTAGTGCATGATTGATCAAAAATACGAGTGCTAGACCACCTAGTATGTGATGAACTTTATATACTATATCTAGCCCACCAAACATTTTCTCTATCACCTTAGCTCGCACTGCTAGGACAAAAGTCCAGATGAGAGACATGATCCCAAGTAAAGCCATGATCTGTGTACCAGCTTGAGCCAAACCAAAGGCGGGATTTTGAGATTTTGCAATCGACCACAATAAAAAAGTAATTAGTTGAGTCGAAACTATTACTATCCATCCAATCATGGTTTATAGACTCCTACTATCATATATTTTCGTTTAATTATGTCCCCACCGATTATATTTAGTAGAGCGCTCGAATCTTTGCCTACCAAATCATGGTAGCTTTGATCAGGACCATAAAAATCATTTCTGCCCTCAGAGACGTCATACACATAGCCGTCCAGTGCTAGATATATTGGGATGTTTGGATCATCTCCATTATATTTTTGTAGCTGCATAGCTGTTATCTGTGGCAAATCACTACTTACCTGAGCTGGTTGACGAAAGATTTGTTTATATATAAACCAGTCGACTACCAACATCAAGATTAGGGCAGATATTACTATCTTACCTGTCTTCTCGATCTTCCACTTTTTCAATTTTTTCAGTGTCATGTATTTCGATTTCTTTCACATCTTCATGTTCTAGCTCATCTTGGTCATCATCATCATCACCATCATCATCATCAAGTTTTATAACAGGAGCAAATGATGGAGCGATGCTAGGTATAACTATATCATCTTGGATAGAGTCATCTATCTCAGCCTCTACTTCAATCTCTGGTGTCGAGCTTGGTAAAGGGGTGCTGACAGACAAGGGCGCTGGAGTTGAGGTAGACGAAGGGCTGGGAGTAGGTGTAGACACCTCTGGTACTACAACTTCTTGACTACTATTTGCAAACACTTTAAATCCTGCATAGGTACTACTACCTAAAGAGGCAATGATCGCGGTCCCAGTGAGCAAGTTTGTGAGTAATTTATTAGTAGCCATATATTCTCCTTTGTTATCTTATATTTAACTTGCTGCACTTTACCACTACTATCATTAAGAAATCATTAAGACCTATGTCTCACACAAGTATTTTGCTATACTGGAATAATGAATCTACGCGGCAAGATCACCTGGTCCATACTTCTACTCATCTTATTTTTTGGCTCACTAGCCTCAATTTCTACCTACTATCTCACAAAAAAAGAATTT
The DNA here is from genome assembly GCA_903945195.1 of uncultured bacterium. GTDB lineage: Bacteria > Patescibacteriota > Microgenomatia > UBA1400 > UBA12108 > CAJAUT01. The sequence goes on from CAJAUT010000010.1 coordinate 4,216, forward strand.
ACCACTCAAGTCACTAAAGATCTACACAACAATGCGATAGCCTTGTCTCACGAGCTATATCAGATCATGAGACAGTCACGAGATATCGCCAAAGCCCTTGCCAATGATAGTCTAGTGAAAGAATATGTAACAACCACAAAACCTTCCTCAGCTCAAGCCGAAGTCATGTTAGACGAATTTAAAGACTACAATCTAGGCGAAATGTACTCAGCCATCTATATCCTAGACAAAGATGGTATCGCTCAAATTTCTACTGACCCCAGATTCTTAGGGCAGAATTACAGCTTTAGAAATTACTTCAAATCTTCAATTGCTGGAAATGACTTTGTCACAACTGCCATCGGAGTCACTTCTAAAGAACTCGGTTATTATTTCTCTAGTCCTATACGAAGCAATTTAGACGATACGATATTAGGGGTCTTGGTAGTCAAGCTCAAAACAGAGCATGTCGAGAGAGCCTTGCGCAATCACGTTTCTGCAGGATATGAAATCTTGCTCTCTGATCATTACGGCATCATCATCCTTCCAAGTGATAGCACCAAATATCTGCACAGTTTAGGCTCTCTTCCCCCCGACTCACAAGCAGAACTGGCATCAACTCAAGCTTATGCTACGGCTGAATTTGAAAAACTTGACTATGACGTTCTAATGGATATCATAAATCAAGGATTCGATTCATCAAAAATCATCGAAATCCAAGATGTACATGACAACAGAGATGAGATAGTTGCCATAGGTAAGGTCGAAGATTTTCCTTATTATATTATCTTTGAAGGTGACATGAACATTATAGACAAAGTTTCGATTAGAGCATCTGCTGTTATAGCTGCATTTGTACTAGTTGCAGCCATATTATCAGTCATTATCATCTTGATAGTAGTCGAAGTGTTTCTTCGTCAACAACAGCGTACTGAGCAAAAATTATTAGAAAAAACCACCGACTTAGAGAGACTCAACAAACTCATGGTAGGACGTGAATTAAAAATGATTGAACTAAAAAAGGAAATCACATCTAAGTAAAAGAAAGTCATTTTATGTACGCTAGCACTCTACAAATCATCATTCTCGCATTTATCACTATCTCAATCCTAGGATTTAGTGTCTACTCGTATTATCTCTCTCTCAAAAATGACAAATTATGGTTTTATGCATATTCCATGATGCTTATTATCATAGTTCAGTGGATGTCAGATACTGGAGCTGCTATTGTCTATCAAAATTATTATCTTCACTTAGCGTCAATTACTATTTATCCATCTATCATCTTTAGTCTGATAGTCGTGTACATTGCTCATGGTATTCACTCCGCCAAGCAAATGCTTAACACTCTCTTAATTGGTGTCATAGGCTATTCTTTAGCAGTTGTAATTATAAATATCTTTGGTACCTTGCCAGAAAATCTTCGACTTGGGCTGCCATGGATCCTCAATCATGCTTTTTCATCACTAGCCTTAATAATTTCATTTTTTATCTTGATATATTCATGGCCCATCCTACACAACCAAAAACTCAGACTCCCTTTACTATTTAAAATCTGGGCCATTTGCTGGCTACTGCTTATTGTCGACTCATTAGTTTTTAATCTAGGCACATTTTGGAACTCACCTCAACTAATTGAGATTATCTATGCCAACTTTGTAGTTCGCACAAGCTTATCCATCTTCATCGCTCCCTTCATTTCCATATATATTAGTCGTAGTCTCTCACGCACTCTTTCTTATCGCACCTGGAGTGAAAATAGCTTGGGTCAAGACACGCTAAATAATAAAAAAATTACCGAGCTAGAACAGTTAAAAATCGAACTGATCCAAAACAATCTAGATTTAGATAATCAACGCAAAGCTTTGACCAATGTATTAGAAGATGTGCAAAACGAAAAAAACATCGTTGTTAGTCAAGCAGAATCGCTACAAAAATTTGAAGCTGCCACATTACAATCCAACGAAATGGTTGTTTTTACAGATGCAGAGGGGATTGTAGAATGGGCCAATCAAGCGTCAGAAACCATCACTGGCTTTACTGTCCAAGAAGCAATCGGCAAAAAAGCTGGAGTACTTTGGGGCAAGCTCATGCCTACAGAGTGGTACAAAAAACTTTGGGATACAGTCAAAATAGACAAAAAAATATTTATCAGCGAAATCCAAAATCATCGTAAAAACGGCGAAAAGTTTTGGTCTACTATCTCTGTCTACCCAATTCTAAACGACAATCAGGAAATCATATACCTCGTCGGTACCCAACGTGATATCACCCACGAAAAACAGGCAGATCAAATGAAGACCGAGTTTATCTCTCTAGCCTCTCACCAGTTACGCACTCCTTTGTCGGCCATGAAATGGTTTCTAGAGATGTTGATTGCTGGTGATTTAGGGAAACTTACGCAGGAGCAATGCAAAGCCGTAGAAAACATCGATCAGTCAAATGAACGCATGATAGCTCTAGTAAATGGCCTTCTAAATATCTCTCGCATTGAATCAGGTAGGATCATCATCGAACCAGTTCCTACAGATATATCAGAGCTCACAAAAACTGTCCTCAGTGATCTAGAACAAAAAATCAAGCTTAAAAAACAAAACCTGACCATAGATCAGGACGATCAAATCTCAAAAATAAATATAGATCCAAAACTTATTTCCCAAGTTATCATGAATTTACTTACCAATGCTATCAAATACTCGCCAGTATCAAGCGATATCCAGATCTCTATGCATGTAAAAGATGACTCACTTGAATACTGTGTCACGGATCATGGCTACGGCATCCCCACAACCGAACAAGAAAAGATCTTCACCAGATTCTTTAGAGCCAGCAACATCCAAAAGCAAGAAACAGACGGCACTGGTCTAGGACTATATCTGGCAAAAATCATCATCGAAACTTCTGGTGGCAAGATTTGGTTCAACAGCACAGAAGGGCAGGGGACTACTTTTTGCTTCACAATTCCCCTCACTGGTATGCAAGCTAAATCAGGTGAGGTAAGATTAAGCTAATATAAATAGGAGATCTTATGAAAAAAATCATGATCATAGAAGACGAGCTCAATCAGCAAGAAGCCTACAAGCTCAAGCTAGCGGCAAGTTATGAACTAGTATTTGGCCAAACTGGAGATGAAGTGCCTGGACTACTCCAGACAAACATGCCAGACCTAATCATCCTGGATGTCATGTTGCCAGGAGGTCAAAATGGTTTTGACGTCTTAAATACAATCAAAGAAGATCCAAAAACCTCAAATATCCCTGTTATCATGCTTACAAACCTAGGAGAAGAGCAAAAAGAAACAGCCATCAATTGTGGGGCTGCAGAATTTTTAAATAAAACTTTGATCGGTCCAGCAGATCTAGAAAAGATTTTGGAGAAATATATATGACCAAGATTCTAATCGCCGAAGATGATCAATTTTTGGCCAATGCCTATAGAGTCAAATTTGAAAAAGAAGGATTCGAAGTACTGATCGCAGGAGATGGTGAAGAGGCCATCCAAAATCTAGAAACTTTCAAGCCAGACCTCATCATCCTAGATCTAGTCATGCCAAAAAAAGATGGCTTTGTTACTCTAGCCGAAATCAAATCAAATCCCTCATTTGCCCAGATACCCGTGATAGTGACCTCCAATTTGTCCCAAACCGCAGATTTCGACAAAGTTAAATCTCTTGGGGCAGTAGAATATCTAGTCAAAAGTGAGACTCCAATTGGAGATATAGTAAACAAAATACGTAGCTACATTTAAAACTTATGGACTTAAACACTGCCCTATACGATAGTATTAAATCACTAAATATTATTCCTGTTAAAAAATTGGATGAATGTCTAGCAGAAGCCACCAATCTCCACAAAGATTTACACTCTATACTCCTCTCCAAAGATCTCATGTCCGACGAAAATATCGGCAAACTCAAAGCCGATCTATACGGTCTTCCATTTGTACTACTACAACACGAGGCCCTAGATCAAAAGATCGCCAAACTCATCCCACTGGCATATGCCAAAGAAAACTTCTGTCTAGTCATCAAGCAAGATAAAACTTCTACTACCGTAGCCATTAGTGATGGCAACAATGAAAATTTAAAAAAACAACTTAGTACCAGATTTCAGAACAAACTATCCTTAGTTTATTCCACAAAAAGAGATCTCTCCATGGCCCTCAAAATATACGCCGACGATCCCAAATCTACTTTTGACAAACTCTTATCCTCAGGCGTTGATGCAGCAAAAAAAGAGCCAGATGAACCACCCATCATCCAGATCGTAGATACGATCATCCGCTTTGCCTACGATCGTGGCGCCTCAGATATCCATATCGAACCAACCTCAAATGACTCGCTTGTGAGATTTAGGGTAGATGGGATGATGCATGATATCGTTTCACTACCAATAGATATCCATCCTCGCATCGCAACTCGTATCAAAGTGATGGCAAATTTGCGCACAGATGAAAATCAATCAGCCCAAGACGGTAAACTCACGCTCAATCTAGAAGAAGAAAAGCTGGATGTCCGTGTCTCGCTGGTTCCCATAGTTGAAGGAGAAAGTATCGTGCTTCGCCTACTTGCCGAAAAATCTCGCCAATTCTCACTCTTAGATTTAGGACTTTCTACAGAAGATTCTCTAAAAATCGAAGCAGCCCGTAAAAAACCTCATGGCATGATTTTATCGACTGGCCCTACAGGCAGTGGTAAGACCACGACACTATATGCCTTACTCAAACTCCTCAACGAAAGATCTGTGACCATCATGACCATCGAAGATCCAGTGGAATATCAGATAGAAGGCATCAACCAAATCCAAGTTAACAAAGCCACAAATTTGACCTTTGCAGATGGCCTACGAAGCGTGGTTAGACAAGATCCAGATATTATCTTGGTAGGAGAAATTAGAGACAATGAAACAGCCGATATCGCGGTCAACTCAGCTATGACAGGTCACCTAGTACTCTCTACTCTCCACACCAACGATGCCTCAACTGCCATCCCTCGCCTCACCGATATGGGGATAGAACCATTCCTCATTGCCTCGACCCTCAATGTCATTGTAGCTCAACGCTTGGTACGCAAGATCTGCACCCAGTGCAGGACCAGTAGCGAGATAGAGGTAGACTCACTTTCTACCTATCTATCCAAAGATATCCTTACAAAGCATTTTGGTACAGGCAAGACTAGAGTTTACAAAGGTGCTGGATGTAAATCCTGCAACAACCTAGGTTATCTTGGCCGCATTGGTATTTTTGAAATCATGAATATGACGGACGAAATCAAAGAAGCGATCACCAAAAAATTAGATGCTGGAGAAATCCAAAAATTAGCAATTGCAGCTGGCATGACCACTATGCTCGACGACGGTCTAGCCAAAGTAAAGTCAGGCATTACCACAATCGAAGAAGTGATGAGAGTCACCACAGAATAATATGCTCAAAAATATCAAAGAAACTGACAAGCTCATGTTCACCAAACATTTAGGCGTCATGATCATGGCTGGCATCCCACTCACCGAAGCTCTCGGAACCCTAGAAAATGATGCCAAATCCCCAAACCTCAAATCCATCATTCACAGTCTCAAAATCCAAATTGAGTCAGGCAAATCATTGTCTTTAGCACTAGCTCTCCATCCCAAAATTTTTGACAAAGTCTATATCAGCTTAGTTACAATAGGCGAAGAGTCTGGCACGCTAGACACAACCCTCAAATTTTTAGCCGAGCAACTATCCAAGCTTCATCTTTTAAAGAAAAAAATCCAAGGCGCCATGATGTATCCTTTACTTGTCATCAGCGTCATGTTTGTCATGGGCATAGGCTTATCTATCTTTGTCCTGCCTAAACTAGTAGATTTTTTTGCAGCCTTCAATCAACAATTACCTCTCTCTACTCGCATTCTCTTAGGCTTCGCCACACTCATGCGTGATCATGGCATCCTTGTTGTTGCTTCAATTTTTGGGATCATCATAGGTTTCAACTTGCTCATCAAATTACCTCCTATCAAGCGAGTATGGGATCGCCTCATTTTCAAGCTTCCGATTTTTGGTGATTTTTTACTAGAATCAAAAATGGCAGAGTTATCTCGCAACATGAGCGTACTTTTAACTAGTGGTGTGCCCATCCTAGTAGGACTAGGTACCCTTATCGAATCAGAACCAAATCTATATATCAAAGCCAATCTAAATCAATTAGAGGTTGGTCTTTCCAAAGGCAAAAGTATGGGAGATACGATGAAAGCTTCAAATCTCACAGTCTTCCCTAGCATCTTTAGCAAGATGGTAGCAGTAGGGGAGCGCACCGGCAAATTAGATGAGATGCTTAGCTATCTTGCCGATTATTACGAAGAAGAAATCGAGACACTTTCCAAAAACCTCACAACCATTTTAGAGCCCATTCTCCTCGTGATAGTGGGGTTACTAGTAGGCTTTATGGCAATCGCAATCATAGGTCCAATTTATCAAATAACAGGAAATATAGGAGGTTAATATGAAAAAAATTAAACTAAATCAATAGGTAGATTTTGCAGTAGTCGCTTTGACTATCATTCTCTTTGGCTCTGCAATTGCTTATATCATGATCACACTTATTCAAAGATGAAAAAACTAGGGTTTACTCTCATCGAACTACTTATCGTGGTCTCACTTATCATCATAATTGGTACCATGACTGCTCCCTTTGCTAGTGGATTTTTGATTCGGGTATATCAAGAATCCACGGTAAATTCACTTATCTCATCACTCCATAGAGCACAGAGTTTGTCACTCGATGGCAAGGGTAGTGGTGTCTGGGGAATCTGTAAAACAGGCAACTTTATTAGGGTCTATCAAGGTTCTTGTGCTAGCCCTACGATCAAAGAAGACTCAAGCATCCCTTCTACAGTCGCGGTCACAGGATTAAACGATATTACTTTTTCAAGGTTAAATGGAGAGCCTAGCTCTGCCCTAGCCATATCTATAGTTAGTGGCGCCGGCACCAAAAATATTACGCTAAATGAGATTGGAGTCGTAGATGTTAATTAAGAGGGCATTTGGAATTATAGAGATTGTTGTTGCCTTAGGCTTGTTTGCTGTCGTGGGCGTCACTGGCATCACTATGGTCTTACATAGCTTTACCGCCAACAGGTTAGGCAATGAACAAACCCTTGCTAGCAACACAACTAGTTCTGGCCTAGAAATAGTCAGAAATATCAAAACTCAAAACTGGAGCAATCTTGTAGCAGGCACCTACGGACTCAAAAATACTGCCGGGATCTGGTCACTCTCGACACTCCCTGAAACTTGGGACAAATACACTCGCACTGTTACGATTGAAGATAGTCAAAGAGACGGGCTCGGCAACATCGTAGACTCAGGTGGGTCGGCTGACCCAAACACAAAAAAAGTCACAGTTTCAACTGGTTGGAATGTAGGAGCTGCCCGCAACAACTCAGTCATCTTATCTGAATATTTCACCAATTTTGGCAAAACCATTTCAAGCACCGGTGATGCCATTATCGCTTGGGGTGACACAACTACTACCCCCAAATGGAATACATACTCAAACACGACAGACTTGTTTGGCACCAAATCAAATCTAGTAGTAGGGGAGAGTGCCAGAAACATGATAGTCAAAACCTCACCCACGAAAACAGAAGCACTAGCTGCTTATACCAGTGCTACCGGATTACTTCATGTGCAGTGCTACAACGGCACTACGTGGACCGAAGATTTCACTACCACAGTCGGAGGCACTGGCACTACCCGTCGTTTTGATATCGGATTTGAAAAAACTACAGGCGATGCTATGATCGTCTACTCTACAAATACAACTACCACAAATGAGCTAGCCTATCGCACCAAAGCTGGCTCATCAGGTTGTGGAGCGGCCAATTGGACCGCAGCCACCAATCTCAATCCAGTTCGTACCTCAGGAATCGTTCACTGGGTTAGACTAGAGTCAGATCCTAGGTCAGGTCAAAATATTTTAGGACTTGCTTGGGCCGATGCTCAAAGTGATCTCTCAGCTATGATGTGGAACGGGACGTCATGGGTAAACGAGCCCACAGCTGTCTCAGAAAATTCTCTAGATATCGTCGTAGTCGGTCAAGACGAAGAAACCTTTGATCTCACCTTTGAATCAATTACAGGCAACCTAATGTTAGTTTGGGGCAGGACTGTCAGCAACAATACAAACGGGGTCAGATATCGCCAGTGCACAGGTGGCAACGCTACATGCACTTGGAGCACAGTTACTACTCCTCCAACCTTTTTAGATGATGCCACAAATCTAGATATTTCTTCAAATTTATCAAGCAATGAAATTATTTTTGCTTCTGTAGGGACCAATCAAAGCGATCTGCAAGTAGGATACTGGAATGGCAGTAGCTGGACAAATACCGCAAACCTAGACACTAGCTGCACCACTCCATTTGCAGGCTCTCAAAAAGTTGCGACAGGCTGGCTAAAGTCAGGCGCGACTACTCGCAGCATCATAGTTTATGATGACCAAGGTTCAGGTAGGATTAATTGGTATGTCGGCAACGCTGGTAGCTTTACTGCACAAACAGACTTCCTCCAAAATCCTGTATTTTCTACCAATCAAGGTTATTACAAAATCATCATGGATCCCAAAAATTCTGATAGGTTTATGTTTGTAGTGGTAGATGCCTCAAATGATCTTTTTGCCAAAAGACTTGTCATGAATGCCACTCCCACTTTTACCTGGACCAATAGCGATAGCGCTGCAGCCCTAGAGCTCAATTTATCACAAAATATTGCTGGACCATTTAGTTTAGATTATTGGAGAAACTAATGAAAAAAGGCAACACACTCATAGAACTCATCATCTATATCACTATCGTTTCTGGGATAGGTATGGCTAGTGTATTATTCGTCACAAATATAATCACAGGCAGAGTCAAATCATCTCTAGAAGAAAACGTCATCCACAACATGAGGCTTTCCACCCGTCGCATAACTCAGGAGATCAGACAAGCCACCGCCATCACTTCAATATCTTCGACCGACCTCTGCCTTGCCTCACCCACAATCGGTAGAAATCCCACTCGCATTTATTTGTCTTCAAATAGACTCTATCTAGGATTTGGCGGTAGCTGCGCAAGCTCTACTACTTCTTACCCACTCACCAGTACAAACGTGACCGTCTCAAATCTAGTCTTTTCAAACAGCACAACTGGTCTCGCGAAAACGATAGATTATACTTATAAAATATCAGGCAACAATGTTGTCGGACGACAGGAATGGTTATATGACACCACAGCTTCTATGTCAGCCAGCATCCGTTAAAAGCGGCTACGCGGCCATCATCTCGATCATAGTGATACTAGCTGTCATTGTCACTGTGGGACTTGCTGTCACTACTTTATCTATCGGCAACGCACAGATGTCTCTAGGCCAAAGCAAAGGGGAGGGGGCACTATCTTTAGTCAATTCCTGCATCGAAGACACGCTCGTCAAGTACAACGATACTGGTCTAGTCCCTCTCTCTATCACGACACCTCTTGGCAGTTGCACAAATACTCTAGATAGCTCAACTCCCACCTCTTCAACTTTTACCACTTCAGCCACCGTAGGCAATTATTCAAAAAGTATCCAAGTCGCAGCAAATCGTACAACAAGCGTAAATGTAGTAAACTGGATACAAACCAATTAATATGAACAGATCAATTAAAAAAGGTTTCACGCTAATAGAAATGCTCGTTGTAGTATCCATTATCGCGATATTGATTGTAGTAGTTTTTGAATCTCTAGATCCGCTTCGTCAATTTAGGGAAGCCCGAAATGCTAGACGCTGGAGTCATATAAACTCTATCTCTATTGCCACCTATCGCTACATTATAGAAAAAGGAGTTTATCCAACAGGAGTAGGCGAACAAAAACGTCAAATTGGTACTAGTAAAACTGGATGCAGCTCAAATTGTCCAGGCGCAGTAGATACTTGTATAGACCTAATTAGCACTATTTCAGATTATTTGCCCATAATGCCTATTGAAACAAATGGTGGAACGCAGGACAAAACTGGATATGCAATTAGCAAGACAGGGGTCAACAATGTTATAACTGTAACTGCATGTTCACCAGAAAATGGTGCCAATATTTTTGTCATGAGATAAAACTATGTTATTTGGCTCAAGCAAAATAATCATCTACGTAGGCTCAAACCATTTGGTAGTTGGCGATTGTCGTGGCAAAAAACCAGTTTTTTTCCAAATAGATTCCACTCCAGATTCGCTCGAATCTTTTGAAAAAATCATCGAAAAATATCCCAAATCAAATTTCAAAATCATCTTAGGTTCAGATGTTTCATACACTGTTTCTTGGCCGCAAACAGACTCAATTCCTAACAGATCCCTTATTAAAACAGAATTGGCAAAATATATTCCAGAAGATTTTGAGGACAATCAATTTGACTGGAAGCTAGACAAACAAAAAAACGTAGAGGCAATCGTAGCTACTGGCACTCTCTTCAAAACCTTGACGACCATGTCCTCAAAATATCCAAATATCAGATTTGAAACTCAATCTTCTATGTCACTTTTGCAAGAAATGGGGGAGTCCAATCTCGCCAAAGAAACAGGAGGGGAGATCTTTTTATATGCCGCCTCAAAAGGCGCCTCTTCAGGTAGTGATCAATCGGTTCTAGACTTGGATATTGGTCGCTCAACCTCCCCATCAACTATATTATCCAAAAAAACTCTCCACCTCATTCTAGCCATCATCATAGTGACGCTATCTAGTATCTTGATTTTAAATATGATAATCCCAAAATCAAATACTCCTCAAACTACTACTCCACTTGCCACGCCCACCCCCACACCATCTGTAGCTCCCACAAAAGATATTGGGTCATACAAAGTGAGTGTCCAAAATGGCACCAAGATAGATGGGCTTGCCTCTACCACCAAAGAGTCTCTTTTATCCCTAGGCTTTACGCAAGTTTCAACAGAAAACTATAGTACTGGCAGTGCCACAACCAAAGTGATTCTCAAGGAGGCCTTGCCAGAAGAAATCCAACAAAAAATTATAGCTATACTAACTAATAAACTACCAGATATTTCTCTGAGTACGGTTGACATAAATATTAGCGACAATGATATAGTTATATTATTAGGAGAAAAATAGGAGGAACTATGCCCAAATTAAAGAAAGGGTTTACATTAATTGAGCTACTGGTCGTGATAGGTATTATCGCGCTACTATCTGTCGTAGTCTTTGTAGCTCTTGATCCAGTCAAGCGCTTTGCCGATGCCCGCAACGCTACGCGCTATACCGACGTCAACAACATCCTTACAGCCGTACATGAGTATATCGTAGACAACAAAGGAGCTCTCCCATCAGGACTGACCACTAGCATGGCAGCCACCCAATTAGGATCGTGCGTTTCAGGTGGAGCCACCTTGTGTACAGGAGCTGCAGCAGCTTGTGTCAACATAGGTACGCCTCTAGCAAAATATCTCAAGTCCATGCCTATCGACAAAGGCACTGGTGCCACAGCCTCTACTTCTGGTTACTCAGTCACAGTTGATGCCAACAATATCGTGACCATCAAGTCATGTATGGCAGAAAACGCAGAAGTAGTCGAAGTTTCTCGCTAACATAAAATTTATGATCAATAAACAAGCAGCTGTCAATTTTTTACAAGAAGTAAATATATTGACAGCTGCTTTAGTAGGAGAGCGCGGACCCATCTCTACACCGCTTCTTTTTGCCGTTGAAGATGATCTCTCCGCTCTATATATTGCCACCCACAAAGATAGTTACAAATCCAAAGCTCTTCTTGCAAACCCTGCCATAAGCGCCTCAATTTGGCAATTTGAAAAAATGCTTATCCAATTAGATGGCATAGCCAAAGTAGTCTCAGATCAGGCAGAGACCTCAAAATATATCGACAAATTAGTTTCTTCTGTTGGTCGTCTCAAATCTTTCTGGCCTCCAGTTTTACAAATCGAAGGGGACAGCTACATAGTCTTTGCCATCACCCCCACCTGGATTCGCGCTCTAGATCTAAGCAGTCCCACGATATTATCAGGAGACAATCCTTTTACGGAAATTACCATATGATCAAAATCTTAGTCGCAGAAGATGATATTTTTGTCTCCAAAGTTTACAAACTAAAACTAGAAAAAAAGGGTTTTGAAGTTCTTCTACTTCCAAATGGCACAGAAGTTCTCGCCAAAGCCTTAGAATTTAAACCAAACCTTATCCTCCTGGATATTCTCATGCCAGAAAAAGATGGCTTCGAAGTTCTTAAAGAATTAAAATCAAATCCAGCTACCGCATCTATTCCAGTCCTCATACTTTCCGCGCTCCAGATGGACAAAGACATCCAAAAAGGCAAAGAGCTAGGTGCCAGTGATTACCTCCCCAAAACCAACGTCACCATGGATCAAGTCATAAACGCCATCAATAGCTTAACAACCTAACTCTCAGCTTCACCTGTTGAATGATATTTTTCGTGCACCGATTTTAACTGTGGGTTTGTCACGTGAGTGTAGATCTGTGTGGTTGCGATATTCTTGTGTCCCAGCATCTCCTGGACCTCACGTAGACCAGCTCCATGGCTGATTAGATCAGTGGCAAAGCTATGTCGCATCACGTGTGGTGTAATCGAATATGGCAGGTGTGCCAGGCGTCCGTATTTTCCAATGATCCGTTGTACGGTACGCACATTGAGTCTAAGTTTCTCGCCAGCCTTAGGATCATCTATCTGTGGCTTGGCTCCAGAATGTCTGATAAATACTGGATGATAATGGTCATCTCGCTCTCTTAGATATTTCTCTATCCACTGTGCTGCCCGATCAGACAAAAAGACGACACGTATTTTGCGACCTTTTCCCATCACGCCAAACTCGCGCGACTCTAGATTTATAGTAGATTTATTCAGTGACACTAGTTCCGAGACGCGAAGTCCCGTAGAAAACAACACTTCCATCATTACTCTATCGCGTAGTCCCTGGATCGTATTGGTATCAGCTTTTTTCATCATCGATTCTACGTGTGAGTAGTCCAAAAATTTCAGTGAATGTTCTTTGCCCTTGGGTAGTTCTAGTCGCTCTGGTGACACCACTTCATAATCTTGTCGCAGTAGATAGCGCAACATAGAGCGAAGGGCTATTACATAATACCCCTGAGTCACAGGCGCTAAATATTGTCCCTTATCATCTTTAGTTTGAGCTAAATAAGCGCGGTATGTCTTTAGCATTTTAGAACTCACATCACTCAAATCTTTATCCGGGAAAAACTTTTCTAACCAAGAATGAAACTTTAACAAGTAAAATTTGTAATTGCGAATTGTAAAAGGTGAGACCTGTCTTTCGATTGCAAGGTACTCGAGGTACTCATCTATGCAGGCCTGGAGTGTGGGAGTAGTACCCTTGGCACTCATAAGGGCTCGATTGCTAAATAGTAAGAATTAACTTTGGGTGGGATATATCGTTCTTTTTTGCACATACACATCTACCGCACACGATAGTCGTGTGGCTACCTGCCCCATAGTGGTATTTTAGGATATCCTATAGTTTTGCGTGATATCTCCATTAGGGCAGGGGAGATAATCTATAGTCTAACCAAAGCCTTACGGCAGATCTTCTTTCATTGTGCGACACTCACTGTAACATGTCAAGGATTAAGAAACAGTTAAGAGCAATTTGACTTGACTTGGTATGAGTTTTGTACTTAACTATAAATAGATGACACATAAAATATTAATTGTCGAAGACGAAGATTCCCAACGTCTAGCACTACAAGAAAATCTTACATTCAACAAATACCAAGTTCTACTAGCTAGAGATGGCGTCGAAGGTTTAACTGTTGCTCTTAGAGATCGCCCAGACCTTATCATCACCGATGTGCGTATGCCAGCCATGGACGGCATGGCCATGATGCACAAACTTCGTGAAGATGGTCCTTGGGGTCAAAACGTACCCATCATCATCCTCACCAACTACGATAGCGACGATTCTCAACTACAGCAAATCAATATCGATCATCCTACTTACTATTTGCTCAAAGTCAAAACCACAGTAGATAAAATCATCGAAAAAGTCCAAGAAGTCCTAAAATAGCCAATATCCCTCGGTCGTACCAGATATAGAGCTCGTACAATCGATTCTACGGCACGTTTAGATACCTAGTCTCACAACCACAAAGCCAAAAACAACCAAAAACTACGGGTATAGTTCGGAAACAGGTAAATGAGGGATACAAATACAATAGGGGAAGTATAGAAAAAAGAATGCATCGTAAATACGACAAATGTCACAAAAGTAAAATAAATTTCTTAAATATAAAAAACCTCATCCCCCTATCGTATATAGGTAGCATGTCATAAAAGATATATTGTGCGACATAGTAGATAACCACTTCTAGGAGCCTACATATATCTAAAAGGGCGAGTTTGGGAGCACATGTTCAAATACACATAATTGCATACGCACATGCATGACACTACTTCTACCTTTGTATTCATCATGAATAATATATTCGTGACGGATCTTCTAGCCTCTACTACCGTCCTATTGCATTCCTCCAGATATACATCTGGACACCTGCTCTCACAACCAGATGTGTCCTCTGGTACCGCTAGCGATATTCGGGTTAGGTTGCCAAATAAACTGATCAAACTATATCATCAATCCATCGCAAGGATCGGATACTTTTTATCCACATCGTGAAAAACTATAGGACATGTCGTGAAAACTATAGGTTTATTATAGGACATTGTCAAAAAACTATAGGACCCCCCCTCCCCTGTGCACTTCAAGTTGCTTTAGCAACATGAGAAATGCCTCCAGAAACAAAGTATTCTGGGAGGCCCCAGTCCTTTTTATCTCATCCATCTAGAAATTACTGCGCCCGTTACCACTGTAAATACAATCATTGCAAATCCCAAATACTCTTGCATTGTTCTACTAAAAAGTCTGCCTTCTAGATCGTGCTGAAAGAGACCTAAAATCACATACATCCCCATCGCTAGCAAAACGCTAGATAAAGGCACGCTAATCAACCAAAATGAAAGTGCCAATGCCATCTCTCCTATTACTACCGCTCCTACAAGTCCATAATAAAATTCGCGCTTGATTGTACTAGATACCACGTGAGACCACACTCCTTGCCAAAGTATTGGGAGTGCTACCACAAATACAAGTAGTGCCACTATCCATCCTGCCAGGCGCAGCGAAAAGATGACGTGAAACAAAAAAGCACTAGTCATAATCGAGAGTAAAAAACCTACAGCTCTAGCGGCTCGTAGTAGTTGGATAGTACGGATCGATGCCACCGCAAAAATATTGGCAGTCAAAAGTAGACCATACATCGAGATTCCAAATAAGAATACGACTATTCCTTGAGTTACTGGAGCCTGAGGCAACAGAAAATAAAAAAGTGCTACAGATACTGGGTAGAGAGTAGGCAGAATCAGGTTAATCAGCCAGTTGACTCCGTGCAGATCTTTAAACAAAGACCAAGCAGAAAGCAAATATGATGCAATCGCAAAAAACAATATCGCACTATATCTAGACTCAATGGGTAGTCTCTGCACAATGAGTAGTCCAATAGACAACAAAATTGAAACTATCAAAAACTTGCGTCTTTTGCTTCCCTTCTTTTTATCCCAAATTTGCATAGACCTCCTGCACATCATCATACTCAGAAATATGTTCAAGAAATGTCTCTACCTTTGTCGAATCAGCTAGCTCTACCGTAGTTTTTGGTCTATAGCCTATGCTCCCCTCGACTTGCCTCCCCTTCTCATGTAGATTTTTTATGACCGCATGCATTTTTTCTGGTTCTGTATAAATTGTAGTATGTCCTTCATGAGTTACCATATCAGTCATCCCTAGATCAATCAGCTCCAACTCTATCTCGTCTGTGATCTCTTCTTCTGTGTGAATGATGCCAGCATGCTCAAAAAGATAGCCTACGCTACCTGGCTCACCCATGTGTCCTCCATGTTTTTCTATCAAAGTCCGAATTTCAGCCACTGCTCTATTTCTACTATCTGTCACAAGTTCCAGGATGACCATGATCGAGTCAGGTGCAAAGGCTTCAATCGTCAGTTCTACTAGCTCAACTCCACCTTTGCCTAGTCCTTTATCGATTGCCCGGTCGATATTTTCTTTTGGCATGTTTACACTTCGAGCTCGATCTATCGCAAGACGCAGAGAAAAGTTCATATCAGGATCGCCTATGCCACCACCTTTTTTGACGGCTATTGTGATACCTTTGGCCATCTTGGTAAATACACTACCTTTAGCAGCATCATTGGCTGCTTTTTTATTTTTGATGTTGCTCCACTTACTATGTCCTGACATACCCCTATTCTATCACTTGACAAACATCGCGTAACTCCCGATAATGAGGCGATCAATGCATGAGATACAAGACAAAGCCATCCAAGCAGCACTCAGGGGAGACTGGGAGCTAGCCGTCGAAATCAACCTTGAGATATTGTCCACAAATCCCCTAAATATTACCGCTCTCAATCGACTAGGTAGAGCCTATACCGAAATGGGCCAAAAAGAAGCCGCTAGCGACGCATACAAACAAGTATTAAAAATAGACAAGTACGACACAATTGCTACAAAAAATTTAAAACTCCTACCTCACCAAAAAAACAATCTCGCTTCTGTCGCATTGGCTACCGAAGATTTTATTGAACTACCAGGGCTTACCAAAAGTACTCAGCTCATCAAAGTAGCTAGTCGCGATATTCTTCTTTCCTTGGTTTGCAAACAAAAACTCGAACTCGTTCCAAAGAGTAGATTAGTGGCTATTCATACAGATGACAAAGTCTGCATTGGCTGTCTACCAGACGATCTTTCGCTTCGCTTAATTACTCTAATCAAATCTGGCTATGACTACACTGCCTGTCTCAAAGGCTCAAGTGACAATACAGTAACAATTTTTATTAGAGAACTCAAACGTCCAAAGAGAGCTTCGGCTGGCCCATCTTTCTCTCGCACTAGTAACGTCAAATTAAAATAAGTTTTTTGCGTCTTTTCCTACTTTTATTAATACTTGGGATCTATACTCACCGCCAATTTTTTCAATAATAGGTTTTGGTAACTCAAACAAATTTTGGAAGATATAGCCAAATTCATCTTGCTTATCAATGTCTTCTATCTGCCACTCACTATGTTCAAGTATCGCATCACTATTAGCCGAACGAACCATGACCACGTCTAGTCCAAGATTGGTAAGGAATTCTGCCATATCACTACCCAGTCCATTTTCGCCACTAGCATTTACTATAGAGACCATTATTTCCTTGCCACCTATCCCCCAATCAAACAATCTGCTTCCTACATATTCTTGCAATCTTTCACTTTTATATTTGTTGTCCTCTATCACTCCAGCTCTTATCAGTTCTTTTTCTTCAACTATTCTAGTTTTATAACTACTGCTACGAAGCAGTAGTACCAAAGCATCAAATCTAGACAAGCTAGTTTCACCTCCACTAAATATGGCCTTAAAAAGCTGTGATTTATAGCCACCTTTGCCTACGATATATCCAGGTACTGGGACACGCATAAATCCCTGTATTTTCTGCCTGGCAAACCTACCTCCTTGTCCGGTATAAGAGCCCAATTTGTACAAAGACGAGATAGAGTACTCTCCACTACTACGAGATGTAATAGCTAGATTTGTAGGAAAAGGGATCAAAAGGACGCTACGCTCAGCTGGATCAAAAGACACAAATGTGACCCCTTTGTCTGGATTTATCGTAGCCAGATTAAAACGATATTTTGAGTGACCAACTACTTGGCTCTTTTTATACTCTTTGACAAATAGTCCAGCAACAACAAGGATTACCACCAAAAAAATACTTAGCTTCGCCCACTTCATTTCTCCATGCTAACATATCCGACTTTTGCGATTATAATGCTCCTATGTTACTTACTGATTTTGCCTACGATCTACCCACAGAGCTTATTGCACAGGAACAAGCGGTTCCTCGCGACTCTGCCAGGCTCATGCTCATAAATAGGTCTAGTGGTGAGATCTCGCACCACCATGTCTCTGATTTACCCAAGCTATTGCCTCCAGATTATTTTATCGTGGCAAACAATACCAAAGTCTTCCCCGCTCGTCTCATGGGTCACAAATCAACAGGGGGTAAAGTAGAGATCTTACTCACACAACCCCTTGGCCACTCTAGCTATCTCTGTATTTCAAAGCCAGGGTTAAAATTAGGTGATATCGTGCGCTTTCAGGGGTCAGACCTTGAAGGACGAGCCCAACCGCCAGACTCAAAGGCGGGAAGGTCTGACCCCACAGGATACGAAAGAGTGATAAAATTTAATCAAGAAGAGTCTATGCTCCGGACCACCCTCTCAACTATTGGCACCATGCCCACTCCTCCATACATCAAAAAATTACTTGGCAACTCAAAAGACTACCAAACTATCTATGCCAAATACGGCTTCTCTGCCGCTGCTCCTACGGCCGGTCTCCACTTTACACCTCAACTTCTCAAAGATATCAAAGTAGATCATAGTTGGAACGAACTTACCCTCAATGTTGGCCTAGGCACTTTCCTCCCAGTTAAGGAAAACGATATCCAGAATCACCATATGCATAGCGAGTCCTACACCATCTCACCTACCGCCGCCTCCGCAATAAATAAACAAAGGTCGGACCTTTGTTTAAAGCTCCTTTCTATCGGCACCACCACCATGCGCGCACTCGAGTCAAACGCCGCCCTACCCCCTAGTTCCCATAGTTCCGATCTTAGAGCGGTCTGCAGCGGAGCGAAAGATAGATCGGAACTTTTGCGATCCGGCTCCTTCTCAACTAATATCTTTATCTACCCACCCTACAAGTTCCAACTAGTAGATGCCCTTATGACCAATTTCCATTTACCAGGCAGCACACTACTCATGCTCGTCTCCGCTTTTTGTAGCTCACCCAACTCAAACGAAAAATTCACTAATTTTGCTGACTCTCTCCTAGGTCGCGCCTATGCCATAGCTATAAAGGAAAAATATCGCTTCTTCTCATTCGGCGACGCGATGCTGATTATCTAATAGTGTTCTAAACCCCATGTAAATAGTGTTCTTCAACTATCAAATAACCTTCTGCCATAAAAATCCCCTAACAATTAATCTAATATAATCAATTATCCCACACCCGTCAAATCTGGCGTAACATCACATACCCGGTATGTGATTCACTGGCGCGCCCATATACTTGAGCGCGTCATTGAGCTCAGTATTGGTCGATTCAAAATGAATTCGTTTCCCATTGCGCGGATGCTCAAACTCTATCCTCTGTGCCTGCAGCATGACTCTATTGCACCACTTTCTATCTTCCCTATTTCTCTTGCGTCCAGCATAGTCAAAATCCCCTACGATCGGGTGACCCATCTGCTTAGCATGCACGCGGATCTGGTGAGTTCGTCCAGTTTTGGGTAAAAATTTGACCAGTGAAAATCCTACATACCCCCTATCATCCACTTTTAGTTCTTTGGGGAACTCCCAGGTCGTATATTCACTTAGCACTTCATAAGCAGTCACGCTCTCGCGCCCGTCCTCACGTACCCCAAACTTCTTGCGATCATCACGTCTCCTAGCTATAGGCAGGCATATCAGTCCCTCTCTAGCCTCCCAGTATCCATGGGTGAGCGCCTGATATTGTTTTTGCACCCCACGCTCCTTAAATTGTTTCAGTAGGCTCACAAATGCCTCTACAGTCTTAGCCATCACCATCACGCCACTAGTTTCTCTATCCAGTCTATGTACGAGTCCACTACGCTCCAAGAAATACTTTTCATCCTCACTTTCAACTTGATGGACTTTATGAACTTGTAACTGCTGGCTAAAGCGCTCTTCCCACCAGTCCTGGAGAGTCTCCCCCTGCACAGTGTCCGCCCTATTGCACACGATCCCAGATGGCTTGTCGATCACCACTATCTCACTATCTTCAAAAATGATTTGTATTTCCATATAAGGTATTATACTTCAGACAATCAGAAAACTCAGAACTTCAGATAAATCAGATATTCTGAAAGTCAGATTCTCTGAAACTCTGACCATCCGAGTCATCTGGTTGTCCGAAAATATTCGAAAATTAATACTACCGCCCCACCCACAATCAAATAATCAAAAACATTATTATAAAACAACCCAAAAAAATTTAGATTATCTACCACTCCTCCATACATCACTCTCTGGTACAAATTCCCCAATCCCCCAATGATCATAAGGCCCAACCCTAGTCGCCCAATTAATTCCCGCACTTTAACCGCATAAATAACAAGCGAGACTATCACAACCCCAATTAAAATATTAGAAATTCCAGGCAACAGACCAAAGGATACTCCCCTATTTAACATTTTTGGCACAATCCATACACATTTCTGCGGTAGGATCTATCCCAAGCCTATCAGTATTTATCATTTCTCCACATTTTATACACTTGCCATAAGTTCCATCGTCCACCCTATCCATGGCTCCTCGTACGCGCTTTAAAGCATCACTAGTTTCTTCACCAAGCGCAGCAGACTGAGCATGCCCAAACTGCTCTGCAGCTTCGGTATCATCACTTGCATTATCATTTAGTCGACTTGCATCAGCAAAAGGATCTTCTTTAGCAAGAGATTTCTTACGATGCAGCAAATCAGTTTCCAATTTTTTAAGATAATCAAAAACTGGTTGTAGGATATTTCTTGGGTACTGCATATTTATTTTCTCCTTATTAATCCCTTTAGCTTACCCCACAAACTAGCATCTCGTCTACCCACTCTTTTCTCTATCAGATACGCACAAACTACAATCAAAACGATTCCCAAAATAAATTCTAGCGGAATCACTCCAAACAATTTTATCCATCCATATTGATTAATCCATCCCGAAATTACAAAATACAATCCTGTTGCGACGCCAAACATCAAACTAGCCAATCCCTCTTGCGCCATACTTGATTCACCTTTATACCAAGAGTAAAAACGGAAATTTTTGCGTACTTTAGATACGATCGCAAAAGTGATCAAAGACCAAATGATGATTAGAGCATCTACAGGTATTCTATTTTCAGTTTGGCCTGGATACATTACTCCCCAACCGACAGCTATACCTGGATTACTACCATTCAGCAATCCTCCTATGCCGCCAAAGATGAGGACCATAGACAAAGCAACTGCAAAACTATCTGCGACTTTCCATGGATCCCAATCGTTACTTCTAGCAAACAAGATGATAAAAATTATCGCTGCAAGAATCCCAACAAAACTATCTATACCAGGGAATGTAAGGATCGCAAGTGAGCGATAAAGAGTACCCACTTGGTTCATATGCAAGAGTACGTAGCCAAGTCTTCCAATTACAAAAAATATAATCAAAGATAAAAAATATCCATCAAACAACGAAATCTCATCAAAATGCTCGTCACGCCCCATCTTCCACCAATAATACAAAGCGATAAAGAGTCCTATGGCCAGCATTACCCCGTACGAATATATTTTGACTGGACCGATACTAATAAGTATTGGAAACATAATAAACAAATTGTAACATGCCTGTGATTTAAGGTCTGATCTTGTAGGCGTAGTCCTACGAGGTCAGACCTTGCAGGAATATAAAATAAATTCTGATATACTTTTTACATGCTATCAATCAGTCATGCCGCAACAGGCGCCTTTATCGCAGTCAAAATAGGCAATCCTATACTTGCCATTCCTCTCATACTTTTGTCACACTATCTAGAAGATGCCGTCCCTCACTGGGACGCGGGCACAGGCCTTGGTAGCGGCAAAAAGACGAGGAGCGACGCTATAAAGCACGGCATCGTAGATCTAATACTTGCCGGTATCATTGTCCTAGTTTTCTACTACCCTCGTTTCCCCATAGTTCCGAACCTTGCGGATGCGAGTGTTCGGAACTTTGCACCTTACTGGGGTGCTTTTGTGGGTCTCATTCCAGATTTTCTCGAAGCTCCACGGAACTTCCTCAAATACGAACCCTGGTTTTTAAAACCTTTAAACAAATTCCATCACATCTTCCATCACTCTATCCCCTCTGCCATCGACGGCCTCGCCCCCCAAGTCTTACTGCTTATTATCCTTTGGATTTTTCGCTAAACTAAAGTGCCTAGGGAGAGACTCGAACTCTCAAGGTCATTACAACCACGAGTTTTTGAGACTCGCGCGTATACCATTCCGCCACCTAGGCATAATTGTATTTTAACACTAGTGTGCCTTATCCACCCCGTAAAACCGGACGCGGTCACCTTTAAACCTAAGATCAATGGTGCGTAGAGCCCCATTGCGATGTTTGGCAATATTTAGCTTCACACTAGATAGGTCTTCTGCGTCCTCGCGATAAAGGAACATCACAACGTCCGCATCTTGCTCGATACTCCCAGATTCACGTAGATCAGATAGTTGTGGCGAGCTACCTGCTCCCCTATTTTCGATTGCACGAGATAGTTGCGACATAGCTACCACAGGGATCTTTAATTCACGAGCCAAGTTTTTCATACCTTGGGAGATCTCGGCCACCTCCTGGACACGATTTTCTAGATTGCGGCCCTTTACTAGCTGCAAATAGTCGACAAATATGAGACCCACGTTGTGCTCCGACTTTAAACGTCTGGCTTTAGTTCTCATCTCTAGTACGGAGATACCTGGCGTATCGTCGATATATAGCGGTGCCTCAGCCAGCACTCCCATGGCCTCAGATAATTTTTCAAAATCACTTGGCGTCAGCTTACCTGTCTTTAGTCTCCATGCATCAATATCCGCTTGCGACACCAGCATACGGTCCACCAGCTCTTCTTTACTCATTTCAAGCGAAAAATATCCTACAGGCACCTTTGCCACCACACTTGCATACTGAGCAATATTTAGCGAAAAGGCTGTGTTGTGCACCAAGATATCGCTAGCCACAAAATTGTGCACATCATCTACAGTCAGATCATATACATTTTCCTTGCCTTTTGGCTCAATAGAAACTATTTGGTCAAAAAATACATCACTACTTGCGATCTCTGACAAAATCCTAGACTGTAAAGCCTTCGCAATCGCTAGTAAAGTATCTCTGCGGAGCTGTCTTTTCCATGCATGGATATTTGCACCTTCATTTTTCCCCATCATTCTCGAAAGCTCAGCCCAAGAAATATCTCCCTTTTCTTTTTCTACGATCCCCCACACATTAAAAGGCAAAGTGTCATGGGTCCAGTTTTTTGCACTTGATTTTGGCAAGACTATTTTTACGGCTTTATCCAACTTTTCTTCCTTACCAAAAATTCCTATCTCACTTGCAAAATGCAAAATTTCGCTAGCTCCAAACACTTCTACCTCAAATGAAATTTTGATCTGGTCTCTATACTTGATCTTCTTTTCTCGCAATTTGGCAATTATCCCAAATCTAAGGAGCAAATGTTTCACTTGCTCTGCCAAGATATAAGAACTAGATGCATAGCTCAGTCGTACAGTATTATCTTTATTTATCACAACGCTACCATCGCACGCAAAAAGTCGATTCAAAAACAAAGCCATTTTAGATTTTGGAAGTGTAAATATTACATTGGGGATAAATTTCTCTAGTGCATTTTTTCCAAATATATCTAGCTCTATCAACCAGTCTGTCAAAGAATTCTTTTGTGCGTCAGGGATTTGGATATTTAATACTTTTGATACTAATCTAAAAGTATCACCTGTAGGCATACTCAAAGCATTCACCCACAAACTTACGCTTGCAACGCTTACGTTTAAATTTTTTGCAAACTGAGCCTGAGACAGTCCTGTGGATTCAAAATGTTCGACCAACTTTTTGGCAAAAACGTCTCTCTGCTGCTGTTTCCATCCCAAATCTTTGCTTGCAGACACACTTTGAGTCCGACCATTTGAGCTAATATTTTTTACGACCACACCTTCAAATTGAGTTACGTATTTTGCAAAGTCTGACCTAACTTTCTCAGATCCATTGGTAAACCTAGGATTCTTATTAGTCAGTCCACCGTCTCCAAGTAAATACGCAAGCGTTGCTACTTTATACTCTTCGAGCTTCGACTCCCCAAAAATCTCTATTTTTCTAGGCACTGCGATTCTGTCACCTGGCACAAGCTCCTCCACCCTTTTCCACCCATCAATAGTCAAAAGAGGATGTACTGCAGTAGCTTTTATTTTGTTGCCTAGATTAGTTTTTACTTCAAATACGGGTTTTACTCCATCATCCAGATAAATGCTCGGATTTCTAAGCTCCATTTTCCAGTGATTATTTAAGCTCAGCACCTTACCCTTTCCATTCTTTACAAACGCGTCCATCCTCATACGTTCACCAGTCAGAGTATCTACCATCAGCGTGTCTCCAGCCACACACTTGCCCATGCCGGGCCTCGCTGCCAAAATGATCAGATTTGAGTCCTGCATCCCAGCCAGCGTATTGTCTAGATCAGTAAAGCCAGATGGTACACCCCGCAGTGCTCCAGATCTTTTAGACAGTTCGTCCAACCTATCAAAACTTTCAGATAGTACGCTGCGAATAGGAATAAACCCCTGCTTGGTACTAGACTGCGACAAAGAAAATACTTTTTGCTCGGCCGAGTCCAGGATCCCAGCTATATCACTACCCTCATCAAACGACATCTCTATCATCGAAGCCGAGTCAGAGATCAGTCTGCGTCTTGTGTAATACCCCTGGATGATCTCCCCGTAGTGGCGGATATTGGCCGAGCTTGGCACCCCTTCCACAAGCGTCGAGATATAAGACACTCCACCCACAGCGTCCAGCAGTTTCATAGACTTGAGTTTTTGTGGCAAGGTCACTAGGTCTATCGGTTCGCGCGACTCAAAGAGCTTGATCATTGCTTCAAAGATATCGCCGTGTTTAGTTTGATAAAAATGTTCTGGTTTTAGAAATTCAGAGATTTGTACGATAGCGTCTTTGTCGATCAGGATTGATCCCAGCACCGACATTTCTGCATCATCACTATGTGGGGGAACTTTCTGCACTGCCATATCTTCATTCTACATCAGAGAACTAGGGTCTACACTAAGTACTAACTATTCAAACACTATCACTTCAGTCAAATCTTCGGGTAGTGAAACTTTAGACAAATTTAGACTCTTTACACTGCGTGACCCGTGTTCATACGAAGCGATAAACTTGGCTGTTTGCTCACCATATGGCAATACATAATAAGGTTCGAGTTTAGACACTAGTTCGACACTATCTTTTGCTGGCATACTGTCAGCAGACAGTATGACTACGTCAATATTTTCTAGATCAGAAATAGATTTTTCAGACAATGCTTTTTCTATATTGCCTAAATACGCTACTCTCACATCATCAAACTGTATCACGTAGACATTACTTGTTTCTGCCTTGTATCCAAATACCGAAATTCCCTCTACTTCATACTCTCCAGGTTGAGTGATGATAAAGTCGTCCCCACCACTTTTATGAGAAATCGTCAGCTTCGCGGCAGCGGCAGTCACTGTCCCATTTTTAGCTTTGATCTTGAAACTATCTTTTCCTAAATAACTTATATCCATAGGTAAATATACTATCACATCTAAATCAGACTTTACAGACTTTACGAACTTACTACTTTAGGCTAATATGTGGCCTAAGATGAAAGTTAAAAAAGAAGTCACCGTAGCTATAGTTATAGGTTTGATCATTGCCTTGGTTGTCACTGGTGGCATCTTGAGGGCCAGGACTGCACTCAGCAAAATCAAAATTCCAAGCAAAGATGCACAACAAAATCGTCCTGTAGAATCGGGCAAAATCGAGAGAAAGTCGAATGAGCTCTTTGTAGATCTTACGACCCCAGACAACTCCGTCACGACAGAGCCCAAGCTCACGCTCACCGGCAAGACTCTCCCAGGCACCTACATCGCTATCCTAGCCGAAAAAGGCGAATATCTGATCGTCCCAAGTGACGCCGGCACCTTTAGCCAAGACATCGTACTTATCAAAGGTGCCAATACCATCACCGTGACTGTTTATCAAAATGACGGCAAGAAAGTCGAGAAGACCTTGAGTGCGGTGTACACAACAGCTCAGTTGTGATAAAGTTTACCTTCAAAAATATCTATGTATAAAAAACTATATTTAATCCCCTTTATCGCGCTTATCTTGACTGCTTACCCAGCCTATGCCGCTAGCCCCTCTCCTTCACCTTCCCCCTCAGACAATTCATCCACAGTAAACGAAAATCTCAAAAAAAGACTCCAGGAATCCCTCGCTTCATCAGATGACACAACTACTGCCACCCAAGATACCAAAGGCTATATCGGCAAAATCAAAGATATCATCAAAGATACCGTCATCATGGAAGACAAAGATGGTAAAAAAGATCTCAAGCTTACTTCCACCACAAACATCGTTAGATCTCCAGGTAGCTCCGCGATCAAATCAGATGATATGCGCATAGGCGACTACATCATCGCCATAGGCATCCCCAAAGAAACAGATGTCTTAGAAGCCAAAAGATTAATTGTGAGCATCGACCCTATCCAAACTTCTACAAAAACCTCAGGTTTTGGCACCATTTCCAAACTTTCAAAAACCTCACTCACTTTACTAGTTGAAGGCTCAGACAAAGTGATCGAGGTAAATACCAAGTCTCTCTACAAATCAGCAGTAGCCACGATCGATTTCGCCGATCTTTCACTTGGCGATACTGTCATCTACACAGCCACCAAAGACGATGATGATATCTTGACTGCCTCAGTGATCATGCGCGTCAAGACTGCCGCCCTCAGTGAGTAAAGTTTGACACCCCCTAAAAACATGTGTATGCTATATGTGTATGTTGAACCAACGAGCACAAATCCTACTAGATCACGAAACCAAGAGTCTTATTCAGGACGCTGCCCTAGCCATGAATGTTTCTTTTGGTGAAGCCATCCGCCACGCTGCCAACTTCAGCTACAAAACCAAGCAGATTCACAAACAAAAAAATAATATCAAAAATTCCAGGCTAGATGCAGCCGCCAAGATCCAAAAGATTCGCAAGTCACTAAATTTACATCTTACTGTCGAAGAAATCAAAGAGATGGCACACCATGGTCACAAATACTGATCCAAAGCATTATGTAGTTGATTCCTCAGTTATAATCTCCTACTTGATGGTGGATGAAAAAATCGATCCCAATCATGAAAAAATCATTACAGATCACCTACATCACAGGATCACTCTCAGCGCACCCATTATTCTACCCTTTGAAATCGGCAATAGTCTAAAATCTGGCGTACTTTCAAAAAGATTAACCAACTCGCAGGCAAATGAACTTTTTAAACAATTTTTCAATCTTGATATCAAACTCAAGCCAGTCAACTATGACGCAGTCCTAAAACTCGCTACCTCGCGAAATCTATCCTTCTACGACGCCTCCTATCTATCCATGCACAAATCAACTCATTATCCCCTCCTCTCCCTAGACAAAAAACTACTATCTGCCGCAAAAATTTGACAATTCTCAGTTAGCTGCTATATTACCCAAACTATGACAAAAATCATGTGTTTATCAGCCGATTCACCCGCCTGCAATAGCTGTGCTATAGCACTGCGGGCAGGTCATACCCCCCATACATTTGTGGCGGGGACGCATTTTGCGTAAAAAATAGACAATTAGTCTCTTTCCCATACCCCGCCACCAGGCGGGTTTTTTGTATTTACTAAAGGAACTTTATGAAAGAAAAATATAATAAGATGCCAGAGAGAATTAGAGGAGGAATTGAATTTGCACTATTTCTTACAACCCTTGGAGTAATGATTTATGGGGTCGACTCATTTTATGACTCGCAAAATAATCTATCTATTGCCAAAAATACTAAAGATAGTCCACCGGCAAATGCTGAAAAATGCGATTTATCTAATCCTCTTAATATGGCATGTTGGTATCAAACAGAAAGTGAATTATGTGACGGACAAAATACAATTTTTGATCGTACTGATGATGTTTGTGAGACAATCAAATATTGGAATTATAAGCCTGCTATCAATTATTTTAGGTAAATATATGACCAAAACACTAGAACTTACCAGTCAACTCGTCTCCATCCCCTCGTGGGTGGGGACTGGTTGTGACGAAATAAAAGTTGCTGATTTTATTTTCGATTGGCTCAAAGCCAATACCAAGCTTGATGTCATCAAACAGCCAGTCATAAATGGCCGCTACAACATAATCGCTAAAACCATAGGCGAAACGCCCACGAGGATCATCTTCGCAGGTCATATAGATACCGTTCAAGCCGGAGCAAACTGGGAGATGGATCCATTTGTACCAGTTATCAAAAACGATCGTCTCTATGGTCGCGGTTCAAGCGACATGAAAGGTTCACTTTCAGCCATGCTTCAAGCTATAGCCGATTCCAAAGATATGCCCGGTCTTATGGTACTCATCTACATAGACGAGGAGTATGACTTTGCCGGCATGAAAGCTTTTATCAAAGAATATGGTTCAGCTCTGTCTCCAGAACTAGTTGTCTCTCTCGACGGCTACACTGGCAAGATTGGCACAGGTTGTCGAGGACTCATAGAGGTAAGTTTTAAGTTGCTAGGTAAAACTGGTCATGCCGGACGGCCCGACAATGGTGTCAATGCTATTGTCAGTGGTACAAACTGCGTGGCCAAACTAAAACGTCAGCTTGCTACCAAATATAGTGATCCAGTACTTGGTATTAGTACGCTAAATCTGGCTTACATCCAAGGCGGCCTAAATCTAGGTGACAATAGGTATGGTCGTGAAGGCAACAATATCGCAGACATTGCCGAGTTTGTCCTAGATATCCGCCCTGCTTCGCCAAATTTAGATAGTCAGGTCGTAAAAGCTATCCTTAGTAGATACGCCGCTTCCGCCAAACTAGAACTTGTTGATTTTGCAGTTAGACACGATTTGGGTGCATGGATCACGCCATATCAGGACATCTCAACCAAGTTAGATTTACCAGGTATCCCAGAAACTTTTGGTGGTTACGTAGATACTCAGATGATCTGGGCCAGCTGTGGCAAGCCCACCTGCCTAGCTATAGGAGCAGCTACCCCTGCTGTAGCCCACGCGGTCAACGAATACGTAGAGATCATAGATCTAGAAACTACCTATCAAAATGTTTTAAATATCTTAAAAAAATATTCAAAATAAAGGTATAATCAAACTATATGCAAAAACAAAATCTACAAACACTTAAAGGTTTCCGCGACTTTTTACCTGCCGATGTCTACAAACGTCAGTGGGTCAAAGACATCATGGTCAAAACAGCAGAGGCCTGGGGCTTTGAACCCATCGAAACCCCCACCATTGAGTCCTACGAAGTTTTTAAAGGTGAAATCGGCGAAGACGAAAAACTCTTTTATAAATTCACAGATCAGGGGAAACGCGAAGTGATGCTTCGCTATGACCAGACAGTCCCCACTTGCCGCTACGTCGCTGCCAACCAAAATGATCTAGTCTTCCCCTTCCGCCGCTACCAGACTCAGTCGGTCTTCCGTGCCGAAAATAGCCAGCGTGGCCGTTACCGTGAGTTCACCCAGTTTGATCTAGATATCTTCGGAGTTGCAGGTCCGAGTGCTGATGCAGAGGTCATCGCAGTCAACCTAGATACACTTCTAAAAATCGGCTTCAAAAAACCAGTCATCATTTTCAACAATCGCGATCTTATGAAAGATATACCCTATGACGCAATCGTGGCCGTCGACAAACTCAAAAAAATAGGTCGTGACGGCGTGATTGTTGACATGATAAAAAAAGGCATCTCAGACTCAGATGCAAATAAATATTTCGACGCCATTGCAAATATTCAGCCAGATGAAACCATCAAAACCATCATCTCCTATCTAGAGAAGTCTGGGTTTGGTAGTGAGTATTATCGCTTCGAACCTACGCTCGCCCGTTCATTCTCTTATTCCCAAGGTCCTATCTGGGAGATCGTGATCGAAGATTACACTGTCGGCTCTGTCGGTGGCGGCGAACGCTACGACGGCATGATGCAGCGCCTTACAGGTTTAGACATGCCAGCTACAGGCATGGCCTGGGGCTTTGATCGTACGGTAGAAGCCGCCGATCAGCTCGGCCTCATCCCAGCACTCATTACCAAGACCCAAGTACTTGTAACCATCTTCGCCCCCGACCTTCAAGGCCAGGCCTTGAAGGCTGCGCGCGCTCTACGCGGATCAGGGATCAATACCGAGCTTTATCCAGATCCATCTGCCAAGATGGAGAAGCAACTCAAATATGCCGACAAAAAATCTATTCCCTATGTCCTTGTGATAGGGACTGATGAAGCAGGCAAAAATATGGTCACTCTCAAAGATCTAGCGACTCGGCAGCAATCCACTCTAGCCATTGACGAAGCCATGGCTAAACTGCGATAGTAGTGTAGTGACCAAATCTCGTCGTCTTGCCTATACCGCTTTACTTACCAATGTCTTCATCTGGGGTATTGCCTTCCCACTCATCAAACCAGCCTTCGACTTTATCTCCCCCATGCAGTATCTCTACTTTCGCTTTTTAGTAGCCGGCATCGTCTCGCTCCCCATTTTTCTCATTTACTACTTCAAATCACATCCAAAGCTATCTTATATCATCAAAGTCACTCTTATTGAGCTTTTAGGTATCACAATACCTCTATATTTACTTTACGAAGGCTTATCACGTACGAGCTCGATCGAAGCTTCTCTACTTGGCTCCATCTATCCCCTCTTTATTGTCCTAGGAAGCGTCTGGTTCTTACACGAAAAAGAAAACAAAAGAGAATGGCAAGGTCTAGGACTTGCACTTCTTGGCTCGTTTATCTTGGTCATCGGTCCAGCTTTATCAGGCGGGATCGATTCTCCCTCTAGCACCATTGGCAATATGTACATCCTTGGTTATGGCCTGACCTATACTATCTACGCGATCATCGCCAAAAAAATCTACAAAACCAAACCACCACTTTACACAGGTTCACTCACCTACCTCATGACAGCGCTCATCTATGGACTCATCTTAAATACTCAAAATATCTTGCCTAGCTTATCTATCCTCACCTCAAATACAGCAGTGCTTATGCCAGTCCTCTATATGGCGATTCCAGGAGGTATCATCGCCTTTGCACTCCATCTTTATGCTGTCAGCAAGATCGAGGTCTCAGAAGCCAATCTCTTTGGCTATCTAAATGGACTTGTAGCTATCCCCGCTGCCTACATCATCCTTGGGGAAAAGCCTGGAGTTATCACACTCATCGCGACCGCCATCATCGCCTACGGCGTCTACCGCGCAGAATTCAGATCTTCCCAATAAATATGCTCTTGTGGTACAATTCTCTCTTATGAAAGCAAACATACATCCAAAATACAACCAAATCACCATCACCTGTTCCTGTGGTGCTTCTTTTATCTCTGGTTCTACCAGAGATGCCATGACTGTAGACATCTGCGCCAAATGCCATCCTTTCTTCACTGGTGAGATGCGTTTCGTCGATCAACTAGGTCGCGTAGAGAAATTCCAGGCCAAACAAAAGGCTGCTACAGGCAAAAAACTCAAAAAAGATCGTAAATCCAGTGGCAATGGTCCCCAAACACTAACAGATATTAGAGCAGCTTCACTCAACTAGATTGCTTGTCCCAGCGAAGCCCAATCAGGCGTAGTGGGATATACTCATACTATGGCAACAGATCTTGCGGCACTAATCGAAAAATATGACGAACTTGTCAAAGAGTCCGCAGATCCAGCCAATACCTCTAGATTAGGCGAAATCGGGGAAGAAATCTCTGATTTGTCACCAAAGGTAGATCTAGCCAGGGAAATCCTTTCCAAGGAAAATCAGATATTAGAGAACGAAGAACTCTCAAAAGGCAACGACGAGCTGGCAAATATGGCTAGATCGGAGATCTACGATCTTCGCGCGTCTATCGCAGATCTCACCGCACGCTTAGCTTCCCTAGAAACTTCTGCCGATACTGAGCAAGACAAACGTCCAGCTATCATCGAGTTTCGTGCTGGTGCTGGTGGTGACGAAGCCAAAAACTGGGCAGCCGATCTCGAGCGCATGTACAAACGCTTCGCCGAAATCCAAGGTATCAAATACGAGCTGATGGACGAAGGGACCTGGCTGTTCTCTGGCCGCCCCTCTGACCCCACTTTGCCTCAGGGCGCCTACGGCCTATTTAAATGGGAAAGCGGCGTACACCGCGTCCAGAGAGTCCCCAGCACCGAGTCGCAGGGCCGTATCCACACCTCTACCGCTAGTGTGGCAGTCTTACCAAAAGTCGATGCCCAAAAGATCACGATTCGTGACGAAGATTTAGAATGGCAGTTTTTTCGCGCTGGTGGCCACGGCGGCCAAAACGTAAACAAAGTTAGTACCGCTGTCCGCCTCATCCATACCCCAACAGGCATCACCACAGTCTCGACACAGGAGAGATATCAGCAAAGAAACCGTGAAATCTGTCTAGATTTCTTGCGTTCAAAACTTTGGGAGATCCAAGAAGAAGAACGCATAGCTAAATTAGAAGCAACTCGTCGCTCTGCTGTGGGTCGTGGGTCACGTGCCGAGAAGATCCGCACATACAATTTCCCTCAAAACCGTGTGACCGATCACCGCGTCGGCCTTTCCTGGCACAACCTCGAAGCCATCCTCGAAGGAGACCTCACCACCCTACTCTTCGAACTCAACCAAGAAATCAACAAAGACCCAGTTTAATCTTTACTACTCAGCTTTTCTTCCAAACTACCCAATACTTCGGTTATATCATCAACAAAAAGTGTCCCTGGTATTAATCCTTTCCAAACTATAAAATGTTCTTTAAAATCCAACTCTATTTCGATACCATAAAAAAAGGTTTTTTCATCTCCCATCTGGGTCACTTGCCACTCTCCTGGTAGTTTCATTTTTATCACATCCCCAACTTTTACTTCAAAATTTTTCATCACCCGCAATTATCTCACACTTGGTAAGATTCACTTTCGCCTTCTTCATCTCCTTATCAAGTCATAGACATTTCGTCAAAAAACATCTTTGGAGTCCAGATCTTTTTAGGCTTTGCGAACCCTATCACTTTTGGCTGCAAAAAATCCCTTTTATCCAAA
Source organism: uncultured bacterium (assembly GCA_903945195.1). GTDB lineage: Bacteria > Patescibacteriota > Microgenomatia > UBA1400 > UBA12108 > CAJAUT01. The sequence continues at coordinate 37,196 of CAJAUT010000010.1, forward strand.
GTAATCAGGTGCATACAAGCAGATTTTATAAATTGACTTAGTATCGCACTATCCTTATCCGCTATCACACTTCTCGACTTAGACAGTTCTTTGGTATTAGGTAATTCAGATATGATTACCAGTTTTTTACTCAATCGCAAAAATCTCTCTACATACATCTCTCCCAGTTTTTTACGGACATTTTTCTCTACTTCATGAAGGACTATATTAGACGCATGCAATGTAATATTCTTCATTGTAAACAGTTTTGCAGAGCCACCAAATGATGAATTTACAGCAGTAAATAGTACGCTAGAATCCAAAAATATCTTTAAAGTTGATCTTCGTTTTGCCACTCTAGTATTTCCTTATCACTAAAATCTCTACTAAATTTATCCAGTTTTGGATCAATAAAAGTCTTTTGAGTGATTTGTTTGACAGTATTTTCAAGTTTCTTTAAATACTCAAGGTCAACTAGCGCCACAGCAGGATTTCCACCTCTGGTCAACACGAAGTAGTTGCTAGCTACTGCCAAGGTCGCCAAATCCCCTAGCTGTCCCCTGGCCTTAGTAATTGGTACGATATTATTCATAATACGAATATATCACTATACAAAATAATGTCAAGTATTGTGTACAATATAGTGTACGTATCTACTTAAAATAATTATTATCAAAGATTCAGTTTAATTTTCCTCTGGTAATCACCAAAAATTTGACAAAAGACTTTTCCGTGCTATCATTCCCAAGCGCTATGAGCATATTAAACATCAACAACTTTCTAAGCTCTCCCCAAATAACCGGGGACAACCCCCTATTTTTTATTAAAGACCGAGAGGTCTTTTTTTTTGCCCAATTTTTACCAACTTTGAAAGGAGGTGAATATTAAATGGTACAAGAATTAGATATGCAAATATGGGCTGCAACACATTATGCTACAAAATACGGCATACAGGATGGTGGTAGTATTCTCACTTCACCAATCGAAAGAGATTCTAAAACTCTACTTTATGAGTTTTTACTAGAAAAGATACCCTTATTGATTGATGAAGCCTCAGGGGAAGAAATGATGGAAACGCGATTAACGCTGGGATATGGGCTTTGCGTAGATATCGCCGTCCTAAACGGCACAGTTACGCTCACTACTTGGGGTGGAATAAGAGGTAGTGATGGCAAGCCTGAACGGTATCCGCCGGAACCAACAGCATAATAGCTGCCCGCGATGGGAGGCTTGATCACCCTCTCCCCTGCGGGCAAGAAAGGAACCAGATGTCGCTACTAACAAAACAAAACATCCTAGAAGAAATCAAGTCAAAAAGACTAGTGATAGATCCCCCACTCAAATCCACTCAGTTAAACGGCGCCTCAATCGATCTAACTCTCGGCTCTGATTACCGGATCTTTCGCCAGCGCGCTGGCGCAATCGACATACTAGAAACGACCGACTACAAACGCTACACTACCAAAAAATCAGCAGGGTCTATTCTCCTTAAACCTCAAGAAACTATCCTAGCAATCACCAAAGAAAAAATCTCCTTGCCAGACAACATTGTCGGCTGGCTCGAGGGTCGCAGCCGCTTCGCCCGACTAGGTCTCCTCATCCACATCTCAGCAGGCCTCATCCACCCAGGAGTCAAAAACAGACAGGTACTAGAAATCACAAATCTATCACCAAATATCCTAAGGCTCCACGAAGGCGTGCGCATCTGCCAACTAGCTCTAGAGTTCACATCAGGACCTATCACATATCAGGGTAAATACAGGACTCAGAGCAAACCATAAATGCGGCAAACATATATAGCTCGCTTGGCAAATCTCCAGGCCCAAATTTTTGCCGCTCCAGCAAGCGAATCAGGCCAATTAATACGACAATTTTTAGCCCACGAAGCTATGAATTCTCGTAATCTCAAAAAAAGCACTCTTCTCACTCCAATGCTAATACAAATCATCAGAAATCTTTTGCCTCGCACCTTAAATGGTACCTCAATATATGCTTATCAGTACGCCATAAGCACGATTGTCAGCCGCTCAGAAAATATCATTATTCTCATGATTTTCAACACCAAATCTCAAAAATTAATCTATCAAAAAGAAGTGAGTCTACTCCCCCTTTAGCTCCACCTGAATCTTCTTCATTTCCTTATCCCTATACACCTCTACCTCCACCTTGTCCCCGATTTTCTTCTTACCTAGCATTCCCGCAAGCCCAGTTTTATCATCCGTCATTTCTTTGCCGTCAAATCTGGTGATGATATCTCCTTTTACAATTCCCGCTGTATCTGCCGAACTATCTGCAACCACCTCGACCACGTACGCCCCAGCAGGTACATTGTTTAGGATCCCCTGTTCTTTAGAGATCAGCTGGTAGCGCACCCCAAAGAATGGTCTCTCAAATTGACCTGTCGTATTAAAATTGTTTAGCGATTCCTTAACCACATTGATAGGTAGAGCAAAGCCGATATTGTTAGCGCCCTGTGACACCGCCACGCTTACCCCGATCACTTGCCCTACCGAGTTTAGCAGTGGACCACCAGAATTACCTGGATTGATCGCTGCATCCGTCTGGATCACATTGTCTAGTTTCTCAGCACCGGTAAATCCACCACCTGCCGTGATCCCACGGCCTAGCCCAGATACCACACCTGTGGTGACCGTATGGCGAAACTCACCTAGCGCAGTACCTATCGCTACCACAAAGTTCCCTACCTTGATCTTGTCAGAGTCCCCCATCTCTATCGCCTCAAACTCACCATTTGATATTTTAAGTATTGCCAAATCATTGACTGGGTCACGCCAAATTTTTTCGACTTGATATTCTTTGTCATCCTTTAGTACTATCTTGTAATCACTTGGAGTCCCTGCTGAAACCACATGCTTATTGGTCACAACGAGCCCTGACTTATCCACAATAAATCCACTGCCGATATCTACCTGTTCCGTATCAACTTCACCCGTTGCGCGCCTACCACCAAACATCCCAAATGGGTCCAGGAAATATTGCTCCATCACCGGAGTCTCTCTCTTGTACGACACAGTCACGACAGCCGGCGAGACTTTTTCCGCCACGCTTGTCACCACATTTTCTTCTGTCAATATCTTCTGAGTCACTAGTCCTGCCTCGCCGTAAGGCGGGTCACCGCCATTCAGATTTTTAAGTATCGGCAGTCCCCAGATACGCTCAGACACAGCTCCGCCCACAAACACAATCATGATAAATACGCCTACCAGTAGTCCCATCCCAAATTGATAACTAGTTTTACTTTTCATACTTCACAATATACAAAATCATTTCAAAAAATTCAATATATTACAAAAGTAAATTATTTTGATAGTTACATTGGAAGTTGAGTTGGTCCATTATTAGTTACATCATCCATGTTATCGATTCTTACTGAAACTCTATTAGCAATAGCAGTAGCCAATGCCGCCTCATATACCTCTTGAGCCGATGCTCCAGCTCTTGTTAAATTAGACTGGGTTTCTGCATTCACTTTTACCGAAACTGAAGTATCCACTATACTATTTCCTTTAGTCATACTTCCAAAAATTTCATCTTTGCGTGTAAATCGATTTACAAAAGCAATCACACCTCTAAATATTTTGTTTTCCATAGGAATACCTCCATAGATTAGTATATTTACTCAGTAAATTTTCTCACACCTGTCAAACTTTCACTGGAATACTGGAAGACCGGATTACTGGAGTACTGTTTGCACAGCTTTATCTAGCTGCTCATCAACATCTTTTGTCTCAAAATTATCCTCTATCTTTACATCAGGTGTGATCCCCTCTTTACCTATCCACCTACCACTAGGCAGTACCCACTTAGCCACAGTTACATGGAGCGATGATCCATCTGCCAGGTCCTGTACCTCTTGCACAGTCCCCTTACCAAATGACTGATCACCTATGATCTGCGCTCTCTTGTTGTCTTGTAGTGCCCCAGCCGTGATCTCACTAGCCGATGCTGATCCTTTATTTACTAGCACGACAAGTGGGATCGAGGTCAGACTTCCTTTGCGATCCACACTATATGTCTCTGTACTCTTTCTCCCCTCTTGCTTCACGACCACACCAGATGTCAGGAATTCAGATGATACAAAAACCGCCCCGTCTAGATAGCCACCAGGATTATTGCGTAGATCTAAGACTACTCCAGATGGTTTAGCAGCTACGATCTCTGCAATCTTTGCAGTCCATTCCCTATCTGTGCGACCACCAAATTTGTGTAGTTCTAGGTGAGCAATTTTTTTACCGTCTTTCTCGATAAATTTAAGCTCTACGGATGGGACCACTATCTCATCGCGCACGATAGTCACGTCAAAAGGCTTTGGCGCACCTTCTCTATACATGTTAAGTATTACTGGCGTACCCTTTTCACCTCTAATATATGACACAGCCGTCGGCAAACTCATCTTTAGCGTATCTATGTCTACATTTTTCTTTTCATCTTTAATGTTAAAAATTAAATCCCCTGCTCTGACTCCGGCTTTTTCTGCAGGAGAATTGGCAATAGGAGAAACCACGCCAAGCGAATTTTCTATATACCCTAGCTCTATCCCCACTCCAAAAAAAGCACCATTTAAATCTTCACTCGCTGATTTGTTTTCTTTAGGTGGCAAATACTGAGTGTATGGATCGTCCAGTGCCTGCGATAATCCCTTCATCGCACCCCAGGTCATCTTGGCATAATCTAGTTTGCTAGGATCTACATAGGAGTTTTCTAACCTCTTCCACACTTCCCAGAATTTCGAGAAATCAGCAGCCGTTACGGCTCCATCAGTTGGCGACCCTACAAATTTCTTGACGATTGCGTTATCTACATTACCATTTTGGACTCTAGCCGTTTGATAACCACCAGCAAATACCAGTAGTCCAAAAGAAACTAGGAAAAAAAAGTTGCGAATGTGTTTTAATCCTATTTTTGCCATAGGATAAAGATTACGCTGCAAATGGTAGGAGTGCAAGTAGACGTGCGCGTTTTACGGCGATTCTAAGAGCTCTCTGACCTTTAGCATCTAGTCCTGTACGAGCACGTGGTAGTATCCTACCCTGCTCAGTCACAAAACGTGAGAGAGTTGCACTATCTTTGTAATCAAATACGATTGGGGCATCGCCCTTGCTCATAATTGGTTTTTCTGGTCTTGGTTTGCGTTGCATATTTTTGTCCTTTATATTTTATTATTCTTTATAACTTTACAAACTTTATAAACTTTCAACTTAGAATGGTATATCTTCTACGTTGACGCTGTCATCGACTGGCTCTGGGGCCTTTTCTACTTTTTTAGCGACTTTCTTAGGAGATTCAACTTTTTCCTCAGCCGCAGCTGATTCTTGAGGTTGATTAGAGACCTCCTCACTTACCCCGACAAAATCTTCCTCGTTAGCCCCTCCCATAGGAGCGCCATCGCGATTGCGAGTATCGAGGATCATCATATTTTCAGCTACGATTTCAGTGATTTCGCGTTGCTGACCATCTTGGCCAGTGAATTTGCGAGTTTGTAGACGACCTTCGATAAAGATCTTGCGACCTTTAAATAACAGTTGACCACAGATCTCAGCTAGTTTGCTCCAGGCTACAATGCGGTGGAATTGGGTCTCTTCTTGGCGATCACTACCGTCTCCCGAGCTCCAGCTACGATTGGTAGCTAGTCCAAAGGTGGCCACAGCCGTACCTGACGGGGTATAGCGCACCTCGACGTCGCGAGTTAGGTTCCCGATAAGCATTACCTTGTTCAAAGATCTAGATGACATAAACCCTCCTATTCTTAAACTCTGACGAACATGTATCTGAGTATACTTTCATCCATTCTAATCGTTTTGTCTAGTTCTAGCTGAGCTGCAGATTCAAGTGATATCACAAAGTATTCGTAATCAGCAGTCAGTAGTTTCTTGATTGGATAAGCTAGGTGTTTACTACCCCAAGACTCCTGTTTACTGATTTCACCTTTGTTTTTCTTGGCAAATGCAGTCACCATCTTTACGACGCGCTCTACGTTTTCGCCTTCTGGGATCACTATTGTTAGTTCGTATGTATTCATACGAGGAATTTTAGCAGGTCCTCGACTGATCTGCAATTAGCAATTGACTCAGCAGGAATAAATCCAAATAAAATCGCAGAACTTAAAACTTGCCATTCCTGTCTTACCGCCGACCCACCCATGCTAACATATCCTCCTGGATTCATAGCGTTTTCTCTTGAAATAGCAAATCTCCCTGCCCAGGGGAATTCAAAATCGGTTTCTTTCTTTACGATATACAGAGCCCCGGGACCTTTTATTAATCTTGTCTCTTTTAGTCTTCTTAATTTTCCAGGTACGACATAATGAATAATTCCCTTTTCAAAATCACTTACATTCATAAGCTATTTTCCTATCACCTGCCCGCAGTGCTACGCACAAGCGTTGCAGACGGGTAAACTCGACTACTTTCCAATCATAAATTCTATAATATCCCCTTCTTTCATCACATAAGTCTTACCTTCTGTCCTCACCTTCCCTTTTTCTGCCGCCCCTTTCCATCCCGACAGCTCCACAAAATCATGGTAGTGGCAGACTTTGGCCGAGATAAAGTGTTTCACAAAATCTGTATGGATCACACCAGCTGCCTCAGGTGCTAGTGACCCAACAGCTACTGTCCAGGCTCTCACCTCTAGCTCACCTGCGGTCAGAAATGACTGTAGCCCTAGTCTCTTGTAAGCTGCAGCAATCAGTGTCTCTAGTCCTGTGCGCTCAATCCCAGCTGACTTTAGATACTCTAGCCTTTCTTCCCCTTCAAATCCAGCCAGCTCTTCCTCTAGCTTGGCACAAATACTCACACAATCAGATTCCTGGATCTCAATTTTCTTAGCTCTTAGTCTTTCCACAAAGTCAGCTATTATCGTGCCCGATTTACCCATGCCCGCCTCATCTGTATTTAAACAAAACATTTGAGGTTTAGCTGTCAGTAAAAATAGCTCGCGAGCCGCTTCTAGCTCTTCATCCAGCAAATCTACGCTTCTGGCAGATACGCCAGCTTCCAGTGCACTCTTTAGCTTTAGCACTGCCGACCAGCGATACTTTTCATGGTTCTCCTGCCCGCCTGAATGCGAAGCTTTTGGCGGGTTCTGTTTTTCCAGTGTAGAAAGGTCTGCCAGTTGTAGTTCTGTCTCAATAGTCAGATAGTCTTCTACAGGGTCCCCACTGCCGGTCTGGATCACATTTGAGTCAGCAAAAGTGCGCACGACATGCAGCACCACACTAGCTTCCCGGATATGTGAAAGGAATTTATTTCCTAGCCCCTCGCCCTGAGATGCGCCCTTTACGAGCCCTGCAATATCTAGAAATGTCACAGTAGCTGGCACTAGCTTGGTAGTATTTACGATAGGCGCAAGTACAGCCAGTCGCTCATCTGGCACTGGCACTATCCCCACATTTGGTTCGATCGTGGCAAAGGGATAATTAGCAGCAAATGCTTGTTGCTTGGACAAGAGCGCATTAAACAAGGTGCTCTTGCCTACATTTGGAAGTCCTACAATTCCTACAGATAAAGTCATATCTAGTATTTTACCAGACAATTACTTTAAGGGTCGGACCCTTAAAGTGCACTCCCTTAAAGTGCAGACATGCTATAATATAGGATATTGATCTCACAATGAACCCCTGCCTACATTCGCACTTGAAACGCACAACCTTGTTGTTTAAGTAATCCCAGTTACTGAGTTATTATCTCAAACGGAGTCATATACCCGAGACACTTCTTGGGAGTATGGTTGAGCCAGTCTACAACGAGCTGAAC